>QHBZ01000026.1 GCA_003244055.1 Pseudonocardiales bacterium | reverse complement strand
CCGGATCAGGCTCATCGAAGTCAGGGGATATCCAGACCTTGCCTTTCCATCCTCCGGGCATGCGGCATACCGGGGAGCGCGGCAACGGCACCAGCCGTGCGACCGGCTTACCGTTGCGGGCAATGACAACCTCATCGCCGGCCTCCACCTGCGCGAGCAGCTTGGAAAGTGTGCTCTTGGCCTCGTAGATGTTCACCTGCTTGGGCACTTCTCCAGTGTACTTGACCAACCAGACCAGACCAAGCATGGTGGCCGTTCACACCGGCTGCACCTGCTCTGGTCTCCCAGAAGCGGTGTGGGCCGGCGCGCTAGTGGTCGCCGACACCTGGCGAGACGAAAGGCAGGCCGGGTGGGGGGCCGTGCTCGATCAGGTCGAGCAGTGCATCGGTATCCAGATGGGCGCAGACGAGGTCACCGAGCAGATCCAGCTGAGCGGCCCGTAAGGCGGCGAAGCTGGTGTCGGGCGCCGGTCGGAAACCGGGCCGGTCGGCAAGGGAGGCCACTCGCCGCAGCAGGGCACGGCGGAAGGCGTCGTTTTCGAAGAGCCCGTGCCAGTGGGTGCCCAGCACGTGTCCGCCATCGGAGCCGTCGTCGGCACCCGACACCAGCGGTGGGTCACCGCGATGTACCACCCGGCCGTGGTGTATCTCGTAGCCGGTCACCGGCTCTCCCAGCGCAGTGCCGCAACGGCGCGCCAGGTGTTTGGCGGGATCGAAGACCACTTCGAGGTCGAGCAGTCCCAGGCCGGCCACCTCCCCGGCGCCGGACTCGACGTGATCGGTGATACGCCGCGCCAGCATCTGGTAGCCACCGCAGATGCCCAACACCGGACGTCCGGAGCCGGCGTGTGCCGCCACCGCCGCAGCCAGTCCCGTCCGGCGCAGCCAGGACAGGTCCGCCACGGTGGATTTCGAGCCGGGCAGCACCACCAGGTCAGCGTCGGCCAGCTGGGACGGCTCGGTGACATAACGGACCACCACCCCAGGTTCGCAGGCCAATGCCTCGACATCGGTGCCATTGGAGATCCGTGGCAGCCGCACCACCGCCACCCGCAACCACTGGGTGCCCTCAGGTGAAGCAGGGCGTCCGATCACACCGTCGGCGTCGTAAGCCAGTGAATCCTCGCCATCGAGCCATAGCGAGTCGCTAAACGGCAGCACGCCGTAGCTCGGCCGGCCGGTCAGCGCCTGCAACTGGGCCAGTCCGGGAGCCAGCAGATCCGGATCGCCGCGGAACTTGTTGATCACGAATCCGGCCACCAGCGCCTGGTCGGCGGGCGACAGCAGAGCCACGGTGCCGAACAGGTGCGCGAGCACACCGCCCCGGTCGATGTCCCCGACCACCAGGACCGGCAGCCCAGCGGCCCGAGCCAAGCCCATGTTGGCGATGTCGGTGGACCGGAGATTGATCTCGGTGGGCGATCCGGCGCCCTCGCAGATCACCATTTCGTACTCGGCTCGTAGCGCGGTCAATGTGTCCACCACGACGTCGAGCAGTTCAGCCTTATGGTGTCGGTAGGACGCGGCAGATACCGTGCCAGCGGCGTGGCCGAGCACCACAACCTGGGCGCAGCGGTCGCTGCCTGGTTTGAGCAGGACCGGGTTGAACCGCACATCCGGCTCGATGCCGCACGCCGCGGCTTGCATTGCCTGAGCTCGGCCGATCTCCCCCCCGTCGGGGGTCACCACTGAGTTGTTGGACATGTTCTGCGCCTTGAACGGCGCCACCGATATCCCGCGACGGGCCAGCCATCGGCAGATCCCGGCCACCAGAACACTCTTGCCCGCGTCAGAGGTGGTGCCAGCGACGAGCAACGCTCCGCGCGTCATTACGGCAGGGTCAAGATCTCCGCCCCGTCCGCGGTGACGACGAGGGTGTGCTCGAACTGCGCGGTGCGCGCCTTGTCCTTCGTCGTCACCGTCCACCCGTCCGGCCACACGTCGTAGTCGATCGCGCCGAGCGTGATCATAGGCTCGATGGTGAAGGTCATTCCCTGCTCCAAGACGGTGTCCACGGACGGCTCGTCGTAGTGCAACACGACCAACTTGCCGTGGAAGGAACGTCCGATGCCGTGGCCAGTGAAGTCGCGGACCACGCCGTAGCCGAAGCGTTTGGCGTAAGCCTCAATGACCCGACCGATCACGTTGAGCGCCCGGCCCGGTCGCACCGCGCGGATGCCGCGCATCATCGCTTCGTGGGTCCGCTCGACCAGGAGCCGGTCCTCCTCGCTGACGTCACCAGCGAGGAAGGTGGCGTTGGTATCGCCATGGACACCGCCGATGAACGCGGTGACGTCGATGTTGACGATGTCGCCGTCCTCGATCACGGTCGAGTCCGGGATGCCGTGGCAGATCACCTCGTTCAGCGACGTGCAGCAGGACTTGGGAAAACTCTTGTAACCCAGGGTCGAGGGGTACGCACCGTGGTCGAGCAGGAACTCGTGTACCGCCCGATCGACCTCATCGGTGGTGGCCCCGGGCGACACCGCGCGGCCGCCCTCGGCGAGCGCCTGCGCGGCGATCTTTCCTGCCACCCGCATAGCCTCGATCACCTCGGGCGGCTGGGTCCACGGCTCGGTGCACGGGCTGGGCCCGGGTTTGCCGACGTAGTCCGGCCGCTGGATCGCCGGGGGGACCGGACGCATCGGAGTCTGGCGGCCTGGACGCAACTGGGTTCGCACGGGCATGGCCCCACTCTATGCCGGTCATCCCGCACCTAGTGCGGACAGGAAGCGCCCGGAGACGTCCAAGGCTGGGGCGGACGAGCCTGCGCCGACGACGAGGGTGGCGAATGCCAGGTCACCCCGGAACCCGACGAACCAGTCATTCGCACCGGTAGGGCCGTCATCCGCGGTCCCGGTCTGGCCGAACAACTGGGTCTGGCCCGCCAACGATTTCGCGGTGCCCGCGGTCACCTCTTCTCGCATCATCGCCCGCACCGCGTCGGCGACCTCGCCGGGCACCGGCGGGACCGGTCCGAGCGCCGTTTGAGTCGTCGTTCCCCGGATCAGAATCGGGGTGGGGAGCTGGCCGCCGGCATCGATTGTGGCAGCCACCAGGGCCATGCCGAACGGGCTGGCGAGCACCCGGCCCTGCCCGAATCCGTTCTCCGCGCGCCGCACCATCGACTCCGCGGGGGGGACCTGACCGGTGAAAGTAGTGAGGCCGGCGATGGCGTAGTCCATCCCGATGCCCATCTGGTGCGCCGCGTCGGTCAACGCGCCAGTTCCCAGCCGGGCCGCCAGTTGGGCGAACGTGGTGTTGCACGAGTTCGCGAAGGCGGTGTGCAGTGGCAACGTGCCCAGGTCGATGAGGTGATCGTTGGCTACCACCCGCTGCCCGACTATGGTGGTCGCCGGACAGGCCACTGGCGAGTTCGGCGTGACCTGCTTGGACTGCAAGGCCGCCGACGCCGTGACGATCTTGAAGGTGGACCCCGGCGGGAATCGCCCGGTAAGCGACAGCGGGCCTTGCGCGTCGGCCGCCCTGTTCTGCGCGACGCCCAGGATCTCCCCGGTGGAGGGCTGGATCGCCACGATCGTCGCCGGGTTGGGCACCGCATCGACAGCGTGTTCTGCAGCGACCTGCACGGCTCGGTCGACCGTGGTGGTGAGCGTCGGCACCGGACGTGGCTGCGCGGTGGCGAGGGTTTCGACTTCCTGCCCCATCGCGGTCACCGTCACGATGCGCCAACCGGCGGCGTTCTGGAGTTGTTCGGCGGCCACTTTGCGGATGCCCGGCAGCAGCTGGGAGGCGAAGTCCTGGTCGGGACCGAGCAGCCGCTGCTGGGTGGGGAAGCTCAGCCCGGGCAGCTGATCGATCTGATCCCGTATCGCTTCGTAGTCCTGCTGGCGAAGCACCGCCACCGCGCTGGGCTGTCCCGCCGGGGTCGCGTTGACTCCTGCAATGATCGACTGCTGGGTGATCTGGGGATCGAAACGACCCAGGGCGCTCGCCAGTTGGGCAGCCGCGCCGGGCAGATCCGGGGTCTCGCTGTGATCCAGCATGACGGTGACCACGGTCTGCGTGGTGAGCAGGGGGGTCCCGGCGCGGTCGACCACCGGGGCCGGTTCGGCCGGTTCCTCGCGCAGCGTCACGAGTTGATGCGCCCCCAGGCGCGGGTGCAGCACCGCTGGACTCCACCGGACCAGCCAGCCATCGGTGGTGTTCGCGGGCAGCAGATCGAAGGCGCCTGAGTACCGCCACTGCCGGCCCCTACCCAGGTCCCAGACCGCGGCGAAGGAAGCCGAGGCGATGCGGTCACCGGACCGGACGTCGCCCACGGTGAGCTGCACGCGCTGCGGCCTCAGCTCGCCGCGGACCTGCCGGATCAGCTCGGTGGCGGCGACCGGATCGTCGGTGAACCGCCCGGCCGCGGCGGCGTCACCCTTGGCCAGTGCGTCCAGGAAGGCAGCCGCCGCGTCGTGCGGGTCGGACCCGAAGAAACCGCAGCCAGCCGGCAGGACGGCCATCAGGGCCGCCAGCAGGACGGCTACCAGACGTAGTCGGCGCACGGGCGCGAGTATGCCGCTTGACAGTTCAGAACAGCACCGTAGCGAAGCAGCCCACCTGGGTGAAACCGACTCGGCGGTACGCGGCACGGGCCGGCTGGTTGTATGCGTTGAAGTACAGGCTGGCGACCCGACCCATCGCCTGTAGTCGGGCCACCACGGCCGCCGTCGCACCCGCCGCCAGCCCATGACCACGCCAATCCGGATGCACCCACACGCCCTGGATTTGACCCACGGTAGACGACATCGCCCCGATCTCGGCCTTGAACACCACCTCGCCGGCGTCGAACCGGGCGAATGCCCGCCCCGCCGCGATCAACTCCGCAACCCTGGCGCGGTAACCGGCGCCGCCGTCGGGCAGTCGAGGATCGACCCCGACCTCCTCGGTGAACATCGCCACCGCAGCCGGCAGGTAGCTTTCCAATTCGTCCGGACGCACCGGCCGCACCAGCCGGTCCGCGCGGACCCGAGGCTGCTCGGCAAGCACCATCAGCGGCTGGTTCAAACGCTCCTCGCGGGCCGGCCCCCAGCTCTCACACAGCTCCGACCACAACCCGAGCACCTGATCGGCCGGTCCCACCATGGACGAGCAGCACCTGGCTCGCCGGGCCGCCCGGTCTGCGAAGGCCCGGATCGCCGACGGTCCGCCACACAGGGGCACAAGGTTGGCGCCAGAAAAGCACAACCCGTCGAGCCCGCAGTGCGGGCGACCGGCGAAACCCCACAGCTCCCCGCCGAGCCGCCATGGATCCAGGCTGCCGTTTTCGATCCGAGCGGCCAGCATGCAGGACATCACCGGGTCGGCGGCCAGCGCCGCCCGGACGCTGCGCACGTCACGGTCATCCAGCAGGCGTGCACCCGCGTACTTGAGCACACCGTCTAGCGTGCCAGAACAGCCGAGGCAGCGCAGTCACAGGAGTCCCTAACAACCCCCTAAGAACCTTCAGCCTTGGGCGCCTCAGCCTTGGGTACTTCGGCCAAGCGGAAGGCCTCCTCGATGAGCGTCTCGACGATCTGTGCCTCGGGCACCGTCTTGATCACCTTGCCGCGGACGAAGATCTGTCCCTTGCCGTTGCCCGAGGCCACCCCGAGGTCGGCCTCGCGGGCTTCGCCTGGTCCGTTGACCACACACCCCATCACGGCCACCCGCAGCGGCACTTCCATGCCTTCCAGGCCCGCGGTGACCTCCTCGGCGAGCTTGTAGACATCGACCTGGGCTCGGCCGCACGACGGGCAGGACACGATCTCCAGCCGCCGGGTCCGCAGGTTCAGCGACTCCAGAATCTGCAAGCCGACCTTGACCTCCTCGACCGGCGGTGCGGACAGCGAGACCCGGATCGTGTCCCCGATGCCCTGGCTGAGCAACGCTCCGAACGCGGTGGCCGACTTGATGGTGCCCTGGAACGCCGGGCCGGCCTCGGTGACCCCGAGATGCAACGGGTAGTCGCACGCGGCGGCAAGCTGCTCGTAGGCGCGGACCATGATCACCGGATCGTGGTGCTTCACCGAGATCTTGATGTCGTGAAAGTCGTGTTCAGCGAACAGGCTCGCCTCCCACAACGCGGATTCGACCAGCGCCTCCGGGGTCGCCTTGCCGTACTTGGCCAGGATCTTGGGCTCCAGCGACCCGGCGTTGACGCCGATCCGGATCGGGACGCCCGCGTCCTTGGCGGCCTTGGCGATTTCGGCCACCCGGTCATCGAATTTCTTGATGTTGCCGGGGTTGACTCGCACCGCCGCGCACCCCGCATCGATGGCGGCGAAGACGTACTTGGGCTGAAAGTGGATATCAGCGATCACCGGTATCCGTGACTTACTCGCGATTGCCGCCAGCGCCTCGGCATCATCGGCACTGGGCACCGCCACCCGCACGATGTCGCATCCCGCCGCGGTGAGCTCGGCGATCTGCTGCAGGGTGGCGTCCACGTCAGCGGTGAGCGTGGTGGTCATCGACTGTACGGACACCGGGTACTCGCTGCCCACGCCCACAGCGCCGACCTGCAACTGGCGGGTCTTACGACGCTCGGCGAGCACCGGTGGCGGAACGGCCGGCATGCCAATCATCATGGGAGGCCTCGGCTCAGTCATGGGTGCAAACGAATCGGATTGATGATGTCGGCGGTGATGGTCAGAGCGCCGATCCCGATGAACACGATCGCGATCGCATAGGTCAGCGGCATCAGCTTGGCGTAGTCCACCGGAGGCCCGTTGGGGCGGCCGGTGGCCCGCCGGATGGCGTTGCGGAGGCTTTCGTAGAGGTTGACCGCGATATGCCCGCCGTCCAGTGGAAGCAACGGCAGAAGATTGAACACCCCGACGAACAGATTGAACGCCGAGAGCAGGAAGAGGAAGAACCACCAGGCGCCGTAACCCACGGCGTCGCCGCCGAGCACGCTGGCCCCGACCACGCTGACCGGCGAGTCCGGTCGATTCTGCCCGCCGATACGGTCGAACAGCGCAGGAATCTTCTGCGGGAATTGCTTGAGACCCTGCCAGGTGTTGGCGAACATGGCGCCGGTGAAGGTGACGGTCTTGCCTACCGCGGCTGCCGGGCTGTAATGCAGGGTCACGGCGTCCGGTTGTTGCGGTGTCACGCCGATCGCGCCGACCAGCTTGTCGCCCTGGCCACCCAGCGCCGAGACCGGCACCCGGGCGACGTCGATGACTACGGTGCGCTGCTGCCCGGCACGCTCGAGGCGGAACTCGGTCGGTCCGGAACGGCTCTGGATCGCGCCGATCAGGTCGGCGGAGTTATGAATCGGGGTGCCTGCCACGGCCAGCACCCGGTCCCCTGGCTGCAGGCCCGCGTTCCTGGCCGGCGCGGGGGAACCCGGCCGGCAGGAATTGTCGCCTTGCACCTCGAGGCACTGGCTGACCTTGGACACCACCGCGGGGGCCGGCGCCCGGTTGAGGTTCGGCAGGCCGGTCGACACCGCCATCGCATAGATCAGCACGATGCCCACGGCGAAGTGGGTCAGCGAGCCCGCGGAAAGCACCACAACCCGCTGCCAGGTGGGGAAACGGAAGAAGGCCCGCCTGCGGTCGTCCGGATCAGGTAGCTCGTCCATCGCGGTCATCCCCGCGATATCGCAGAACCCACCGGCCGGGATCGCTTTGAGGCCGTACTCCGTCTCTCCCCGGCGAAAGGAGAACAGGGTCGGGCCGAAGCCGATGAAGTAGCGGCGCACCTTCATCCCGAAGAACTTTGCGCTGTACATGTGGCCGGCCTCGTGCAATGCGACGGAGATCCCGATGCCGATCGCAAAAAGCACCACCCCCAACACGAACGTCACGCTGTGCTCCTCACTTCGGGGCTCCTCACTTCGGGATCCTCACTTCGGGCTCCGACCGGTCTGGGTGAGTCGGCGCGCCCAGCAGCTCCCTGGCTCTGCTCCGGGCCCAGTCCTCGGCGGCCAGCACGTCGTCCACCGTAGTCGGCTCGGCCCGCCACCCCTGCGCCTCACCCAGTACGGCCGCCACAGTGTCGACAATCTCACGGAAGGAGATGCGGTGCTCGAGGAAGGCCGCCACCGCCTCCTCATTGGCCGCGTTGAACACCGCGGGAACGCACCCACCGGCGACGCCCGCCTCCTTGGCCAGTTCGATGGCGGGGAAGGTCTCGGTATCCACCGGTTCGAACGTCCAGCTCGTGGGGTGAGCGAAGTCGCAGGCCGGGGCCGCGTCGGCCACCCGGTCCGGCCAACCCAGCGCCAGCGCGATCGGCAACCGCATATCCGGTGGGCTGGCCTGGGCGATCGTCGAGCCGTCGGTGAAGGTGACCATCGAATGAATCACCGACTGCGGGTGGACCACGACGTCGATGCGATCGTAGGCGATACCGAACAGCAGGTGCGTCTCGATCAGCTCCAGGCCCTTGTTCACCAGCGTTGCGGAGTTCACCGTCACCACCGGCCCCATCCGCCAGGTCGGATGCGCAAGGGCCTGCTCGGCGGTGACCCCGTCGAGCTCGGCGCGGCGACGGCCGCGGAAGGGCCCTCCGGAGGCGGTGAGCACCAGCCGGGATACCTCCGCCCTGGTACCGGCCCGCAAGCACTGGGCCAGCGCCGAGTGCTCGGAGTCCACCGGCACGATCTGGCCCGGCGCTGCGGCGCGGGTGACCAGCGTGCCACCAGCCACCAGGGACTCCTTGTTGGCCAGCGCCAGGATGGCGCCGCTGCGCAGCGCCGCGAGCGTCGGCGCCAGGCCGCGGGAACCGGTCACCCCGTTGAGCACCACGTCGGCGGGCTGGGTCGCGACAAGCTCGGTTGCCGCCTCGGGACCGACCAGGATCCGGGGCATCCGGTATCCGCCCTGGTTGTACCCGCATCGCTGCGCTTCGGCGAACAGGGCCAGCTGCAGGTCCTGCGCCGCCCGACCCCGGGCCACCGCGACGGCGGGTGCACCGGACGCCAGCACCTGCGCAGCCAACGCCTGCGGGTCTGCCCCGCCGGCGGCGAGCCCGACCACGCGGAAGCGACCAGGGTTGCGGTGGATCACGTCCAGCGCCTGGACGCCGATCGACCCGGTGCTGCCCAGCAGCAGTACCGTGCGTGGCCGATCCGACGGGTCCATCTAAGTCATTGTCCCCGATGACAGCGTTGTTAGGCGTACCCGGTGGTGGCGGTGAGCCGGCCGGCCGCTGGTATGCGACGCCAGCTGCCGGTATGCGATGATGTTGGCGTGTCCGTGACTGATCAGCATCCCGCCGACCAGGACTCTACCTACGGCGGGCCCTCAATCCACGGTGTGGACCCGGACGAGGAGCCGTCAGCCGCGTGGGGCTGGCATGGCACTCCCCAGCGCGCCGGCAAGATCGCTGGTTGGTTCACCGCCTTCGCGCTGTTCGCGATGCTCATCGGGAACAACGAGGGTCACGTCGGCGACTTCTACCTGATCGCCCCCGGCACGATACTTGTGGTGATGCTGATCGCCAGCCACTTCAAGGCCCGCAAAGCCAAGCGGTGCTGAGGATCGGCGGGTGGCCGGCACCCGCGGCACCCCGGCCGTCGAACTGGAGGTCGGCCACCGAACCGTCCGGATCACCAACCCGGACCGCGTGTACTTCCCCGCACGGCGCGAGACGAAGATCGACCTCGCCCGGTACTACCTCGCGGTCGGCGACGGCATCGTTCGCGCGCTGCGCGGACGCCCCTGCATGCTCCACCGGTTCCCCACCGGTGTCACCGGGCCCAAGGTGCACCAGAAAAGGCTGCCAGCCGGTGCACCGCCCTGGGTGCAGACGGTGCGGGTGGACTTCCCGTCCGGGCGCTCCGCGGATGAACTGTGCGTCAGCGACGTCGCTGACGTGGTCTGGGCGGTGCAGATGAGCACCGTGGAGTTCCACCCGTGGAACACCCGGGCGACCGACGTGGAACGTCCCGACGAGTGGCGCATCGATCTGGACCCGCAACCCGGTACCGGGTTCGCTCAGGCCCGCCAGGTGGCCGCGGTGGCCCAAGAGGTGCTCGCCGAGCTCGGCGCCGTGGGCTGGCCGAAGACCTCCGGGGGTCGGGGCATGCACATCTACGTGCGGATCGAGCCGCGCTGGGGTTTCGCCGACGTGCGCCGCGCGGCCCACGCCTTCGCCCGTGAAGTGGAGCGGCGCGCACCGGAGCTGGTCACCACCGAGTGGTGGAAGCGGGACCGGATCGCCGCGGTGTTCGTCGACTGGAACCAGAACACCCGCGACCACACGATCCGCGGCGCCTATTCAGTGCGCGGCGTGCCCGAGGCGGTGGTCTCAACCCCGTTGCGCTGGGACGAGGTGCCCGACGCCGAACCCGGTGACTTCACCCTGGCCACCGTGCCAGAGCGGTTCGCCCACCTGGGCGACGTGCACGCCGGCATCGACGACGCGGTGTTCTCGCTGGAGCAGCTCCTCGAGTGGGCCGACCGCGACGCACACTAGGACGGGCCGCCGTGAACTCGACAGCACCGACCTTCTCCTCGGGCAAAAACGACGGTGGCGTCGAGTTCACGGGCCCGAGCCGCAGCCGTCAGGTACTGGTGAGGACGTCGGCGAGGGTGAAGCGGACGGGCCGCTCGAGCTGCTCGTAGGTACAGCCGCGGGGATCGCGATCGGGGCGCCAGCGGACGAACTGGGTGGTGTGCCGGAACCGTACGCCCTCCATGTAGTCATAGCGGACCTCGACGACGCGTTCGGGACGCAGCGGCGTGAAGGACAGGTCCTTACCGGCGTTCCAGCGGCTGGTCTCGGACTTGCGCGGAGTGCGCTCACCCTCCTCCTGCCGGGCCCAGGCCCACGGGTGGTCGTCGAACGTCGCGACGAGGGGCTGCAGCTCAGTCAGCAGTTCCCGGCGCCGGGCCATCGAAAACGCCCCGACCACGCCCACCGACACAAGAACGCCCCGGTCGTCGTGCAAGCCCAGCAGCAGCGAGCCGATGGCGTCCGGACCGGATTTGTGCAGCCGGTAGCCGGCGACGACACAGTCGGCGGTACGTTCATGTTTGATCTTGGTCATCACCCGCTTGTCGGGCTGGTAGCGCAGGTCGAGACTCTTGGCGATCAGGCCGTCCAGCCCGGCACCTTCGAACTGATCGAACCACCGGCGGGCGACGTCCTGGTCTCGCGTCGCCGGCGTGACGTACACCGGCGCGGCGGCGGCGGCCAGCGCGTGCTCCAACGCCTCGCGCCGCTGCGCGAGCGGCTGTTGGGTGAGGTCGTCGTCGCCGAGCGCGAGCAGGTCGAACGCCACGAAACTGGCCGGGGTCTGCTCGGACAGCAGCCTGACCCGGCTGGCCGCGGGGTGAATACGCTGCTGCAGCGCCTCGAAGTCCAGGCTGTTGCGTTCCCGATCGACGATCACGATCTCGCCGTCGATCACTGCCCGGGGCGGGAAATTCTGCAGGACAGCGATGACGATCTCGGGAAAGTAACGGGTCATCGGCCGTTCGTTGCGGCTGCCGATCTCGACCTCGTCACCTTCCCGGAAAATGATCGACCTGAAGCCGTCCCATTTCGGTTCGTAGTGCTGGCCCGCCGGAATCTCGGCGGCGGGCTTGGCCAGCATCGGCGCGACCGGCGGCATGACGGGAAGCTGCACGGTGCCAGTGTCCTCCCCCAGCTACCCGACCACGTCACGGATGGCGCCGACGACGACACCGGGCGTCCTTGGGGTGTGCCCGCTGAGCACTGGGCGCGGCCCATCCGCACTCCGGGTGAGGTCGCTCAACGTTGGCAGCGACGATCACCAGCAAAACAGGAGTACTGACGAAGGAACCGGCCATGCAGGAACTTTCCGACGCGACCACCGCTCTCAGCGAGGCCACAAGCAGTTGCATGGGGCACCTCGCTACCCAGAACCCGGAACTCGTCGAGTGGGTCAGCGCAGTCAGAGCCCACGCGCGGGCAGTGGAGGCTGCAGTGGCGAGCCTGGGGAAGCGCCTCACGAGCCAATAGGCCGCGGTTCTTGACGCCCTACCTAACCATTTCCTTTAGTCCCAGAATCTCAATGGCGCTTCTCAAGGGCGACGGCTTGACGCAAGCGCTCCGCGGCTTCCCGGAGATCAGGATCGGTGCGGGCTTCCGAAGTCATCAGCTCGGCCAGCGCCTCGGCGATGACGTTGAGCTTCTCCTGCGCGGCCTCCTCCGCGCGGCGACCGGCGTTCTCAAGCAGCACCACCAGCAGCGTGAGGACGCTTGCGACAGTGTGAATGGCAGTCTGCCATTCCTTGAGGTCCTCCTACAGAGGCAAGCTGACCAGCCAGATCGCGACGATGCCGGCACACACGAAGAAGAATGGGGCCTGGCTGACCCGGCGGTGGGCCGTCTGGACAAATCGGTCAAACAGCGAACGGCGATCTCCCCCCATCCGGGTCTTCGCAGCCTCGCTGCGCTCCACAGCCAGAAGCCTAGTGCGGGTGCGGTACGGGCCGCTCCGCGCGTGGTGGCGACCGGCGTGGCCGTGCAATTAATCGAGGTGACGATAGATCGTCTTGCGGGACACGCCGAAGGTTTCTGCGATTTCAGCAACGGTGTACTTACGTTTGCCACCCCCGCCCTTGTCCTCATACATCCGCCGGGCCACCAGAACCTGCCGCTGGCTCAGCTTGGGTTTATGGCCGCCGGCGCGGCCGCGGGTCCGTGCGGCTTCCAGTCCCTTCCGAGTGCCCTCGCATCGCACAGCAGGATGCCAACAACGCACGGCAGGGGGGCGCAGCAGGCCAGGAGCGCCGCGCAGCAGGCGCAGAGGCCAGGCCCAGCAGGCGCAGAACGAGGCGCAGCAGGCCAACCAGCGGGCTCAGGGTGCGCAGGAGCGGGCCGACCAGGCCAACCAGCAGGCTCTCAGCAGGCCGAGGACCAGGCCCAGCAGGCGCACAACCACGCCCACCAGGCACAGACTGATGCTGGCCAGATCCGCACTAACGCCCGGCAGCTTCAGCGGGCGTGAGGCACCCCGGCTAGCGCCGGCGCCGTCGCGGAAATAGGGTACCTGGGCAAGGCGTCGCCTCTGAGTATCAAGTCGTCAGCGACAGTGCAGGCCAGACGGAATTCGCCGTCGACGCCGTCTGAATCAACCCAGCTTCGACGGCCGCCCGTTCCCTTGCTGCCGGACCAGAACAGCTAACTAATACCGACAGAGCATCTAACTAATACCGACGGCGGCCATTACCCCGCCCGCGGAATGCGTCCTTGATCTTCTCGCCAGCCTGCTTCAGATTGCCCATTATCTCATCGGCCGTGCCCTCGGCTTCCAGGCGCCTGCTGCCGGTGACCTCGCCGGTGTTCCGCTTGATACGGCCACGTAGCACCTGAGCCTTGTCCCTGAACTTATCCGCGAAGCTCACACCAGCCTCCTACCCTCGTCGTCGAGACAGCCCCGAACCTGTGCTCGGGACGCCGCCGACTCCTCCGAACATACCCCGATCGGAACCATCCAAGTCGTGGCGTTCCGATCGGCTGGAATTGCTCGTCGATCGGCTCGGCGGTCCTGTCTGGGGACCGCAGGCAAACACGTCCAGTAGCGCCAGCCCGCCGGCCGCGACGTCCTCGCCGACCACCCTCGCCCGAACGCCACGCCCTCCCCCGAAGAGATCATGCCGCCGCCTGCTTAGTGTCCTGAGAGATATTGAGCATATTTCGGCATCAGTACGCTGACCAGCAATTTCTAGGTCTCCTGATCTTCTTGGGCCGTGTATGGGCCGTCCGGGCCGTGGTCTGCGTCGCGGCGGCCGTACAGGGAGCCGATCACGCCCTTGGTCCGCTCGTTGCTGCTGGGCATGAGGTGGGTGTAGGTCTTGAGCGTGAACGAGGGGTCGCTGTGTCCCAGCCACTCGGCTACGGCCTTGATTGACTCCCCTTGGTCGAGTAGCACCGAGGCGAAGAAGTGCCGCAGCTCGTGCACGCCGTTTTCGTATCGGCCACACGACACACCGACCGCGCGAAGCGCAGGCTTCCACCGGTCGTTGTTGAAGTCGTTCGCATTGACCACCCCACCGCGCACCGCGCTCAACACCAGCCGGTGGCTTTGTTCCGGGCCGCCGGGCACTTCCTGGCGGAGACTCGTAGGCAGATCCGGCGGGGGAACAGCTCCCGGACGGGCACGGTGTCTTTGGTGGGTTCCTGGACGTAGCCGCGCACGGTGAACCCCAACGCGCGACCCTGGGTGGTCAGCAGGGCGACCCGTTCGGTGATCGCGTCGCGGGTCTTGCGGTCGGTGTAGCGCGTTAAGGCGCCGATTTCGTCGAATTCCAGCAGTTCCAAGGGGTGGGTGGGGCTGATCGGCACCGACCGGACCCGCCCAGCGAACTCAGTCTTGCGGGTGTTCATGGCGTCGATGAGGTCATCGAGCACCGCCACGGCGTCGGTCCCGGTGACCGCGTAGCGGTGAAAGATCCCCCGTCCGTAGGCCAGTTCCATGCCCTTGGGGTCGATCCCCGACACCCGCACCCACCCGTCGCGGATCGCGGGGGCGATGGAGACCAGCGGGCACCACATCACCGAGTTCTTGCCCGCCCCAGTCGCCCCCGCGACCAGGGTGTGACCCCCGGCCAGCGGAACATGCCAGTCTTGCCCGTACTCGGTGCGCCCGGACCAGACCCGCCGCAGATCCACCGCCCCACCGTGAATGCCGGTCAGGGTGGACAGATCGGGGCAGGGCACCGGGTCGGTGAGCAGATTGCGGCGCTGGAAATCGATCGACACCACGTTGGGGGTGAGTTCCCGGACCTGGCAGCGCGCCACCCCCCGAGCCGACGCCAACGCCCGGGCGGCCTCGTCGAAGCCCTCCGGTTTCTGGCCGGGCACCAGGCGCACCCGGACCTCATCCCACGACGCACCCGAGCGCACCCCGACCACTCGGGGAATCTCGCCCCGCACCTGACTCCGGCTCCGGCTGCGGCCCAGGGCGCGACCCAGCGGGCTCAGTGTCACCACGACCGGCGCCGCGTCCTGGGTGACGCTCAGACCACAGGCGTGCAACCAGTCGGGAAACTTCGGGGCGTAGATCGCCCAGCGCCGTGACCAGGCCCGCAGATACCGACCCGCCCACGCATCAAAGGACGCCACGCTGACCAGCCGCCACCCGGTAAGCACCCCCACCACCACACCCACAGTGACCACCAGCGAGGACCAGCCCCACCACGCCAACAGCGCCACCACCGCCAGGCTGGTGCGCCAGTGCGTGAGCGTCTGGCGCAATGCCCACACCACGGCCTTGACCATCAGCCACAGGGCGAGGACCACCACCGCCGCAGCGGCCAGTACCTCCGCAATCTTGATCAGGGCCTTACCGAGTTTGGCCAGCACCCACACGACGACGCCCAGGCCGCCGAGGCCGGCAACCACCACGGCAATCATCTGCGCGTCCATCACCGACCACCCCCAACCGGCACCACAGCGATCGCGATGGGTGTTTGTTGGGTGCGGTTTTCATTCGCACCGGGTGGGGGGCTTGCGCCCGGCCCGGGGGATCTGCGTATCCTTCTCACTGTTCACTCCTGACTCGGGAGGGACAGCGCAGAAGCGGACCAGGTTGGTAGCCGGGAAATCCGCTTCTGCGCGTACGTCGGTCTTGAATTAGTTGAGGGCGTGCGGCATTACCGCACCACCCCGGGTGCGTTGACAGTTATTTCTGTGATCGTGTTCTAGTGCAGGCTGTAGCAGCCACCCCCTTGTTCACCGTCATTTGCCCGATGCCGTCGCGTATTCACGCTGGTAGCAGTGCCCTCATTCGGGCTTCGATTCCCCTCGCGTGGACTCGTTCCCGCACCGCCCAATACAGGGCCTCACCGTCGTGGCCGGGATCGGTCTTGGCGACCTGCTCATACACCGCTACCGACTGCTGGTAATACGACAACCACACCGGCAGGGACGGACCCGCACCAGCTCCTCATGCGCCGCCATCAACGTCAGCGGCGGCCCGGGATTCGTCGTCTTCGTCACCGTCTTCTCCCTCTCATTTCTCACTGGCCGTTGATGAGGCCATCTCGGTTTTGATCTCAGTCACCCGCTGGCTCTCCCGCTCAGCCATAAACAGCGCCTCGTGATGGTGACCCCGATCAACCTCGGCGACCTCCGCGTACACCGCCGCCGACCGCTGGTGAAACGCCAACCACTCGACCAGCGGCGCTGTGCGAGCCGGCCGAATCGCGGCCACCGCCTCATGAGCCTCCGCCAACGTCCGTGGCGGATCCGGCTCAGTTGGTGGAGGTAAGGACACCAGCGGCGGTGTCGAGGAGTCGTCACCGCTCATGCCGCAGCCCTGCCCGCCGCGTCAGACGGACCAGCGGCGGGCCTGCTCGACGGTGGTCTGCCGGCAGCCACCACGGTGGCCGAGGCCCCACCGGGTGCCCTCATGCCCGTGGCCCGAACCACCCACGTGATCCACTTGGCCTGACCCGAGACTTCCGCGCGCGGCGCCACAGTCATCCCCTCCAGCACCACCGGCCGAAACGGCACACCTGCAACCGACTCCGGCGGCACCGGCTGGTAAGCACAGGCGAACTCGACCGTGACCGACTTCTCCCGATCCTTCTCCGCCGCCGGATCAGCGAACGTGCCCCGAAACAGGAGCAAACCGGTCGCCTCATCGATCCGGGGCCGAACCGGCCGGTTGCGAGACCGGTCCTCCGGCGACTGGTACTCGGTCACCGGCGTGATCTCACCCACCAGGTACAGACCCTGCGGGTACCACTGATCAAAATCTGCCGGTAGCCGCATGTTCCTGGGCGCACCCATTGATCAACACTCCTTCGCATCTCATGCCCGCCGTAGCAAGGTATCCGACTTAGCTATGTGTACTGGTTAACTATGGATCAAGGTCAGTTGTTCCGCCTCCAACGGATGATTTACATCTCTGCTAGCTCACGCGGTACTGTTGACTCATGGAGATGGACCAGCCCGACCCCCGACCGGCCTACCAACGCGTGGCCGACGACCTGCGCCAGGCCATCGCCGCCGGCACCTACCAGCCCGGTGACCAACTGCCCACCCTCGCCGAGCTGACCACCCGATACGGCATCGCGGTCATGACCGCACGTGACGCCATCCGGCACCTGGCCACCGACGGACTGGTGGTGTCCCGCCAAGGCAAAGGCGCATACGTCCTGCGACAACCCACCGCGAACGAATCCATCACCGTCTCCGAACTCCTCGATCTTCTTCACCAGGTCAGCCGATCCGTGGACGACCTCACCGATCGAATGACCGTGGTCGAACAGACGCTGGCCGATCATCAGAATTCAGCCGCTGCTCCACAGCAGCCAACCGGCGACTGAGTCCCGACACCTTCTCCGCCAACTCCCGAGCGGCCGCCAGGACGGTCCCCCATTCCTGTTCAGTGACTTGTGAATTGCTCTCCATGCGCGGTGGCCTGCTCATGTCCGTTGATCTCCGCTTCGTGCTTTGCCCAGTCAAGATCACAGATCTCCGCCGCCTAGCTCGGCGCGAGTACCACAGCCGCTGCATTCACTCGACAGGCAAGCCGCTAGTTTCGTCTCCGAGTGAAGGGGAATCGAAACGAACGTTGGGCCACTGTTCGGTCAACGGAGAGGAATGCGAACGGGTGCGGTTCTGCGTTTCGCACCACTCGCCAAACTCGCTTGCCGCCCCAGCCAGACTCCGCGCGAATCGCGCCGTGTCCGACAACCCGCCAATGCGGGCGGGCACCTGCACGAGAAGGGTGGTCCCCTCGCCGCCCGCTACGAGCTGCCGTACGCCGGGTGAGGGCGACACGACCTCGGCGCCGTACCCGGCGAGGGGTTGTACTACCACGTGAATGCTCATCTGCTCTCCGATGCCTCGGTCTCAACGCGTCCGGTCGGGCGCGGTGCGACTAGGAGACACCGGAGTAGGGGCATATACCCGGACAAACTGTCCGGGTATATGGAGTAGCGGGCTAGCGCCCCACGGGGATTGCCGCGTTCACCGCGTCGAGCACCGCTGACCAGGGCAGTTCGCGCCCCGGCACGCTACGCGGCTCGTGCAGCGGCCACACATGGCAACCACCCCGTCAGTCTAATCAAGTCCCGAAACGGCACTCGACGGCTCGTTCAGCGCCGACGGGTGGGTGCACGGGAAAGGGGCCCGACCCAATGGCCGGGCCCCTTTGAGAGGGAATGAACCTGTCTGGACTCCGATGAACACCGAAACGTCGCGGCGACCACCTCCATCTCGACCGTTCCTCAACCTCCTGTGTTCCCTTGCGCCCTGCCCTTGCGCTGCCTCGTGCAAGCGCTACCTGGACTGCCCACTGTTGTTGTCGGCGCATTTTCTAACACCCACAGCCAGCGCTGTCAAGCCCCGAGCCACTGCCCTTGTCCCGCCCACCACAGTCGGTCCGTCCCGTAGCGACTCCGGCGCACGCAGGTCATCCACAAGCGCAAGCCGTGGCATAGCCAAGGGTCATGCCGGCAGCACACCGGTGCCCGCCTGATCGAGGACGAGCCAACGGGCGATCTGGGAAGCGAAGAAGGCGCCGTCGTTGCCGCTGACCAGCGGCGGTTCACTGCGAGCCGGGTCACCCGCTCTCCCCCGGACGGCCCGGAACGGACGCGCCCTTGTCGCCGGCGGCACTGTCTGGGCCGTCAGGTGTTGACCGCCACGGTGCGTGAGGATGACCGCGTCAGCGTGGGCTGATCATGGTGGTGGGTGGTGGGTCATGATCGGCTGGTTCTTGCCGGTGGTCGTGTGCGACGCCAGGGTGAGGACGTCGGGGTAGGCGACGGCCCTTCCGTATGTCTTGGCGGACACGGAAGGGCCGTCTTGGTGCATAGGAGTGCACCCGGTGATGACGGTAGGCGTGGATCGCGCGGCGGTCGAGACGGTGCTGCTTGGTGGCGAGTTGGGGTGCCCGGTGTCGGGGTGTCGGGGGCGGTTGGGCCCGTGGGGTTGGGCTCGTGGGCGGATGGTGCGCGGTGAGGTGGGTGTGGTTGGGCTGCGGCCGCGCCGGGCCAGGTGTGGGCAGTGTCGGGTGACCCATGTGTTGTTGCCACCCTCGCCCATGATCGCCGACCGTGTCACCGACCCCAACCACGATCACGACGCCACGCCGGAACCATCGAGAACAGCAGGCCAAGATCATGATCAAACTAGCCTACGCGGCATTGCGCCTAGGACTTACGTTACAGCAGCAGTGAGGCGGCTTCCGTTCTACTTCCGTCCAGCCACCCGATCTGACTGCCAACTACCAGCATAAACCGGCGATCACCCTCCGTAGTATCTCTAGGTGACCGGGCGTATCGCGAACCAACGGGTAGCGATCGAACCACTCGATCTTGGAATTCAGCGTTCCCGCTTCCAATTGAGCGGCAGTTCCCCTGTGACGGTCATCAGGCCCGAGCTTCCCGCCGCTGCGTACTCCTGGTTGATGTGCCTGACGTCACGGCCAGCGCGGTGCAGGATGCTCGCCGCGGTGGAGGCCCGGTATCCGGTCCCGCAGTGCACCCACACCCGGCCGGATGGGACGTCGTCGAGGCGGTCGGGTAGCTCGTGTAGGGGAATGTGCACGGCGCCGTCGATGTGGCCGGCTGCCCATTCGTCGTCGCGGCGGGTGTCGAGCAGCACGTCCATTTCGTCGGCCTGCCGGGCGGTGACCAGGTCCGACCATCCCACGACGGGGTAGGACATCATCGGCAACCCGTCGCCGAGGGCGGCGACGTCCTCGCCGATCGCCACCTCTGGGTGGTCGATGCCGATCCTGGACAGGTCACGGACCGCCGCAGTCACCTGCTCCTCGGAGCCGACCAGCGTGATCGGGTCACCCCAGGGCACGACCCAGCCGAGGAAGCTGGTGAACATCGGTCCGTGCTCGAAGCTCAGCGTGCCGGCGAGATGCCCCCCGGCGAACGCCACGCGGTTACGCAGGTCGACGACCCACCCGCCGTCGGCGACCCGGCGCCGCAGCTCGGCGGGATCGACCGGGGCGGGCACGGTGAGGTCGACCGGGTCGACGCCCTTGCCGTTGAGCGCACTCATGTGCGCGTAGTACGACGGGTAGCCGGTCAGCCCGTCGAGGAGCTCCTCGACGAAGTGCTGCTCGTCGGGGTCGGTCAACGCGTGGTTGAGCTCGCGCTGCTCGCCGATCGTCGAGGAGTCCTGCCCGGTCGCGGGGCCCGAGGAGCAGAAGCTGCCGAAACCGTGGGTGGGGTGCAGGGTCGCCTCGTCGCCGGCCGTCTCCGCCAGCGAGCGCGCGGACTGGTACTGCGCGTGGGTCAGCTTTGCGGTGATGGTGGGGTCGACCAGGTCGGTTCGACCGACCGAGCCGAACAGCAGGTTCCCGCCGGAGAACACCGCTCGCTGCCCATCGTGCGAGACCAGGTAGGCCAGGTGATTCTCGGTGTGTCCCGGGGTGGCGACCGCGCGGACGGTCAGCTCGCCCACAGCGAACTCGTCACCGTCGGTCACCGGGTGACGCTCAAAGCTGACCTCGTCGGCCGCGTTGACCAGGTAAGCCGCGCCATGGCGGCGCGCGAGCTCCAGCCCGCCGCTTAGGTAGTCGTTGTGGATGTGGGTCTCAGCGACGTGGGTCAACCGAACTCCGGCCTCGGCGAGCGCTTGTTCGACCCGGTCGATGTCGCGCTGCGGGTCGATGACCAGCGCCGCTGTGCCGTCGTGCACAAGGTAGCTGCGGTCGCCCAGCGACTTCGTCTCGATCGTGATGATGTGCACGTGCCCAGCCTCCCGTAGTGGTCCTCTAGTACGTACATTAGGACGAGAGCGAGCAGGCGGCTACTTGGCGCACCGTGGCGACGACGTGGAGTATGGTTGTCCGGACACTGACACAGTGGAGTTGAGGAGTGCCCCGGATGCCGCGTCGTGACCGGGTCCAAGCGGTGGATCGCACCAGTCCGCTGCCGCTGTGGGCCCAGATGCAGGAGGACCTGCGCAGGCGGCTGGGGACCGGGGCGTTCGCCGAGCACTTTCCTACCGAGCTGGAGCTGGTCGAACAGTACGCGGTCTCCCGGCATACCGTGCGGGAGGCGCTGCGCCGGCTGCGCGATTCCGGGGTACTCGATTCCGCCCGCGGCCGGGGTACCTGGATCGCGCAGCAACCCATCGAGCAGCCACTGGGCAGCCTGTACAGCCTGTTCCAGGAGGTCGAGGAACGGGGCATGGAACAGCGCAGCGACGTGCTCGCGCTACGCGCCGAACACAACCCGGCGGCGGCCGGGAACCTGGGGCTGCCCGACGATGCCGAGCTCGTCTACCTCGAGCGCCTGCGGTGGGCGGACGAGGAGCCACTTGCCCACGATCGGATCTGGTTGCCCGCAGAGCTCGCCACACCGGTGCTCGACGCCGACTTCACCCGCAGCGGGCTCTACGACGAACTCGCCTCCCGGTGCGGGGTGCGACTCACCGGCGGCCGCGAACGGATCACCGCGGTGGTGCCGGACAAGGCCATACGATCCCTGCTGGCCGTGCCCCGCGCAGCGGCGTGCCTGTTCATCGAGCGCACCGGCTGCCTGCGCCGCCGCCCCGTCGAATGGCGGACGGCCACCGTACGTGGTGACCGGTTTGCGGTCCTTTCCGACTGGGGGCCCCGCGGCAACAACCTGCGGGCGGACAGCCGCGTCCCGACCCCCGGTGTATAGCGAGGAGTCCACCATGATCGTGGATCAGTTCTATCTGGGGTGCCTGTCTCAGGCGTCCTACCTGGTCGCCGACGAGGTCTCGCGGCGCGCGGTGGTAGTCGACCCACGGCGCGACGTCAGTGAGTACCTCGCCGCGGCGCAGCAGCGTGGCTTGTCCATCGAGCTTGTCGTCGCGGCTGGCACGCCTGGCAAACCGAGCGCGACGGAGTGACCATCGGCTGCCTCCAGGTCATGACACTCACCATGGCGGCGGTGCTGGCGATGACGCCGAGCTTTCAGTCGCCGGTCCCGGATGGTTTGCTGGCGGTGGGGTGCTGCTGGAACAGCCAGAACAACCACGCCAGCGAGGGCACCAGGAGCACAGCGCCCACCACCACGATGATGATGAGCATGGCCCGCAGGGTCGCCCCGCCGGCGGCTGCGTCGTCGATGCTGAGCGTCGGTACGAGCAGCAGCGGGAACTGGGCCACCGCCCACGCCCACAGCACGGCGGTCACGGCCAACGCCGCGGTAGATCCGCACCAGCTGGTATCGGCGGCCGACGAGCAGCCCCAGCGAGGCGAGCCCGGCCACCGCGGACAAGGCCACCACGGGTAACCCCCGTCCCGTAACCCCAGCGAACAACCGCGGCGCGTCGGCGTGTAGCACCGCGATGCCGGCGAGCGCCACTGCCCCGATGACGAGACCGGTGCCCAGCGCGCGGCGACGGAAGGCGTCGGCCAGGTCATGCTGGCCGGCGCGGATCGCGTCGGCGCAGAGGTAGACCGCGGCCAGGTAGCCGCAGATGCCTACCGCGAGTACCCCGGCGAGCAGCGAGGTGGGGTTCAGCCAGCTACCCAGCACGTCACGCCGGGCGATGCCGGGCGGTACCCGCCCGGAAGCGATCGCTCCGGCGACGGTGCCCAGGAAGAACGGGGTGACCACCGACGAGCTGGCGAACGCCGCTCCGTAGAGGCGGCGCTGCGCGAGGTCCTCGACGTTCTTGCGGAAGGCGAACGCGGCGCCCCGGGCGATCACCCCCAGCGCAACCCCGGTGAGCGGGATGTAGAGGGTGGAGGCGATCGCGGCGAACGCCGGAGGGAACCCGGTCCTACAGCACCACCAGCACGAAGACCAGCCAGACGTGGTTGGCCTCCCACACCGGCCCGATCGAGTGCTCGATCAGGTCGCGCTGCTGCGCGCCGCGGGTGGCACCGCCGGCGACCAGATCCCAGGCGCCGGCGCCGAAGTCCGCGCCGGCCAGCAGAGCATAGGCGGTCAGGCCCACCCACAGGCAGACCAGCACGGCGTCGGCCAGGCTCATCTGACCCCAGTTCTGGCGTTCATATGACGCTGTACTCCTCGACGTCGGACTCCTGCGGGGCCACCACCCGTCCGTTCACCAGCCGGAAGCCGCGGGGGGTGTTCATCCAGGCGTTGGCCGCGACGACGAAGAACGCCGACGCCACCCCGGCCACCACGATCGGCAGCCCGGAGGCCAGGTGCACCCACGGCGCCAGCCGGTCCCAGCCGTAGAGGTAGATCCCCAAAAAGATCGCCTCGATGAAGAACGCGAAGCCTTCCAGCGCGAACGGGAACCCGTAGACGGCCCCGTACCGCTGCATCAGACCCGGCCAGAGGATCTTCTGCGCCCAATGGGTGGCATGACGGCGTTCGATGCCCGCCAGCTCCTCGAAGATCTCGCGTCCCTCACCGGTCTCGGCGTCGGCGAGCCGAGAGTACAACTGCGCGGCGTCGCGCTCACTGTTGAGCAACGCACCCCAACGCTTCACCCGGCTACGCTCGACCTGTCCCATCCCGCCTCCCTCAGCAGACTCCTCTCAGGGTGAACGTGGCGCTGCCATCCCACGATCGGTCCTCAGCCAAACCCCGTGGACCAATAGGCGGAGGCTCGTCATCTACTCCGCGGGCAGGCGCGCGGAGTAGATGGAGTAGCCGTCGATGTAGCGGGATGTGGCCGTAGCGATCATGGTGGCGGCCATCATCGGGATCATGAGTTGGAAGCCGCTGTGGGTGAGCTCCAGGACCAGCGCGAGCGCGGCGAGGGGTGCCTGCATCGCGGCGCCGATCATGGCGGCGGCGCCGATGATGGCGTAGGCGCCGACCGGAGTCCCGGGCCACAACAGTGACCAGGCCATTCCCAGGAATCCGCCGAGTACGGCTCCGGTGCTCATCGTGGGGGTGAACAGGCCACCGGATGCCCCGCTGCCCAGGCACAGGGCGGTGACGAGCGGTTTGAGTGCGAACAGGGCGAACAGCAGGGCGAAACCGCCACCGCTGAGGAAGACGTCCCGGGCCATGTCCTTGCCGTTACCGAACAGCTGCGGGTACCGCAGACCGATCAGTCCCAGGATGGTGAACGCCCCGAGCGGGGCGGGGATCGCCTTCCAGCCGGTGGGTCGGTGCAGCGAGACCCAGCCGATGAGGCGGATGAAACCCACCGACACCACGCCGATCACCGGACCGGCGAGGACTGCCCACACGAGCTCGGATGCGGCGAAGGGGTAGGCGGGCACCCCGGGGTAGGTGGCGTGGGTGGGGAGGTAGATCCACGCGGTGAGCGTCGCGATCCAGGAGCAGGCCAACGCGGGCAGGATCACGGGGAGGTTGAGGCTTCCGTAGAGGACCTCCGCGGTGAACAACGCCCCGCCCAGGGGCACGTTGTACACCGCGGCGAGCCCGGCACCCGCACCGCAGGCGACGAGCAGCCGGCGCTGGGCGGGTGTGAGGTTCGTCCACCGAGCCAGCAAGCTGCCGGAGACGCCGCCCATCAGTTTGGGGGCCGCCTCCCGGCCAATGGATGCGCCCATACCGACCACGACCTCGGAGATCACCGACGTTCCGAAACTGCGACGCAACGACAACTCACCGGTGCCGTTCCACAGCACGTCGTCGACCTCGGACTTCTGGCCTTTGGCGTAGCGGCGCAGCAGGTACCACGCCACTCCGCCGAATACGCCGGCGATAGCCAGCGAGACGACCCGGCGCAGGCCCGAAGCGTGCTCGGCACCCGCCTCGAAGGTGCCACTCTGATAACCGAAGGCCAGGCGCTCGGCGGTGAACAGGATGAGCATCAGCAGGTCACCCAACAGCCCGGTCGCGACACCGGTGAGGGCCACCATGGCCCAGAACACCGGGGTCAGGGCGACCTCACCATCACCGGTGGCATTGGGCTGCTCGGTGGCCCGCCGCCCGGATCCGAGCCGCCGACGAATCAGCGGCTGGGGCACCCGCTGGCGCTCATTCGCCCGGTCGCGGTTGCGCTTCGCCCATGAGGAGATCATTGCCTCGCGGCGGTGGCAGTCTGGCGCTGCTCCCGACGCGGGCGGCGCAGCAGCAGGAAGGCAATCGCGGCGAAGAACACGACCAGGCTGGTCCAGTCGTTGAGCCGCAGCCCGAGGAAGTGGTTGGCGTGGTCGACGCGCAGCGCCTCGATCCAGGCCCGACCGGCGGTGTAGGCGGCGACATATAGCGCGAACAGTCGCCCGTTGCGCAGCCCGAACCGGCGCCCGGCGCACACCAGCAGCACCGCCACCCCGATGTCCCACAGCGACTCGTACAGAAACGTCGGCTGGTACAACCCAATGTCGGGGGTGTCGGGTGGCCGGTGCGCGGGATCGATTTCCAGGGCCCACGGCAGGGTGCTGGGGCCGCCGTAGAGTTCCTGGTTGAAGTAGTTTCCCCACCGGCCGATCGCTTGGGCGACCACCAGACCGGGGGCCATCGCGTCGGCGAAATCAGCCAACCGGATACCCCGCCGGCGGCACCCGATCCACGCACCCACCGCGCCGAGGGCGACCGCACCCCAGATGCCCAGGCCGCCATCCCAGATGTGCAGCGCCCGGATAGGGTCGCGACCAGGCCCGAAGTAGAACTCCGGATCCGTGATCACGTGGTAGAGCCGGGCGCCGATGATCCCGAAGGGCACCGCCCACGTGGCCACATCCAGCACGTCGTCGGCCGCTCCGCCGCGGGCCACCCACCGCCGCTGGGTCCACCACAGCGCCACCAGGATCCCGACGATGATGCACAACGCATACGCCCGGATCGGAATCGGACCCAGATACCAGACCCCGCGCGGAGGGCTGGGCAGATACGCCAGCATCGTCGCTCCCTCCGGCATCGAACCTCACCGTATCGGTAACCGACATAGTCGCAGACCGAGAGGTTAGTCTAAGCTCCCCCTATGCCAGCCCGCGCATCGGATCGGACAGTGTCCTCGGATCGGACAGTGTCATCCGAAGCGCGGGCCCTCACCGAAGTCGTGACACGGCTGCGGCGGACGCTGCGCACCAGCATCCGCACCGACTATCCCTGGGAATCCCTGCCGATGGCGCAGGTCGAGCTGCTGCTGGCGCTCCACGACCACCAACCGGCCCGGGTCGGCCAGCTCGCGAACCTGCTGCGACTGGCACCCAACACCGTCAGCGGGCTGGTCCAGGTCCTCGTCGAGGCTGGGCTCGCCGCGCGGGCTCCGGACCCCGGCGACCGGCGCGTCGCAGTGGTCACCCTCACCGAGGCAGGCCGCACCAAGCTCGCCGACTGGGAGCAGGCCCACCAGCAGCGCATCGCCAACGCCCTCGACCAGCTCCCCGCCGCCGACCAGACGACGGTCCGGGCCGCTCTGCCCGCGCTGGCCCGTCTCGTCGACCACCTCGCTGCCCCCACCGCCGAGAAGCCGGCCGCGGTGGCTCGCGACGTCTAGCGGCAGGTCTCGGGCGCACCGATGCGCTAGCGGCCGGGCAGGCCAGGATCGTCGGGTGTGTCCGGTGTCCACGACTGGTGGCGTGGCGCGAGGACGTCGCTACCCGGTCCGGCCCGGCGGTCAACGGGCCGGCGTGGTGAGCACGCGGTAGCAGGTGGGCCGCTATTGCTGGGTTGCTACCACCCGAGCCGGCAGAACACCTCGACTCGCCGGCTCACCGCAGCCATGCTTGACGACGTGTTGTGTCGCGCCCACGAGCTGGCCAGGACCGCGCCACGCCCAGACGCCGAGGCCGGGCGGCGGTGCTGTCGATGACGCCGTGGGTCGGTGCCTCGGCCGCCAGCCTCGCTGGATTGCTGTTCGGATTGACCTATGTGCTTGTCGTGTTCGCAGTCCAACCTCTGCTGTTGCGCCGCCGGACGGGGCGCTCGGCGTGGCTGCCGAGCCTGGGCGCCAACCGCGCGGAGCGGACCGCCAACACGCTGTTCCTCACCGCCTGCGGCCTTGAGCTGGCCAATCCCGCGCTGGCACTGGCCGGGATCCGCCCGCTGGGGGTGTTACCGGCGCCGGTAGCGGTAGCGGTAGCGCTGAGCGTGGTGCTGTTCCTCAGCGGCCTGATCCTCGCCGTCCTCGCCCAGAACACGATGGGCTGCGCATGGCGCACCGGGATCGATCCGAGGTTCACCGCCCCGCTGGTCGTGCACGGTCCGTTCCGGCTGGTCCGCAATCCGACCTACACCAGCCTGCTCGCCAACGGGGTGGCGATCGCCTTGCTGGTGCCTACTGCGCTCGCCGGCGGTGCGGTGCTGGTTTGCCTGCTCGCGCTGCAGATCCAGACCCGGCTTGTAGAGGAACCGCATCTGGAGCGGCTGCACAGCCGGGATTACCACGACTACGCGGCCCGGGTCGGCCGGTTCTTGCCGCTGGTCGGCCGGTGTCGCAGGACCAGCTGAGGCCGTCGTTGACATCCAACGATGGGGACCTCGGGCCCGTGCCGCTCTCACCGCGGGTCCCGGAGATCGGCGCGCTGGATTTGCTGCTGTCCGTGGCCCGGCTGGGCAGCCTGGGTCAGGCGGCCCGCCAGCACGGCATCTCGCAGCCGGCGTCCGGGTCCCGGATCCGGCATCTGGAGGGGCTGCTCGGGTGTTCTACCTCGGCGCCGATCGGGCGGTGCTCGACCCGTTGCTGGCGCCGGTGGGTGACCTGCCGGTGGCTGATGTCGAGGACCCGGACGGTCTCGGTGCTGTCGTCGATGGTGTACCGGACTCGGTACTCCCCACGCCGAGCGCGCCAGTAGCCCTCGAACGGCTTACGCAGCGGAGCTCCCACGCGATATGGGTTCTCGGACAGCGGCCCGTAGAGAAACTCCACGCATGCCACGGCGACGGTCTCCGGAAGTTGTTCGGTGAGTTGGCGCGCCGCGGTACTGGCGACGCGCACCCGGTAGGTCACTCGGGTTGGGTCCGGTGTCGCTCGTCGATCAGGGTTCGCACCTGGCGCTCGTCGAGCACATCACCCACAGCGAAGTCGGCTTCGCCAGCGGCGATGCGCTCCTGGGCCTGCGTCTCGGCGAGCAGTTCCAGGGTCGCCTCGATTGACTCGAGATCTTCCGCTGCGAGCAGCACGACGTATTCACGGCCGTTGCGGGTGATGTGGACGCGCTCGTGGGTGCGCCCGACCTCGTCAGCGATTTCGGAGAGTCGGGCCTTCGCTTCGGACAGGGGGATCGTACTCATGGACTAGGCGCTTGCGGGACCCCGATCCACAAAAAGCTGTCTATGCCGCGGCGGCGCCGGT
>QHBZ01000025.1 GCA_003244055.1 Pseudonocardiales bacterium | reverse complement strand
TGGTCGGAGCAGGGGCTGTCCGTCGTCTTCGTCACCCACAACGTGCGCGAGGCCGTCCGGCTGGGGCAGCGGGTACTGCTGATGAGCTCCCGCCCAGGTCGCATCGTGCGGGAGTGGCAGGTCGAGATGAGCCAGCCCAGGGCGATCGAGTCCCCTGGCGTCAGCGCCCTGGCTACCGAGATCACCCATCATCTCCGAGCGGAGATCAGCCGCCATGCCCGTTGACGACACGACGCTGACCGCCGACGGCAACCGGGCCTTCGAAGCCGGGCTGGACGCCTTGGAGGCCCCCACGCTGCCACCCCGACCCGGACCGGGTGCGGTTTTCGTGCGCTCGGTGCTGCCCCCCATTGTTGCGGTGGTCGCGTTCATCGGACTGTGGCAGCTGGCCTACAGCACCGGCCTCAAACCGAGCTACGCGCTGCCCAGCCCGCTTGACGTGCTCCGCACCTTCGGCCAGACGGTCCGCGACGGCCGGGCTTGGGACGCCATCTCGATCAGCGTGTCCCGCGGCGCGTTGGGGTTCCTGGCGTCCCTGGCCGCCGGCACCGTACTCGGCTTGGCCATGTGGTGGAGCCGGTGGCTACGAGCCGCTCTCGGTCCGTTCGTCAGCGGGTTGCAGAGCCTGCCGTCAGTCGCGTGGGTCCCCGCGGCGATCATCTGGTTCGGCCTGTCCGACGCCGCCATCTATGCCGTGGTGCTGCTCGGCGCCGTCCCCTCCATCGCCAACGGACTGCTCGCCGGTTTCGACCAGGTGCCGCCGTTGCTCGACAAGGTGGGCAGGGTGCTGGGGCTGGGCAGCGTCGGGCGGATCCGGCACGTGCTGCTGCCAGCGGCGCTGCCGGGTTACCTGGCCGGCCTCAAGCAGGGCTGGGCGTTCTCCTGGCGCTCGCTGATGGCCGCCGAGCTCATCGCCTACTCGCCCGCCTTGGGCATCGGACTCGGTCAGCAGCTCAACATCGGCCGGGAACTCAACGCGATGGACCTGGTAATCGCCTCGATCTTCCTGATCCTGGTGGTCGGAATCGCCATCGAGCTGCTCGTTTTCGCTCCCCTGGAACGCCGAGTCCTCCGCACCCGCGGCCTCACCATCACCCGCAGCTCCTGACGTAGCGCGCCACGTCGCCGTCACGGCAGTCGCTGTCGTGAACTCGACCGCACCGACCTTTTTCGGCGCGGAAACGTCCATACTGTCGAGTTCACGACGATGAGCAGCGGCGGGCGCGTTCGCGGGGTTCCCCGTATCACGCTGCGCCTGGGATGAACTGCACCTGCACGCCGAGCCGGGCGGCTTCAGCCATTTTCTGGTCCGACGTGACCAGAGGTGCCTGCAGACCTAGAGCGAGCACCACGTAGGCGGAATCGTAGGCAGTGAAATTCTCCCGCAGGTCGAGCATGCGCCCCAGCGCGTCAGTCATCTGATGTCGCTCGATCTGCAGCGCTGCGAAGTCCTCGAGCGCCTCATCGGCTCTTACTTCGTCTAGTCTTCCGCCAAGCAGATGACCTCGCAGCGCGCTGACGACTTCGAAGTCCAGGAGAGCCGGCGCATGCAGCTCTTCGTCTGCCAGCAACGCAAGTAACTCAGGCACTGCGGGATCGTCCACAAGAGCACCGACCATCGCGGAAGCCTCAATGACGATCACGACACTGCACGGGCTCGGCGGATTTCCGCAAGGGTGTCGGCGGCCGAAGGACCGCCTCGCCGGTTGCGGCGGGCCAGCCGCTCGGCGACCTGAGCATTGGAGGGCCGAGTGGCCAGCCGGTCGAACTCTCCACGCAGGTAGCTTGCCAGCGTAAGGCCCCGCTCAGCGGCGCGTGCCTTCAACGCGTTGACGGTCTCCTCGGGGACGTCGCGTACCTGGATCAGAGTCATAACCGAATTGTATGCAAATATCTGCCATGCATACAATTCGCATGCATGGCAGCTGCGGTCGCCAACGGGCTGCTCGCCGGGTTCGATCAGGTGCCGCCGTTGCTCGACAAGGTGGGCGGGGTGCTGGGGCTGGGCACGGTGGGCGGATCCGGCACGTGCTGCTGCCGGCGGCGCTGCCGGGTTATTTGGCCGGTCTCAAGCAGGGCTGGGCGTTCTCGTGGCGCTCGCTGATGGCCGCCGAGCCGGATCTGGAACGTACCCGCCCGCAGCACTCAGTTCACCGGCCGCAAGAAGCTGCTCGCTGACCTGCGACGTTCGCTTCTCGCAGCCGGCGATCCGCTGGCGTTCACTCGCCTCACCCGGCTGCTGCGCACCCGGTCACTGTCCCGGGTGGAGACCGGCAGCCTGCAACTGCACCGACTCGTCCAGGCCATCCTGCGCGCCAGGTCGGCCGCCGAGCCCGACCTGGCCGTGACCGCGGTCCGGCCGCTGCGCGCCGCCGTCCCACCCGACCTGTGGAACAACCCTGGCACCTGGCCGGAATGGCGACGGCTACTCCTCCATGCTCTGATCGCCACTGACGCCGACCGTGCTCTCGATAGCGTTGGCGACGACGTCGCATGGCTGCTCCACGAGGCCGCCACTTACCTGCTGGCCCGCGGAGAACCAACGGCGAGTCGGCCGCTCTTCGAGCGTGCCCTGAGACGTAACTATCGTGACC
>QHBZ01000024.1 GCA_003244055.1 Pseudonocardiales bacterium | reverse complement strand
GCCAACCACTGGCTGCCGTCCGGTCCCCGCAGCACCGTCGAGCGAGCCCTGGAACAGTGGGAGGACGCGATCGGCCAGTTCATCGGCGGATGACCGACGAGCAGGCGCGGCGACGTTTCGCGCAGGCCCGGGTCGCCCGGCTGGCCACCGCGGACGCCCTCGGCCAGCCGCACATCGTACCGATGGTCTTCGCTGTGTCCCGCGGAAGTGACGGCGGCGACACGGTGTACAGCGCCGTGGACGCGAAACCCAAGCGCTCGAGGGCACTGCGCCGGCTCGCCAACGTCGCGGCCAACCCGCGCGTCGCCGTCCTCGTGGATCACTACGGGCCGGACTGGGACGCGCTGTGGTGGGTACGGGCCGACGGCACCGGCCGGATCCTCGACGCCGACCAGCCCGAGGCCCGTGACGCCATCGCGCGGCTGGTGGCTCGCTACCCGCAATACCGTGAGCAGCCGCCGCTCGGCCCGGTGCTGGCGATCGACGTTGCACGCTGGTCGAGCTGGTCGGCTGCCGGAGACTGACTTCCTCAGCGGTCGAGTTTCCGGTGGAGAACCGGCTTCACGTCCACGATGGGTGTTCCGTCGAGGGCTTCCAGGTTTCGCACCCGGATCCTTGTGCCGTCGATCAACACGATTTCGACCCGGTGCAGCCCGATGGGGTTCGGCCGGTCAGACGAGCGGGTGCTGAACACGCCCTTTTCAGGGTTCTTCGGATCGTCGCGAGGATGCACCCGCAGCACGTCGCGACGTGCCCGATCCAACCAGGTCAGCACCAGGATCTCGGTACCGGGCTGCAGGTCGCGAAGACCCTCGCTCACGGCAGGCTCGAACACGAGCCAGGTGTCAGGCGATCCTTCATCGCCTTGTTTCGGGGCCGCCTCGAGATCCACCAATGGTGACTCGACCCACCCGATCGGCTGCAGCTCATACGATCCGTCAGCCATGCCTCGCTGTCTCCTTTCCGCACTGACGAGCCGGCGCTTCGCGGAGAGCAACAGCAGTGATCGTCGAAAGTGAGTCGTGGTCGTGCAATTTCGCACAGCTACGGCTCACTTTCGACGATCAAGCTCCGGCGAGCGCCGGTAGGTGGCGCTCGACGGTGCAGCTCATGGCAGGTGTCCAGCACCCCGTTGGCGCCCGGTCTGGGGTCGACTCCGCCAGCCGCGCGCTCGCCTGACGGGCCTACGGCGTCCTTGGGCTCCCAGTGGTCGCCGACCTCCTGGTGCGTGTGCCCGACACCGGCCTCACCTCCCGTGATGGCTGCCTGCCACGGGGATACCCGCGCATTTGTCGGATCACTCATCGCGGCTGCCTGGCCAGCCACTGTTGCACCGGCATGGTCCGGGAGGACTCGTACCCGGTCGGCAGCAGGACCATGCCCGACTGGGTGCGGTAATAGACCTGCCAGGCGTGGAATCCGAGGAAGGCGCGCTCGTCAGCCTGCATCAGCGCGGCATAGTCCCGCACGGCCTGGACATAACGGGAGTCGTTGTTGTAGCTGAACAGGGCGTTGTCGAGGCCGGTGTCGGTGCCCTCGGCGGCACCCGTGGCGGCCAGGTAGTTGGCCGCGCCGAGGATCGCGTCGCGACTGTTCCAGACGTCGCCGCCCAGGCCGTAGCGCGTCCAGGTGCCCGCGATGAACTGCATCGGACCCTGCGCGCCCGCGGTGGACAGCCCGACGATCCGGCCCATCCTGGTCTCCACCAGATGCACCGCGGCCAGCACCGACCACGGCACACCGAACCGGCGCTGCGCCTCGGCGTAGTACGCCCTTAACTGCGGCGCGGGGAGGGGCTCGACGATCCGCCAGGCCGGGATGGTCGTCGGCGGCCGGCTGGTCATCGCCCGCAGCTCGCGTCCGGCAGCGGTGTTGCGGCGCACCACGGCCTGCAACGGCGCGGGGACGCCACCCAGCACGGCCGCGTCCCAGTCCGGCCGATCGAGCAGAGCGAGGTAGGCGACCTGCGCAGTTCGGCCGGCCACGGAGACCAGCTCAGGCGGCGTCGCGGGGTCCCGAAGGGCGGTCTCGGCGACGGTGAGCTGCCGGGCGAGCGCGCGAGGATCGGACGCCCGTGCCACCCCCAACCCGTGTGGGGGTGGCCCCGCACCCCCACACCCCGCCAACGTCATCGCGACTAGCACGACCGCTACGGCCGCGCATTCAGCAGACCTCGTACTCAGTGCTCCTCCGACCTCAGACGCGGCGCTGATCGTGGGCTCACCCGACCGTGATCACGGTTTGTGTGCCTTGCGCGACAGAATATGTCGTCGGATGCACCCAAACCGTGATCACTGGTGATGGATCTGCCCGCGGGGAGCCAACGGGGCAGGCTACTCGTATCGGAGGGCCTCGACCGGCCGTAACCGGGCCGCGCGGTTGGCCGGGTATCCGCCGGCCACGAGTCCGATCGCGATACTGATCCCGAACGACAGCACCACCGAGGGGATCGACACGGCGGGGGCGAAGGTGCCGACGGTGGAACCGAAGGCGGGCGCGATGGCGGCGCCGAGCACGGACAGCCCGACCCCGACCACGATACCGATGAGCCCACCAAGGCCGGCCAGCACGACGGACTCGATGAGGAACTGTTGGAGGATCGCGCCGCGGGTGGCGCCGATCGCTTTCCGGACACCGATCTCGCGGGTTCGCTCGGTAACCGAGACCAGCATGATGTTCAGGACACCGATACTGCCGACAAAAAGCGAGATCGCCGCGACAGCGGCGGTGAACAGGGTGAGGAGGCTAAGGACCTGGTTGAAGGTGTCCAGCCGGCTGCGCAGCGATTGGACCTCGAAGTCCCGCTGCGCGGAGTTTTGGATTCGGTGCCGGTCACTAAGGGTGCGAGTCACCTGGTCCTCAGCAGCGGGCACGGCGGTTACCGGGATGACTTGCACGATGATCTGGTTGAGCTTGTCGCCGCCCCCGAAGACGTAGCGACGCGCCGTATTCAGCGGCATGACCACATCGTTGTCGCCCGGTACCCCGAAGGACTGCATCACACCGATGACTCTGAATACCTGGTGGTTGACCCGGATCGTGTGACCCACCGCGGTCGCGGGGTCGTCGAACAGCGTGGTCGCGACGGCAGAGCCGATGACCGCCACCCTGGCGGCGGAACGGACCTGGGCGTCGTCGAAGAACGTCCCCGACTGAAGGTCCCGGTTGTTCACCTCCAGCCAGCGATCGGTGGAGCCGATGACAGACGAGCGGAACTGGGTGGTGCCAGTCTCGGCCAAGGCTTGGCCGGTAGCGGCTGGGATGACGGCGGCAGCGTCGGGTACTTCCTTCTGCAGCGCCGTGACATCGTCGTCGATCAAATTCTTGGGGGGGCCGCCGCCGGGGACGTTGCCGGTCGACGGCACGATGGTGATCAGGTTGGCCAGTGGTTGGATCTTTGCATTGACCGAGGACTGCACTCCATTTCCGATGGCGACCAGCAAAATCACGGCCGCCACCCCGATGATGATGCCGAGCATCGTCAACACGGAGCGTAGCCGGTGGGCGCGTAATCCGCGCAACGCGATACGAAAGGCCTCTCGCAGGCTCATTCTCTAAGACGTACGCCGTGATTGGCGTCGGGCACAAGGGGTTACACCGGGCATATTGGGCGGCGGGAAGGATACCGACTACTCACTGAGTACGACCGTATCACCTCAGCAACGGCGCGCCTGGTACATCGGGCGGGTAAACGACATGCCGGCGGCGACCCGCGGCCAGTATCGTTGCCCTGTCGACTAGGAGGTTTCCACTGCCTGCCGCCGGGTTCTGGCACTGGCTGCCAGCGCTGACCGTCACCGTCTGCTGGGGGCTGTTCGCGGTGGTCTGGCTCGCCGGAGCGATCTACAACGCACGCCGAGCACCGGCCGTGCGGGAGCGATCCGCAGTCATCCCGGTCTGGCTGATCGCATGGGCCGCCGTCCTGGTGCTCGGCCGCTTCGTGCCCGCCTCGTTCTGGCGTCCGATCACAGTGGACGCCAGGTGGCTCGTGATCCTCGGGGTTGCCGTCCTCGTCGTCGCCACGGCCTTCACCCTGTGGGCCCGAGCCGCACTCGGCACGATGTGGACATCGTCCGCCGTGGTCAAGGACGATCACGCGTTGCGCACGGACGGGCCGTATGGCATCACCCGGCACCCGATCTACACCGGCCTGCTCGGCATGCTGGCCGGCACCGCCGCGATCGACGGTCTGGGCCGGTGGGTGGCCTACTTCGTGTTGGGCGTGCTACTGGCGGGGGTGAAGATCCGCGCCGAGGAACGGTTGCTGGGCCGCACCCTCGGGGAGCCCTATGCCCAGTATCGCCACCGAGTACCGCGACTCCTTCCCGGGCTACGGCCGATCAGAAGGTAGCTGACGTGGCCGCGACGAAGGCGGTCCGCAACACGGGCACGCCCGTTGTGTACCCTCATGCCGCTCTCGAGACTCGAGTCCCGGCCGTCCTGCTGGTCTGCCGGACGCTGGGAGGGCCAGCCCTGAAGTCGGCGTCATACAGGAGGAAAAGCTCGCATGCACCACCGCATCGTGAAACGCCACCGCCGCACGGTCCGCACTGTTGCGACAAACGCAGCCACGGCGTTGGCCACCGTCGCAGCGGTGGTTTCGGTCGCTGTGATGGTGCCCGGCACTGCCGCGGCCGCCGGGCCGACTTGGGCGCCCTCAGCGCAGGCCACCATTCACCCAGGGGTGAACACCATCACCGGCGCTGGTGAGTGCACCGCCAACTTCGTCTTCTACAACGCCACCGACGAGTTCATCGGACAGGCTGCGCACTGCGCCGGCACCGGGGCTCCGACCGAGACCAGCGGCTGCACCTCCGCCACCCAGCCGCTGGGCACGCCGGTCAAGATCGTCGGCGCCAGCAAGCCCGGCACGCTGGTATACAGCTCGTGGATCACCATGGCCAAAAGCGGTGAGAAGGACGCCAATACCTGCGACTTCAATGACTTCGCGCTGGTCAAGATCGACCCAGCCGACCGAGGGAAGGTCAACCCGAGCGTGCCGTTCTTCGGCGGACCGACCGCCATCTCCACCACCGCGATCGCTACCGGTCAGCGGATACTGACCTACGGTAACTCGCCGCTACGGGGCGGGGTTTCCGCGCTATCGCCGAAGGTCGGATTCAGCCTCGGTGATGCCGGCGGCGGCTGGTCTCACTCGTGCTACACGGTGACGCCCGGCGTCCCCGGCGATTCGGGCAGCGCCGTGCTGACCAACGATGGCAAGGCGCTGGGTGTGCTGACGTCGCTGGCGTTGGCGCCGGTGGCCGGCAGCAACGGCGTTGGCGACATGTCCCGCGAGCTGAACTACCTCAACGCCCACGGCGGCCTGGGCATCGTCTCGCTCGCGCTGGGTACCGATCCATTCCACAGCCCCGCGCCGTAGTCCAGCCAATGCTTGACGCCAGCATGCGCCGGGTTATGACGTGGCGGCGCTGACCAATCCAGCAAGAGCGCCGGCGCCGGCGGTGACCACTGCGGGGACCGTGGAGTACGAGTTCGCCGGCGCTGACGCCAGCACGACGACCACGTAGCGCGAATCCGTCCCAACCAGACCGGTGCTGTCCATCACCGCCTGGGAGCCGCTGGTTCCCCAGCCCTGCTTGATCGCCCAGGTGGTGTGCGGCATGCCGTCGGGAATGCCGAAGTACTGGTTGAAACCGTCCGCGGCGATCCGTGGGGCGTCGGACAGCGCCCCGAGCAGCAGGTCCCGATCGGGGCCGGGTACCCGCTCGGAGATATAGCGATACACCGTCACCATGTCCTGTGCCGTGATCAGGGTGTCGCCCCACTCGCCGGGATCCTCAGGAGGTTGCGTGCCGGTGAGCCCGAGCTGGCCGACCATTCTGGTCACGATGGCGGGGCCACCGCCGGCGGTCCAGAGGCGGTCCGCGATCTCGTCATCACTGTCAGCGAGCATCTGCTGCATTTCCTGTTGTGTCGCGCCTTCCGGGGTTTCCCAATTGTCCCGGGCCAATGCGTCGACGGCGATCAGCAACTTGACCACCGACATGGCGGCGAATTGTTGGCCGGCGTTGCGGCTGGCGAGCACCGTGCCGGTCGATTGGTCGAAGACCTCGAATCCGTCCTGAACGTCCGGGAGCACCGCGTGCATCGCCTGCGCCGCCCGGTTCGCCGCCGTCGCCGCGGTGGTGGCTTGGTCGGCCGCCGGTGCCACCGGTACGGCAGGAGTGCTATCGCCGCGGGCAGCGGGCGTGGTGACAGCCGGCGAGCGCCTGGGTGGCGCCGGCGTCGAGTGCCCGGCCACCATCGACGCGTGGGCTGCTGGCGCGATCTCCGCGGCGGTCAAGCCCACGCCAGCAGCGCAGAGCAGTGCTGTCACAACCAGCGTCAGTAGGCACTTCATGCCCGTTGAATCGCGGCTCGGGGATCATTTCGTACGCCGCTGCGAGACTTCTCGGGAAACGTTCAGGGAAATCACAGGATTGTTACCTGCCGTTGTTCTCTCCGCTATCGGGCGTTCCATTCCGGGGAGTGAGTGATCTGTTCGACGACGATCTGTAGCTGTTCGGGGTGCCGAGTGGGTACCACCCAGGTGGATGACCGGGTACCCACCTGTGAGGTCGCCTGCGCGGAAATTGTCGCCCGCACCTCCCAACGCGTCCCCGTGCGCGCATACCGCGTTTGGGCCCATGCCAGCTCTGCTTGCGCAACCGGCGCAATTCTTTGCGGTCGGTGACCACGGTGAGGGACTGCACGCCGCGCAGTCTGCGGGCGGCCGCGGATTCCCGTCAGGTGGGTACGGCGCAGCTTGTGTATCACCGAAGGAGTCCGACCACGGCTCGGGTATCCACCATGGCGGCAGGCTTCTCGGCTTCTGGGGCTGGCCCCTACACCCGCCCGAACGTCCCCTCCACCGCCCCAGCGATGAACGCCTTCCATGCGCCGGCAGTGAACACGAGGACCGGCCCGCTTCCCTTGTTCTTGGAGTCACGGAGCCCAACAGCCTTATCCAGAAACGCTACTTCCACGCACTGGCCGCCGTTGTCCCCGCTCCAGGTGCTCTTCCGCCACGCTGCGTGGGTGAAGTCTGGGGGGTTCATGGTCGTGCCTTCTTCTCGTCAGCCAGCCGGATGATCAGGTTCCGGGACTCGACCTGACCCATCGCCGCTGCTTGCAGGCGGTTCCACAGCGCAGTGTACGCCTGCACTTCGTCGTGGCTGTCCAGGTAATCCCCATCCGTGTAGGTCTCCACGTAGACCACGTCTGAGGTGGCGTCGTGATCGAACCGGAGGATGGTGAAGCCGATCCAGGCTGCCCCGTAAGTCTGGGCGTCGAAGGGCAGGACTTGCAGTTCGACGTTCGGGCGCTCGGCTGCCTCGGCCAGGTGGATGAGCTGAGCTTGCATGATCGATGCGTCACCGATGTTTCGCCGCAGCGCTGACTCGCTCAGGATGAAGCTCAGCGTGGTCACCGGCTGGTCCAGGACAGCTTGCCGCTCCAGCCGCACTTTGACCTGCCGGTTCACCGCTTCGTCGGTGATCCGCGGGTGGGCCGTGGCGTTCATCGCGCGGATATAGCTCTCCGTCTGGAGGATACCGGGTACGACCTCGGGCTGATACCAGCGGATCTCGCTGGCGTCGGCTTCGAGGTCGACGTAGGCGCGGAACCAGTCCGGGATGACAGTGCGGTAGCCGCTCCACCGGCCACGCTGCCTCCCAGCACGGGCAAGATCCCGCATCCAGTCGGCCTGCTCACCGCTCACGCCGTAGAGGTCGAGCAGCAGCGCCAGATCGGTCAGCTTGATCCCGCTCTGACCGAGCTCGAGGCGGCTGATCTTGCTGGCCGCGGCGTCGATGACCACCGCTGCTTCATCCTGCGTCTTGTTGGCGTGATCCCGGGCGCGCTTCAGCGCGTTGCCCAGCCTCCGGCGTTGGATCGTCGGGGTTGCCATCGATCAGTACCTCCACCCCCAGTCGGCTAGCCGCTCATCTTGGACCAACGGGCGGTGAGCGCGTGGAGCAGGGCGCTACCTTAATACAGGTTTGCAAAATAGGAGTCTGACTGTACTGTGTCAAGCAAACAGATGAGAGCCCAAGATAGATGTTCATTATAGGAGCCCGATCCCGAATACCTCAGGGCGCAGCTTGCTCGGTGAAGCGCTCCCCCGGAAGAGCTGGCCAGACCGGCGACGCTGGACGCCCCCAAACCCGTCGCCGGTCTGGCCTCCCACAGCGGGACGGAGGACCAACCGTGAAGCCTCTGATCTACGGCTACCTGCGGATCACGGAAGACCTTGAAGACGACCAAGTCCAACAGCTGGAGCGAGGCCTTGAGAAGCTGGCCGAAGCCGAGGGCTTCTGCCTCACCGGGACTTGCTACGAGTACCAGCCGGGGTACTACGGCATGTTCTACGACCTGAGAGCGGAGCTGAAACGAACACAGGTACGCCACGTGGTCGTGCCGTCGCTTGATCACCTCTCGGCGCACCCACTCCTGCGAAACCAGCTGATCCTGCGGCTGAAGGAGGCGGGAGCGCAGGTCTGGGTGGTTGAGCGGTGACGAGCAGGCCCGAGTTGAGGTGCCCGCATGGTCGCGCGGCGGGTCGGCGTTCTGGATGCAGACTGCCGTAATTCGAGGCCGTACAGCGCAGTCTGCATCCAGAACGCGGCGCCCGTCTGGATACTGGGGTACATGACGGAGATCACCTCTGAGGCGGAGCTGCGGGAGCTTATCGGCGAGCCGCTACCCAGAGTCGCCGCCAAGGCCCGGCCCGCGCTGCACGAGTACGACAAGCAGTGGCTCGCCAGCTCACCGCTGTGCCTCGTCGCCACTTCGAACACCGACGGCAGCTGCGACGTCTCACCCAAGGGCGACCCGCCGGGCTTCACGCTGGTGCTCGACGACACAACCATCGCCATCCCGGAGCGACCGGGCAACCGCCGCGTCGACGGCTTCCGCAACATCTTGACCAACCCGCACGCCGGGCTGATCTATCTCATCCCCGGCCGCGAGGACACCTTGCGGATCAACGGCAGGGCGCGTCTGGTGCGCGAGGCTCCCTACTTCGACCTGATGAAGGTCAAAGGCCACCGGCCGATATTGGCTCTCGTCGTCGACATCGACCAGGTCTTCTACCACTGCGCCAAGGCATTCCTGCGCTCGGATCTGTGGCAGCCGGCGACGTGGAATCCGATGGCCGCCCCGTCCCGGGCGCAGATCGCTCAGCGTCTGGAACGGCCGGAGGACGCACTGGAGGATCTGGAACGCTACTACGGTCCCGCGTACGCCAAGGGTCTCTACCGGACCGGCTGATACCCGGCTACCTCGGCGCGTGATCGGATTTGAGGAGCAACCATGACCGCTGAGCTGTACACCGTCGCGCCGACCATCGAGGACCGCGGCGCCACCCTGCTGCCCTGGCTGCGCGAGATGCGCGATGAGCACCCGGTGTGGCGCGATGCCTACGGAATCTGGCACGTGTTCCGCTACGCCGACGTCTCGGCCCTGGCCTACCCCTGCCGGTGACGGTGATCGCTGAGCTGCTCGGCCTGCCGATCTCCGACCGTGAGCTGTTCCGGACTTGGGCGGACCGGCTCTTCCACAGCGACATGACGGACCCCAACGACCCGGAACTCCCCCGGAAGATCGATGACGCCACCGCGGACATGCTCGCCTACCTGCGCGAGCACTGCGCCGACCGGCGCGCCCACCCGCGCGAAGACCTGATCAGCAGGCTGGCCGCGGTAGAGGCCGACGGTGAGCGCCTGACCGACGAGGAGGTGGTGAACTTCTCCGTCGTGCTGCTGATCGCCGGGCACATCACCACCACCGCGCTCCTCGGCAACACCGTGCTGTGCCTGGACGAGCAGTCCCAGGTGTGGGCGCAGCTGCGCGCGGACCGGTCGCTGGTGGAGCCCACCATCGAGGAGGTGCTGCGCTACCGCTCGTCGTTCACCCAGGTCGGCCAGGTGACCACGGCCGAGACCGAGCTCAGCGGGCAGGGTAGCGGTCGGCGTGTTGCTGGATCGCTACGCGGAGATTCACCTGGCCCCCGGGGTGCCGGTGGAGTTCTACGGCCGGGGCATCTTCGCGGCGCGCAACGTCCCGGTACTCGTCCGGCAGGCGTGAAGTCAGCGGGAGTAACGGTGCTTGATACCGGACGGGAAGTATTCCGGATCACCGGTCGGATGCAGGGTGCCGTCCTGGGTCTCGAACAGCCGGCTGCGTAGGTCGTACTGGGCCAATGTGGGCAGCCTCGGCTCGCCGACCAGCTCCCGCGCAACCCACCCGCCTCTGCTCATCGCGACGCGCCGGCTTGGTGCTGGTGGTAGGCAGGGCGCGGTAGCCGGGGTGCACAGCGGCGGTGAGGTCCTGGTCGGCGGCGATCCGGGCCAGCAGAGGGTGCAACTGTGCGCGTTCGGTGTCGTCGAGCGCTGCGAGCATCGCATCCTCGTGCGCGCGAGCTACCCGACCTATCTCCTTGAGCAGGGTGTTCCCGGCGTCGGTGAGGTAGACCGCGTAGAGCCGCCGGTCAGCGGGGTCGGCGGCGCTGGAGCATCCCGCGCTGTTCCAGCCCATCGACCAGGCCGACCAGCCGGGTCGGCGGGGTGCTCAGATGCTGGGTCAGTTCCTGCTGGCTGCGCCCTGGACCGGCCGCGACCGCGCGTAGCAGGCCGATGACGGCCAGGGCGACCGGTCGGCACAGCGGAGGTGGTGCAGCGCCGGCGGTGTGACCCCTTGGAATCACTCATCGAGTCAGCGGTGTTCGGGGTTCTCGAAGTCGAACCGGCAGCCGGCGTCCCATTCCGAGCGCTGGTTGCCGTGCACGGGGATGCCGCCGGCGTCTTTGAGTAGCCGGGCGAGATGCATCAGATTCCAGGTCATGAAGGTGGTGTTCCGGTTGGTGAAGTCGTTGTCCGGTCCGCCCGACCCCGGGTCCAGGTAGGACGGACCCGGTCCGGCTTCGCCGATCCAGCCCGAGTCGGCCTGCGGTGGAATGGTGTAGCCGAGGTGTTGCAGGCTGTAGAGCACGTTCATCGCACAGTGCTTGACGCCGTCCTCGTTGCCGGTGATCAGGCAGCCGGCCACCCGACCGTAATAGGCGTATTGGCCGGCATCGTTGAGCAGGTGCGAGCAGGCGTAGAGCCGTTCGATGATCTGTTTGGTGACGGAGCTGTTGTCCCCCAGCCAGATCGGTCCGGCGATCACCAGGATGTCCGCGGCCATGACCTTGTCGTAAATCGCCGGCCACGCATCGGTCGACCAGCCGTGCTCAGTCATGTCAGGCCACACCCCGGTGGCGATGTCGTGGTCGATCGCCCGCAACACCTCGACCTGCACGCCGTTCTTTTCCATGATGCGGGTACTCACCTCGACCAGCCCCGCGGTGTTGCTGGGCTCGGGCGAGCGCTTCAGCGTGCAGTTGATGAACAACGCCTTCAGGTCGTCGTAGCGCGACTGTGTCATGGCGTGCTCCTCGCTTGGGCTAGAGAAGTTCGGCGTCCTGCTCGACGCACAACAATGCGGGGCCGTCGGAGGCGAACAATGCGCTCATCGCCTCGTCGAGCTGATCGCGGCTGGTCACCCTGCACCCGGTGGCGCCGCACAGCTGGGCGTAGCCGGCCCAGTCCGGGTTGTGCAGGGAAGTGTGCCACGCTGGGTAGTCCTCGGCGAGCTGCTCCTTGCTGATCTTGCCGAGGGCGTTGTTGTTCAGCAGCACGTGTTTGATCGCAATGCCGTACTTCACCGCTGTGGTGAGCTCGGTGGCGTACTGGCCGAAGCCACCATCCCCGGTCACGGCGACGATGGGCCGGTCCGGCGCCGCCGCCCACGCGCCCATCGCGGCGGGGTAGCCGAAGCCGATGGAGCCGAGGTAGCCGGACATGAGCACCGGCTGCCCCTTGGACTCCAGGTAGCGGCCCAGCGAGTAGGCGTGATTGCCGACGTCCACGGTGACCACCGCGTCGGCGGGCAGGTGCTCGGACAATGTGTGGAAGACCGCCGCGGCGCCGACGCCCCGGCCGCGGTCGTCCGCGGCGCGGCGGGCCTTCTCGGCTCGCCAGATCGCGCAGCGTTCGGCCGCTGGTCGGTGTCCTTGATCTCGTCCAGGGCGTCAGTCAGTGCGGTGAGGGTGATCGCGGCGTGGTCGTCGTCGATCTGCACGATCGGTTTGTACGGCGCGATGCCGCTGTGGTTGGCGAACGACGCCCCGATGACGATGAGCAGGTCGGATTCGTTCATCAGCCAGCTCGCGACCGGGGTGCCGCTGCGACCGAGCACACCGGCACCCAGCGGATGGGTGTCCGGCACGAGTCCCTTGGCCTTGAAGGTGGTCAGCACCGGCGCGTTCAAGTGCTCGGCCAGCAGACGCACCTCATGCGCCGCGCCGCTCGCACCGTGCCCGACGATCACCACCGGACGCCGGGCGTCCCGGACCCATGGCCGCCGCGCGCGACAACGCCCCCTCATCAGGACGTATCCGCCGACCGGACAGCCGCCCTTCGGGTCGCGCGGCGGCCGCGTCCGAGGGCTGTACCTGCACCTCGTCGGCAGTACGAGATGCCCACACCTCGCCCGTCCAGCGCGTGCTTCACCGCCAGCGCCGCCAGCTCCGCGTGATCGCTGCCGCTGTGGATCGTGGTGGTCGACACCGCCACGTCCCTGAACACCGCGGACAGGTCGACGTCCTGGAACGCGCCGCGGCCCAACACCTTCGAGGGCACCTGGCCGGAGATCGCCACCGCCGGCGACTGGTCGAGCTTGGCGTCGTACAAGCCGGTCAACAGGTTCGTCGAACCCGGGCCCGCGATCGCGAAACAGGCCGCCGGACGCCCAGTCAGCTTCCCGTAGGCGCTCGCCGCGAATGCCGCGGCACCCTCGTGCCGGATCCCGATGCAGGTCAGCTCGCCGCGCTGCTCCGCCCGGCGTAGCGCCTCGGCGAAGCCCAGGTTCGAATGCCCGCTGGTGGCTTACCCGTCAACGGGTCGTAGTCGTAACCGTGCCACGGGCACCGCAGCAGGCCCTTCTCGGTGGACCCCTCACCGAGCGGGCCACCCTGATGGGGGCAACGGTTCTCCAGCGCGCCAAGCCGCGAGCCGCACCGGGACAGCGCCACGGTGCGACCGTCGACCACGACGCTGCGCACCCGCCCGTCATCCGGGACATCGGCAGGGTCCACCTTGTGCCAGCCGTTGTCCGACACGCCTTCGCCTCCCTATTTCGCGGAGCACGACTTGTAGTGCCGGCAGCCGGTCCAGGCGTTACACGCCAGCGCGTGACCCGGTAGTGGATGGCCGCAGTCGCCCCGACCGGCTGGCCGCAGAATCTGGGCACGTTCGGGATGATCGTGGGTTGGGTGCCCACAGCGACAATCCTTGTCGTCTGAGGCACCCAACCCGCGATCTTGCCGCCCGGAAGCCCGGGAAGGGTCAGGTGTCCCGCACACTAGGGTCGTCGCCGACGGCGGCGAGCCCATCGGGCTGCCCGGCTAGGCTGCCATTGCCCGGGGTGGCGGGCAATGCGAGGCGGTGCTGGGTCGAGCCGTTGGTAGACGAGGCCGGTGTTGCTTGGGTCGCTGACCGCGCCTGCGAACACTTGCAGCTGGGCATGTTGGTAGGTGGCGTACAGACCCGCCACCGGCGGGGCGGTCGGGCCGAGGTTGGGAGTAGGTGTGTCGGCGGGAACCAGCGCGACGCGTCCGGCCATCTGCTGCGCCCGCTGGAGAGTCACGATCGCGGTGAACACCGCCACCCCGAACGCGGCGGCAGTGCGCTGCACGACGTTGCTGAAGCCGCTCCACCAGCGGATCGGGCGGTCACCCCGCTGAGCGGGGTCACCTCCGCATCCGTCACCCCCGGACGAGCCACGACACCACTGTGCCATCAGCACGGAGCGTTCTCTACTTCTTTTCGGCACCCTGTGGCCCGACGACCTCCCGACCGGGCCATGGCGCAGTCCACCTCGACGAGCTGGCGGGAACTCCGCTGGGGTCCATCTTGTGCCAGCCGTCTGGCAAGATCGTGGCAGTGATGGTCGATCCAAAACGAGCTGCGGTCCTGGCCCTGCACTGGCAGGTCAACGTGATCAAGCCGGAGGGATTCTTCGGTTCGCTGCTGAGCGAGCCAGTAGCGCGCAGTGGTGTAGTGGAACGCGCAGCGCGCTTTCACGGGTCGGTTCGAGCCGCCGGTGTGCCGGTAATTTTCACCCGGTTCACCGTGCCCGTCGGCGAGGGCGAGCTGGTCCGGAACACCGAATTCATGAGGGCGGTGGGAGATGCACAGGAAGCCTTCCGTCCAGACGCCGGGGGCACCCAGTTGATCGCGGAGATCTCGGCGGGAGCTGACCGCGTCGTTGATAACCAGAAACTGTCCGGGCTCGCGGGGAATGGCCTCCCCCAGTGGCTGGCCGGGCGGGGGATCGACGTGGTGTTCGTGACCGGTGTCGCCACCAATCTC
>QHBZ01000023.1 GCA_003244055.1 Pseudonocardiales bacterium | reverse complement strand
CACTCACTACTTGACACCAAGGTGACAAGGCACTGACCCGTGCGCCGAAGGCTTTAGCCGGTTGCTGAGTCGAGCGGCCGAGACTGTCAGACCTGTCTTGTAGCGTTCGGGTTGTGATGGTACGGCAGTTGATTCCCGAGGGTCTGGCGCAGATGGTGCCGGGCCCTGAGTTGGGTGCGCTGTTGGCCGGGATTGACATTCATGCGGTGACTGGTTCGGATGCGGTGGAGGTATTGCGGGCTCGGGCCCGGCAATTGTCCCATGAACAGGCCCGATTGCTGGCCACCATGGTGGAGGTCGGGTTGTGTGACCCCGACGCCGGCGTTGATGAGGTGGGCCGGCTGGTGGAGTCGCCGCCCTATGCCGCGGATGAGATCCGTGCCGCGTTGGCCTGGACCCGCCGGGCCGCCGATCGGGAACTTGACTTCGCCGAGACTCTGGTCCTGCGGATGCCCGCAGTCTTCACCGCGCTGGACACCGGTCGGATCTGCCGGACCAAGGCGTGGGTGTTCGCGGATCTGTGCGCTGACCTGACCGCCGAGCAGGCCGCGGTGGTGTGCGCGCGGCTGCTGCCCCAGGCCACCAGACTCACCACCGGAGAGCTGGCGGCGCGGATCAAGAAGCTGGCGATCGCGCTGGATCCGGAGTGGGCCGCCCGCCGGTACGCGACCGCGGTGCGCGAACGCACCGTGATCGGGTATCTCACCGAGGACGGCACCGCCACCGTCACCGGGTCGGCGTTACCTGTAGATGAGGCCGTCGCCGCGTGCGCGCACGTCGAGCAACTTGCCCGGGCGGCGAAGCGCGCGGGGCATCGCGGGCGGATCGGTCCGCTGCGAGCGGACATCTACCTCGGTCTGCTCGACGGCCGCTGGCAACACCACACCCGCGACGAGATCATCACCGACCTGCTGTCTCGCACCCTCAGCGACACCGACCACGACACCGACCACGACACCGACCACGACACCGATGACGATCCGGGTGGAGCCGCCGATCCCGACGATCCGATGAGGTTGCCGGCCGACGGTGATGATCCCGTCGGTGGGGATACCCCTGCGACCAGCGCTGTAGGCGGGGACCGTTCAGAAGGGGATCGTTCAGACGGCGATGTCGCGGCGCGGGGAGATGGCGCGGCGACATCGTCGGAGGAGGTGCCCGCTGCGGGCGGCCCCGGCGCGGCGCAACCAGCGCAGCGGGTCGGGGTGGAGCTGCGGGTGGGGCTGGCGACGTTGCTCGGGCGCGACCGGTATCCCGGTGAGATCGCCGGGTGGGGCCCGGTCACCGCCGAAGTCGCCCGCACCCTGGCGACCGCCCAACGCGCCGCCGAATGGCGCTTCGCCCTCACCGACGCGGCCGGGCAACTGCTGCTCGCGGGCATCACCCGCCGCCGGCAACTCACCACCGCACCCGCCGGTGAGTTGCCGCCGTGTCGCGGCGGGATCGTCGAGCTGCACCTGCCCGTCGCTTTGCTCACCGAGCTCGCCGCGCACCCGGATGCCTGCGACCAGTGGGTCGGGGTGGTGGCCGACCTCGCCGCCCAGTTCAACAACTACCTCCGCACTGGCTGCAGCGAACCCACCGGTCACGACCCACACGCCCGGTTCGCTGGGGCGGTGCTACGCCGCCACGTCCAGATCCGGGACCGGTCGTGTGTCTACCCCGGATGCCGCGCCACCGCACGCAGCGCCGACCTCGACCACACCATCGACCACACCCATGGCGGAGCCACCACCGGCGCGAACTCCGGGCCACTATGCCGCCACGACCACGGGCTTAAACACCTCGGCCGATGGCGACTACACCAACCCCAACCAGGACACTTCACCTGGACCAGTCCACTGGGCCGGACCTACCGCACCGCGCCCCCACCGATCATCAACGACCCGGCCGAACCCCGACCCAGGCCCGACGATCCCGACCCCTGGCCACCCGCGAGATACCACGACGACGGGCCCATCCTGCAACGACCACCACCCCAGCCCGACCCACCACCCCCACCTGCCTCGCCAGACCCGGACGAGCCTGCACCCTTCTGAGGTGGCGCGTCAGATCTCTGCCGCACCTACAGCTCACCGACGCTACCTTCGACCTCGTGCTCTGCTCACACCTGCTGTTCAGCTACTCCGACCGCCTGGACTTCCCCACCCACCGCGACAGGTGAGCAGCCGCGTCGCCGACGTGGACTACGAGTTCCAAGCCGACTGCAAGCAGATGCTGCTCTGCCGCCACGCCGGTCTGGAGGACCCCACGTCGCTTTAATGTGGTGTCCCATGACCGAGAACACCCCAGCGTGGGTGAGATCGGGCCTGGCCTCGAAATCGAGAACCTCGGCGAGGTTGTTGGCGGCGGCGTCGCGCACGGTGAGCGGTTGGAGACCGAATCGCCACTCGATCATTTTCAGCACGGAGGTGTGGTCGTAGGTCCCATGCGCGATGGTCCGGCGGCGTGCTCGCGGCGAGATGACCAGACATGGCACCCGGAAACCGCGCAACCCCGTACCGAGGTCGGGCCGCGGGTCGGGCGCAATGGTCGGCGGCACATGGTCGAAAAACCCGCCCCATTCATCATAGTTGATGACTAATACAGTGCGCTCCCAGTTCGGACTGGCGACGACTGCGTCGTAAACAGTGTTGAGGAAGTGGCGCTGACCGTCGCGGGAGGTTTCCAAGGCTGGGCTCTGATCCAGAAGCACCACCTCGGCGTCCAGCTGACCCCCGATCAGGAGCGACTCCCAGGTTCCCGAGCTCAACAGCAGGGTTAGCCGCACGTCGGCGGCTCAGCTGAACCGCCTTGAGTGGACGACGTCGGTGGCGGCGCGAACGAAGGCCTGGGTCTTCACGGAGTTGTTGCTGCTGAGCCAGACGAGCGCGGTCTGGGAGGGTGGCAGGTCGCGGATCGGCACCGCGGTCACCCCGGAGTGTGGGTAGTGCTCATCGTGTTCGACGTGGCCTTGGCCGACCACCGTTTGTCCCCGCGGGTGCCTACCCAAGATCGAGTCAGGTCCAGGGAACGTCAGTGATCGCTGTTTCGGAAGATTGAACCGCGCTGACCGCGGCTGATTCTTCCGAAACGATGATCATAGGAAAGTCAGAGTCGCTGGATTGCAGATCCAGATGATCCCCGGCTCGGCGGTCCGCCGCATCGCAGCCAAGATTGTGGAAGCGAGATCAAGCCACATCCGGCGCGGATCGGGTCAGTCAGCCGTGCCAGGCGTGGCTACCCAGTCGACGCGCTGGCGGGTGACCTCCGCTATCCGATCGAAATCGCGGTCGTAGTGCAGCACCACCAGTCCTGCCCGCTCAGCCGCGGCGGCAATGATCAGATCACCGATCTTCACAGCGCGGTGCAGGCCCTGACCTGCAAGCTCCCCCTGTACCTCGAACGCCCGGTCCAGCACTGTCTGGTCGATCGTCACCTGCGGCCATGGCGAGCGCGCCATCCGGGTGCGCCGGCAGTCTTGCTCGTTGCGAGCGCTGACTCCGGCTTCGAGGTCGGTGATGGTGCACCGGGCAACCAGTCCCGCCTCCATAAGCGGGACCAGCCGAGGAGCGACCGTTGGCTTGGCAATGCGAGCGACGGCCGAGGTATCTCCGAGAAAATGCGCGCTTAGGCCCACGCGGATCGACGGTGGTCGTCGTCGGCCAGGTCCGCGCTCCCGGCTACCAGTTCGGGATTGAGCAGTACCTCCCGGCGAGCGGCAAGTGCGAGCACCTCGGCCAAAGCCCCGTTGACCGTCGCCTTGGTCGTCGAGGTGCCCAGTAGCGTCCGCACCTGTGAAAGCATGTCGTCGTCCACATCCACCAGTCGCTTGGTCATTCACCAAGTATATCTCAACGCGGCACAATGGATATCCCCGCAGTCCGGTGTCGCTCAGCCTGGCCCTCGCATCGCGGCGCACCGCGCGGCTAGCGTGAGCCAGCGAGGTGGTGCCGGCAGGTTCGGGCTGCCGGGGTGAGTCGGCGGTCTCGGTGATGGATCAGTCCGATCGGGGGGTGTTGCGGCGGGGGGTCCATGGTGTGGACGGCGATCGGGGATCCCGGTGTTGTCGCTGCCGAGTAGGCCAGCAGGGCGACGCCGAGGCCGGAGCTGACCAGATCGCGAATGCTGCTGGGGCTGTGGGTCTCGAACTGGACGACGGGTTCGAAGCCGTCGGACGCGGCCGCGGCGTCCAGGATGGCGCGTAGGCCGCTGTGCGGAGGCAGACAGACGAACGGCTCTTCGCGCAGTTGGCTGAGGGTCAGCCGGCGCTCGCGCGCCAGCCGGTGCCCGGGTGGCGTGATCAGCACCAGCTGTTCGTCGAACAGTGGCTGCGCGGAGTACCGGGAGGCCAGGTCGGTGTGGATCGGGCCCAACACGAGGTCGACCTCGCTGGCGTCTAGCCCGGCGAGCAGGTCGGCGATCAGGCCGCAACGCAGGACCAGTGCCACCCCGGGGTAGCGCGAATGGAAGTCCGCGAGGGCGGCGGGCAGGTCGAATGGGCCCAGGACCTCGGTGGCTCCGATGGTGACCCGCCCGCGTAGCACGGCGGCCAATTCGGCGAGCTCACCGCGGGCGGCGTCGAGCTCGCCGAGGACCCGCTGGACCCGGGTCAGGAACAACTCCCCGGCAGGGGTGAGCGAGACCCGGCGGGTGGTGCGTGCCATCAGGGCGACACCAAGTTCGGTCTCCAACCGCTGGATCTGCGCGGACACCGCGGGTTGCGCGACATGGAGTTGGGTCGCGGCTCGGGTGAAGCCGCCGCATCGGATGACTGCCTCGAAGTACCGCAGTTGCCGCAGCTCCACGCATTCATAATGAAAGCTGATAAGTCCTAGCGCAAGCTGGTCTTGGACTTATTAACCGGGGGCTCCCAGGATGGACGACATGCAGAAACGACACCTCGGCCCCGACGCCCTGACCTCCTCCGCGCTCGGTCTGGGATGCATGGGCTTGTCCCAGGCCTACGGCCCCGCCGATGACGACGAGTCCATCGCCACCATCCGCCGCGCCCTGGACCTGGGTGTGAGCCTGCTGGACACCGCGATGAGCTACGGCGCCGGGCACAACGAACAGCTCATCGGCCGAGCCATCGCCGGGCGGCGCGAGCAGGTGGTGTTGGCCACCAAGTTCGGCATCGTCCGCGACCCGGACGGGGTGCGCCTGGACGGGCGACCCGAGCAGGTCCGCGGCTACTGCGAGGCCTCCCTGACCCGCCTCGGCGTCGACCTGATCGACCTGTACTACCTGCACCGCATCGACCCCGACGTGCCGGTCGCCGAGACGGTCGCGGCGATGGCCGAGCTCGTCACCGAGGGCAAAGTCCGCCACCTGGGCCTGTCCGAAGCCAACACCGGCCAGCTCGAGCAAGCGGCCGCGGTGCACCCGATCGCGGCGCTGCAATGCGAGTGGTCGCTGTTCTGGCGTGAACCCGAGGACGACGTCATCCCGGCAGCTCGCAGGCTGGGTATCGGTCTGGTCCCCTACAGCCCGCTCGGTCGGGGCATGCTCACCGGTGCCCTTCCCGGTGGGTTCGCGACGGGAGACTTCCGCGGCGCCGACCCCCGCTTCGCCGGTGACTCGCTGGCCCGCAACCTCGCCCTGGTCGACGCGGTCGCCGGGCTGGCCGCCGAACGCGGCGTCACCGCCGGGCAGCTGGCGCTGGCCTGGCTCCTGGCCCAAGGCCCCGACATCGTGCCCATCCCGGGCACCCGCCGCCAACGCCGGATCGAGGAGAACGCCGCCGCGGCGGCCATCGAGTTGTCTCGCTCCGACCTCGCCAGACTCGATCAGCTCGTTCCCCGGGCCGCGTGGGCCGGAGATCGACAGTCCTTCGCTGCCCACCGCACCACCCGGACCTCGTCAGAGTGACGTCGATCCCGGTATCGCCAGCAGCGCTCGCCGATCCACATCGACGCGAGATCCTGGACCTCCTTCGCCCTCGAATGCCACCTCACCCAGGACACGACGATCATGAACAGTGAACGCGACCGCTTGCCCCGCCCTGACGCGAAGATTCACTGTT
>QHBZ01000022.1 GCA_003244055.1 Pseudonocardiales bacterium | reverse complement strand
CACCGGGGTGCAGGACCTGAGCGGAGCGAAGGTCGCCACCGTCACCGGCAGCTCAGCCGCGGGCTACCTGACAGTCCACGCCATCACCTTCACCGGCGTCCCCACCATCGACGCAGCCTACCGGCAGCTGGATTCCGGCCGGGTCGATGCCATCGTCTTTGATGCTCCAGTTCTGCAACACCACATCAAGCTCACCCGCAGCACCAACGAGACCGTGGTCGGCGGCATCTTCGCGCGCGAGAACTACGGCATCGCGCTACCGACCGGTTCGGCGCTACGCAAGACGATCAACGAGACGTTGCTCGACATCACCGCAGACGGCACCTACGACGAGATCTACTCCAAGTATTTCGGGGACGCGAACTCCGGTTGAAGTCGGAGTTCGCACTGATAAGCCAGCCACCGGTCATGAGATCGCTGGGTGGTTCGGGGCTTGAAGTGCAGAGGAACGAAAGCCCCGTTGACTTCTCCGCCCAGGTGAGCGGGGCAGTCGAGAGTCGCCCCGCGTGGGAGATGACACCGGAGACATCGACCCGGCGGTTGGGGTTCATGACGTTAGCCACGCCTGCCATCACCTCGGTGACCACCAGCGGCTTGTCCCCAAAGGGGGGCAACCAGGCTCGGCGGGTGTGGGTAGGAAGTACGTGGGCGATGGTGCTGGCCAACCTCCTCGCCGCAGTCAAAGCGGGCGGTGCCCATGACTAGGCAGCTGGGCCCTCGGTTGTGGACCCATGGGCCCAGCTGTCGCCACGCTGGCTGAAGGCTCTGCAAGACCGGCTGGCCGTGTCGATCCCGGGTGCGACCGCTGGCCGCTGCTTTACTGCGTTAATGCCGCGCGATGATCCCGCCACCAACCTGGCCACCTGCCCGGGATGCCAGGCGTCGTGGCGTGGGACAGTGCGGGCGCATTGCCGAGCCTGTCACATCACGTTCGATAACGATGTCGTCTTCGACGCGCACCGGCGCACCGGGCGCTGCGAGCATCCCCGGTCTCTGGGGTTGATCCTGGAGGGCGGTGTGTGGTGTGGGCAGCCGGTCAGGCAGCGGACCGTAGCATCCTAGGCCAGCGGCCCTGAGGGACGATCAAAGGGATATAAAGGACAAAACGTCATGACGGAAGCTTATCGGATCGTCGGAACCGATCCGCATCCAGGCTCTCTACCAGCCGGAACACCGTCATCGGCCACCTGTCTGCGATCACACCCGGCAGCTCGGGCTGGGCGAGCCGCCTACGCCAGGTCCGTCTGAACAGGAGCGATCCTCGAGCGCGGCCGCCGCGTTGATCACGACAGGTTTGGCGCGAAGGTGTAAGGCTGCGGCGGGACGGTCGGGGTGCCGACATCGAGTTGGATCACCGCGTGCGGGTACAACGGAATGCTTCGGGGGTAACCGGTAAACCGTTGGCCGTTGAGGAACGCTGTGACGGTGCCGTGCGCCGGGCCGACCTGATCGGGGGTCAGCGGTTGGCCCCACAGGTCAAAGAAGTTGCCCAGGGTGAAGCCGCGCCGCACCGGGGACTCGACGTGGATCACGCCAGTCTCGTCGTGGGTGTGCAGCCAGTAGAAGGCCTTCGCGCCGGTGACCAACGGGCCGTGCTGGGAGCGGGTGAGCTGGTATGGCGCCACGACGCCGATCCCGTAGGGGACCAGCTTGGGGACGCCGTTGACATAGATCTGCAGGTGGCTGTGAATGTGGAACAGCACCTGCTCGGTGGCGCTGGAGGGGATCTCGTCGACCGCCGGGCCGGTGAGGCCCGCCTGGGAAGCCAGCACCGCGGGGTTGGTGTCCGGTTCGACGGCGGGGCTGCTGGGGCTGCTGGGGCTGCTGGAGTGCCTGTCCAGGTGCATCGCTAGGACGCCGACGATCCCAACCAAGACAATCGCGAACACCGCGACGCCGGCACGGATGCACCAACCGCGCCCACCACGCCGGTGGCGGGCCGAGGCCATCCCGGAACGCCCGGCCCGTACCGGGTAAGCCTCGGTACTCTGCGATGCCCTTCTCATCCCAGTGCTGTCCTTCCATCTGTTGAAACAGTGCAGCTGGTGAGCACTGACGTGCTCCGGCGGCGATACGCGACAGGGTCCCCGCGGCCGACAACTCGCGGGCTGATGCCGCCCTCGCCGGCACCGCTGGCCAGCTCGTGGCGGCCATCAGTGCGTCAAACTCATAGGCGGAACGACCGATACATGGTTGCGGGTGTGGGCGGTTGTCGACTCGCCTGGTTCGACCGAATTGGACGCGCCGCAGGAACTCCTCCATGGTTTCGACCGGTGTCAGATTGACCCGTCGAGCGGCGACCAGTAGCCGATCCTCCGAGGACATGGGCAGGCGCAACGACCGCCTCCACGCGACGAAGAAACCAGCGATCGCGGGGATCCCCAGCCCGCCGCTGATGAGCACCGTGGGAGCGAAAGCTCCCTGGTCGGGGGCAGCGATGATCGCGAAGGTGATCCCGGCAAACCCACCGAGCTCAGCGCCGCCCCGAGTACGTCGACCGGTCCGGTGGCGGTGGGGTCATGCGTCTCGGGCACGTGTCGGTGCTGCACCGCGGGATGAAACAGGTCGCGGGCAGACAGCTGGAACCTACCTGTAGTCGTCCTCATCGAAGGGGACGGACCGCCGCTGATCGAGTGCGTCGACGACATCGGCTTCGGCTTCAAAGGGAAGCCGCAGCGACCGCATGGCCACCTCGTCGTGTTGAGTGGCCGGCCGTTGTTGCTCCGCGACGTCGTAGTCAGAACCGTTCGAGAACACGGCCCAGGAAGGTTGAGCTGCGGCGCCGAAGGTGATGGGCCGGGCCGCCGGCTGTCGGCCCTCGGTGTCTTGACCAGCAGCGCGAAAAAGGCCCTGGTTGGCCTGCCGCAGATCGTCGGGTTGGTGTCGTGAGATCTGTTCGGACATGTTGTCACCCCTCATCATTCGCGGAACGCCACCGCTCAGTTGCTGCAGGGCGGGCAACACCCTATGTCGCATCACCAGCCGCGGCGACTGCCGGTCAGCCTCTGCGCATGCCTGCATCGAGCAATGCTTGAAACCTGTGGATGAGCAAGATCAACGGAGGGTCGTGCCCTCCCGATCATCCTGAGGTCCTCAAGCAAGATCGGCGCAGCAACGCCGGTCGGGAAGGTACGACCTATGTTCACCGTAGTCCCCGAGCCCGCAAGAGACGACGTACGCAGTGGGAGCGTCGAGTTGGGCGAGTCCTCGTCGTTGATCGATGAGATCGTGCGCGAGGGTGCCCGGCGGATGCTGGCCCAGGCGCTGGCGGGCGAGGTCGAGGAGCGCATCGCTCGGTTCGCCGACGAGCGCGACGAGGCGGGCCGGCGCCTGGGGGTGCGCAACGGCTATCACGAGCCCCGCGAGGTACTCACCAGCGCCGTCGCAGTGGCGGTCCACGCGCCGCGGGGTCAGCGACCGCCGAGTAAGGGGGGTGGACCTGCAAACGAACCAGAACGCACGCTAAGCCGGTTCGGGCAGGTCGAAGTGGGTGGGTAGGGTTGCGCGGGTCATTAGCGTGCGTTTCGGTTCGATCCCAGCCCATTCATGATCTTGATTGAGGACAGGGATTGCCCGGGCCCGGTATGAGGCCGGCGAGGTCACCGTGGCTGAGATCGCCAAGGCGCTCGGTGTCGGTCGCGGCACAATCTATCGGGCGCTGCGGGAGACACCCTGACCGAGCTGTCCGAAGCAGCTAGGATGCGGTGCCGGGACTATAAGGCCGAGGATTAGCGGTACCGACCGGCTGCCGCAGTAAACGCGGGCACCTGATCTTGCGAACTAGCGATGTTTTCCCAGTTCGCTGCTCCCGCAGTAAATCCGGTTTACTGCGGTACCGACGCAAGCCGAAGCACCAAACGCGCCGATGAACCCCTACCGATCCGTCCGGGTGGGACCAGCCTCGCTGCGCTTGGTCGCGCGTTGCGCGAGTCCCACTCGGACCGATCGGCCCGGGACCCCCGACGCCGATGCTCCTGACATCGGCTCAGAAACCCTGAAGATGAGTCACGGCACACCAACACCACCCGAACGAGCCGCAGGGGTCCTGCCGCTGCGGGCCAAGACCGCCGCGGGGTCACGGCTCAGCGACCTCGCCCGAGCGGTCATCGACGGCTCCACCCCCCTGGACACCCCACCCCCCGCACGCCGGAGAACTGACCAACCTGACAACGCACCCGGCCCGTCTTGGAGCGCCTAGTCCGCTCGTTGGGGGCTGAGCTGACCGTGCGGTTAGCTCCGTCGTGCACCTAAAGGTGTGAGGCCTGCAACTATGGGAGCCTCCCGTCGCCCCTCATGGAATCAACCATGGTGCGAGATCGGTTGATCATGCGGCTGATGTGCTGCACGTCGTGTCGGTGGTCCTGCGCGTCAACCTACTGTGCCCACCGCGATTATGATTTTGACTGTAGGAGTCACTCCACTTTGGCGCAGCGGCCGGCCCCGTTAGCCTCGGGATTATGAGCGTCGCTGCCCGCCTGATGTTCGCGTTCGACAACTCCTATGTGCGTGAGCTGGGGGGCCTGTATGAGCCGTGGCAAGCGGCACCGGCGCCGGCACCCCGGCTGTTGGCGCTCAATGAGGAGCTGGCCACAGAGCTGGGTGTCGATGCCGATGCGCTGAGAGCACCTGACGGTGTCGCCGTCCTCGTCGGCAACGCCACGCCTGACGGGGCGTCGCCGGTAGCGCAGGCCTACGCCGGCCATCAGTTCGGTGGGTTTGTGCCCCGCCTGGGCGATGGCCGAGCGCTCCTGCTCGGCGAGGTGCTCGACGTTGACGGACGCCGTCGCGACTTGCACCTGAAGGGCTCGGGACGCACGCCGTTCGCCCGAGGTGGCGATGGGAAGGCACCGGTCGGTCCGATGCTGCGCGAGTATGCGATCGGTGAGGCGATGCACGCGCTGGGCATTCCCACTTCCCGGGCGCTCGCTGTGGTGGCGACCGGCGATCACGTCGCGCGGGACACGATGCTGCCCGGCGCGGTGCTCACCCGGGTCGCGGCGAGCCATGTCCGGGTGGGCACGTTCCAGTACGCAGCAGCGCACGATGGGCCGACGCTCGTGCGGCGCCTCGCCGAGTACGCAATCGCGCGTCATTACCCCCATGCGGTCGAGGCGGAAAACCCGTATCTCGCGTTTTTAGAGAGCGTCGTCGACGCCCAGGCATCGCTGGTCGCTCGCTGGATGCACGTTGGGTTCATCCACGGCGTCATGAACACCGACAACATGACGATCTCCGGCGAGACCATCGACTACGGTCCGTGCGCGTTCATGGATGCCTTCGACCCCGCCACCGTGTTCAGTTCGATTGATCACGGCGGCCGCTACGCATACGGCAACCAGCCGCGCATCGCGCAGTGGAACCTGGCGCGATTGGCCGAGACATTGCTGCCCCTGATCCACGGCGAGCCGGACACGGCACTTGCGGCGGCCACCCACGTGCTGCAGTCGTTCCCCGACCGTTACGACGAGTACTGGAACCACGGGATGCGCGCCAAGGTGGGCCTGGCAGATGCCCAAGGATCCGACAGCGCGCTGATCGACGACCTGCTGGCGCTGCTGCACGCACAGCGGGTCGACTTCACCTCGTGCTTCCGGGCCCTGTCGTCGGCAGTGCGCGGAGATGCGGCACCTGCGCGATTGCTCTTCGCCGAACCCCTCGCCTTCGACGCGTGGGCGGACCGTTGGCGGGCACAGCTGTCCTCCCAAGCGCTGTCGTCCCAAGCGTCTGACCCACGGGCGATCGCGGAAGCGATGGACCGGGTCAATCCTGTCTACATCCCGCGGAACCACCAGATGGAGGAAGCGCTGGCCGCGGCGAGTACCGGGGACCTAGGACCGTTTGAACGACTACTCGACGTGCTGGCGCAGCCGTTCGATGAACGACCCGGTCTGGAGCCATACACCGCACCAGCCCCGCCGAGCTTCGGCTCGTATCGCACGTTCTGCGGTACGTGACTACGCACCGGTCAACTAGATCCCGGTGTCCTGTGGGATCTTCTCCCGTCGTTGCGCGACCCAGGAACAGTCGAGGGCATCGACTTGACAGGTAAGGACGCGATCGTCACCGGGGGCGCCTCCAGTATCGGCGTAGCAACACTGCAAGGGCGTTGGCTAGCGCGGGAGCGTCGGTCACTCTTGCCGTGCGCAGGACCGGTGACCCTGGCCTACTCGTGAATGGCTCAGTCACCCCTTCGGCAACCGCCTGGAGTTCCTCCGGCCGCAGTCCGGTTGACGATCGCCGATGGGGACGCCTCTGGGCGGTCGGCATCGCGCTCAGCCGCCGGTGGGCGGGCGTCCGATCTGGAGCTGCGTTTCGGTCGCGGCGAACCCGACCGCGCGGTAGAGGTCGATGGCGAAGTTCAACTCCACGGCAGTGAACTGTAGCCAAGCCGACCCCGTGATCGGGTGCAGATCATGGCGCCGTCGTAGCCGTCAGTCGCGCTGCGCGGTCGAAACCAGCAGCCTGAGCGCTACGCATGGGCGGCACGCTCGTCGATCGATCTGACGAACACAGCCCAGTCCAGCCGCCGGCACGCGGTGGAGCTGGGGACCGCGGGGCGCTCGACGCCCGGGTCGGGTTGCCACGAATCAGCGTTGGTCAGCTTCTCCGATATCTTCAAGCCATACACGCGGATATCTCTGTTGAAAACTGCGCATCAGTTGCACGCAACTGTCGTCTTCTAGTAGAACTACTTCGACGCCTCGTCGACGAAGATGATCCAAGTCGCCACGAAACGTCGTCGCCTCACCGACTACTACACGAGGAATCTTGAAGAGTAGGATTGCTCCTGAGCACATCTCGCACGGGGATAAAGTAGTATACAACGTCGTGCCGTCGTAGCTATCTTGACGACCACCATTGCGCAGGCAGGCAATCTCGCCGTGCGCGATCGGGTCGCCCCGCTGAACCCGCTCATTATGGCCCACTGCCAACAGCGTATCTCCACGGGCGAGTACGGCCCCGACCGGCACGCCCCCTTCGGACAGCGACTTCCGGGCCTCATCGATAGCGATTCCCATCAGCCGCGAGTCCGGCTCATTCAAGACCATGGTCAATCATGCCACGCTCGCTGCTCACGCCTTGACGACCGCGAGCAGGTTCTCGCGGGTTGGTCTCCTGAACGGCGCGGTAATGCCGTGCTGACGGATGACGTCGCGTGTCTTCGTAACGACCGCGGGGTCGGTGTAGACCGCTTCGGGTCGCGACAGCATGCCCATGACCTGCTAGAACGCTCGGAGGACCGTCGGGTCGAATAGCGCCGCCGCTCGTAGCTGCGCGAAGCCCACGCGCTCGGGATTGTCAGCCGGTTGAGGCGCTGGGGCGTCGAAGAAGTTGTGACGCAGCATCGCGAGCCGGGCAGAATCGTTGGCAGCTTGGTCGGCTCCCATCGGGTAGACCGGGCCGATCGGTTTGAGGGCCTCTAGCCGTATTCGGAAGACCGCGATAGTGCGCAGCACTGCGGTAAACGTGTCAGAATCTCGCACGGCCCGGAAGGGCTTGTCCTCAATAAGCGGAACGACCGAGAGCTGCATCGTGCCGTTATCGCCACCGAACATGAGCGCGGTGAACTGGTCCAAGCCGGCAACGATCCGGGTGGCAGCAGCACCGGGTATCTCAACCGCGGCGCGGAACGTGTAGTGGCGGCTGTGCTAGGCGAAGCCGGCTTCTGCCCAGCTCGTGACAGTCGTGCGCGTGCCAATCTCCTTGAGCCACCGATGAAGCATGGAGCGGCGCCCCGAAGGCGTCCACGAAAGATCGCCCGTACACGTCCGGAAGCCGCTGCGTCAGCAGTTCCCGGCACCGGGACAAGACGATGTGAGGCTGCACGATCTCGGGTGCGGACGCCACATCGGCCGCCGGATCCATCGCGTCGCCGTCCACGACCAACACCTCGTGGCCGGCACGTGCCAGCAACAACAGGCGAGCAACCCTGACGCGCCTCCCCGACCACGACGATCCGCACGACCACCCTCCCACAGGAGCCCTCACCAGGCCTATCGTGCCGACTCAAGGGCAGGTCCGGTCGAGGCGCCACGTCTGCCAACCATAGGAAGCGCGCGCAGTGCCGGGTTCGGATCGGCGATCGGGTGGGCCCGCAATGTAGCTCCGGCGATATCTAGAAAGCCCCAGATCGTGCGAAGCGCGACAGAGTAGCCCTTCTCACCCTTAACTCAGCATAGCCAGGAAGTGATGTGTCGCGCGTCGGCCCACCCGGCCGGGTACGGTAACGAACGGGCCGAACGTCGGTCACCCCACTTCGGCCAGATTGCGGTGTGCCTCCTGGAATGCGGTCGTCACCGTCGCGGAGATCCGGCCACGGTCGGAGACGACATGACCGGCCTTGCGGGCCCATTCACGGATCGCCGCGGTCTGATCGCGACTCTGCCGCGTGCTCGCAGTGGTGTTCCGGCGAGCAGCGGAGGGGGTGGGATTGCTGATCTTGCGGCCAGCGTTGACGTAATCTTCGAAGATGTCCCGCAAGATCCCCGCGTTGTTCGCCGAGAGGTCGATGTCGAACACGACTCCATCGAGCCCGAACGTGACCGTCTCGTCAGCCTTGTCACCCGACAGGTCATCGACCAACTCAACCTTGGTTACCTGCGCCACAGAACTCTCCTACACGTAGTACGGGATTGTCCTGGCAGGATATACCAATAACGGCAACGGAGTCGCATAGGGGCTGTTCTACCGCCGCCCAGTTTGCTATCCGTTCCCGGCGCAGCCGGGTCGGGTGTGCTCGCTGGTTACCGGGTGCATCCGCGCAGGGTTGCCCGGTCGCTGTGCGGCTCCGTGGAGCGGCTCGGGCGACTGGTCGTTCGCTCAACCTCTCAATTGGCGCGTGATTGGCGGCAGGCGATTTCCCGCTGGGCGCAGTCGCAGCGCGGTCGTCCAGCGTCCGTGTGGCCCATCGATTAGGATCGGTGGCTCGGCCCCCAGGTCCAATGGCGCTAAGTTAAGGCTCGTCAAGATCGTCTCTTGACTCTGTGAACTGCGGTGATGTCGAGCATGGAGATCGACTTCTCTGTCCAACTCAACGGCATTGCCCCCAGGCCGGCCAGGGCAGGAATCCGATCCGCCGGGACCGGCACCAGTCGGGCGCCTCCTCGGCAAACGATAACCACGATTTCGTGCGCTGACAACGGACTTGCTGGCAGCGGCACTGCACCTTGTTGGATCGCGCCGGCGAAGGCCTCAGCGAAGCCGGGACCGTTGGGCAGCATGATCAGTACCCGATCGTTGGGACGCACGTGGACTTTAGTCAGCGTAGCGACGACTGCAGCCGCCAGGTACTGCACGGTGTCGCGTTTTTCGTCCAGATGAGGTGTTCGAGGTAGACGATGCCAGGAAGGTCTGGCCCGGAGAACCGTAGGATGGTGAACGGGCCACCTGCTGCGGCGTGAGCACAGGCGTCGAGCGGCTGCGCTCAGGTCCACTCGACTGCGCCAGCAACCCGGTGCTGTGCCGCTGGGCCCCTTGCGCGGCCGGCGAAGTGGGTCCGACGCGCGGCAACTTGACCGAGCGCCGCCAGGTAGCGGTCGGCGAAGCGGGCGACTTCAGCCGAACCACACTTCATCGGCGCGCAGCGCGGGTCCGAAGTCTAGGCACGCATCGAGCCGGCCGAGGTTGGAGAGGATGGCCGTCGGCATCACTCGCTCCGAGACGGCGAGGCAGGCAAGGCGCCGCTTGGCTGGCAGCGGCAGGTGCTGGAGGACGTCGAGCAGCGTGACGGCGGCGGCCGGGGTGCGTTCGTCTTTGATGCGCCGGGTGCGACGGCTGTTCGTCACGCCCGGTAGGTCAGACGCCGCCACGGGCAGTGGCTTCGGCTCGGCCCTGGTGGCTTATCGCAACCTGCACCAAGTCGCCCTGGACGAGGCATGGCGGCTGGGCCGTCACGGCGGTGACATCTCGCGTGCCATGGCCCGGGAGGCCGCGGCCGCCCACTATCTGACTGATGCGTTCGCCGCCGGGCACCTGCGAACGCCGGTGGCCGCCATCCGCAGGTACTGAAGTCGCCGCCGAGAAGAACTCGACGCTCGTGCTGCCCTTCCCCGTGGAGCTGCTCCGCTTCCTTGAACGAGCAACACCTCCCGAGCCCACCGCGGTAGCGACCCCACCCGAGGCGGCGGCGCCCGCGCACCCCGCCCGGACGAACCGCCCTGTCCTGGACAGTCGGCAGTTCAACGATGCGAGGTCGGCGACGAATGGCGGCACCTCGCGGCGACGCCGGCGGTGGACAGCCTCCAGACGATCTCATGCGGCTGCTCAGCCATCATCCCTCCCGGGATATGGAGGACAAGCCGCGCTGTAGGTCCTCGGAGTTCATCACCGGGATGAACTCGACTTTCGACCCGAGCTCCTGGAATAGCGGCTCGGCGATCGCCGGAATCATCGCGGGGTCGTCCAGATCGAAAAAGATGTAGGCGGTGCGTGTTCCACCCTCGGTACCGAAATAAGCAGCTTCAGGTCGAATCAAGGCCATGAGCGCCTGGTTCAGCGCTGGCATCTTTCCGTTGCGGATGGCGTCGTTCGCGGCTTCCAGGCCGAGTTCCCACTTCAGCAACATGCGCATGGTCGTCGTCTCCTTACCTATAGTGATGTGGATTCCTTGCGGTCGAGCGACGGCGTGTCGGTCTTCGCCCAGGCGACGGCGGCCGCCGCAAAGCCCACCGCGGTCAGTGCCCAGGCGACGCCATCCAGGACGTGGTTCGGGATGAACACCGCGAACACGAGGTGCAGGGGCTGCGAGAGGGCCAGCGCTACTGCCGCCCATGCGGGAACGACCCGCCACAGCGCGACACCGAGCAAGATCCCGCCAAGAATGTGACCGGCGACGAACACGATTGATGCCGTCGAGGTCGCGGGTAGCGCGTTGACGGCATCCAGCAGTGCGGCGGTGGTCGAGGTCGACGTGCCGGTGGTGGGCGCGGCCTGGGCCAGGTAGTCGCTGATCGCCACCGAGGCGAACAGGCTGGTGAACCCCACCCAGGCGACCACGGCCGCCACGGCGCCGAGCGCCGGGCGCGCCCGCATCGCCTGCCGGCCCGCGATCAGCACACCGAGAGGCAGGGTGAGCAGCGCGAGGTAGGTGAGCCAGAGCACCGCGCCCTCCACCGCGGGGGCAGCGGCGACCTTCTCGACGGCCGTGGCAGCGCCGTCGGTGGTGTCGTAGGGCAGGATCACGCGCACTACAGCGATGGCGAGTGGTCCGGCGGCGGCGATCACGAACGCTGCGCCGGACCGCACACCGGCGATCCGGTCCGTCGATGCGGGCGCTGCCAACGCAGACGATGTCATGGTGTCCTCCAAGCGGGTGTCCGGCTGACCCGCATCAGCGTCCGGTTCCGCCGATCCCGCGGAGAAGGGATCGGCGCCCGGGTCACCCGGGCGGTCGCCTGGTCGCGCCCGGAAATCCACCCGGGACATCGCGGTAGCCCAGCGCCCATGATGTGTGTATGAGCTGCGGAGCTGACCCGATCCGGGTCGCGCTCGCCGACGACCATCCCGTCGTCCGCGATGGCCTGTCGGCGTTGCTCGGCTCCGTTGCGGGCATCGACGTCGTCGCCACCGCCGCCACCGGCCGCGATGCGGTCCGCGCGGCGGTCACCCTTCGTCCCGATGTGCTGGTGCTGGACATCCAGATGCCCGATCTCGACGGTGTCAGCGCCGCCCGCGAGGTCACCCGGGACGCGCCGGGCGTCGCCGTGTTGATGTTGACGATGTTCGATGACGAGGAGTCGGTCTTCGCCGCCATGCGGGCCGGCGCCAGGGGCTATGTGCTCAAGGGTGCCACCCAGGAGGAAATCGTCCGAGCGATCCGCGCGGTAGCGGCCGGCGAGGCGATATTCGGACCCGGCATCGCCAGGCGGGTGCTCGGTCGGCTGTCCGGTGCAGCGGTCGCGATTGACCCCTTTCCGCAGCTCACTCCGCGCGAGCGGCAGGTCCTCGAGCTCCTTGCGGCAGGGCTGCCGACAACAGTGATCGGCGGGAAGCTCGGCCTAGCCACCAAGACAATCAATAACCATGCTTCCGCGATCTTCGCGAAGCTCCACGTCGCCGATCGGACCGAAGCTGTCCTCCGCGCCCGGGATGCGGGCTTTGGTGGCGGTCCTCGCAGCTCTGCTTAGAGTTCGGGCTGACGGGCCAGAGCAGGCGGTCCAGCTAAGGATTCGAGTAGCGTCAGTCGCGGCGGTCGGAGCTGGCGATTGACCGGCTCACCGTGCAACCAGCTGGTCGACGAATGTCGCGCCGAGGCGATATCCGAAGGTGAGCGCGAAGACCAGCGCCATGAACAACGCGAACCCCACAGCCCAACGCATCGTGATCAGTCCTCTCAGCTTGTCCGCTGTATCGGCCCACAGCTTGGCGATCCTGGGGTGTGGGCGCACTGACGATCTCACGAGGCAACTCCCCGGTGAACGGGGGACACCGGGGAGGAAAACTAAGCGGTGATCGGGTAATACCCGGATACAGGGGCCGATGACCACGATGCCCTCCCCCACCGATCGATCTGATTCTCTGAGCTGGGGGAGGTGCGGGGACCGGAATGCCTCGCAACGGCATCCCCTCCGCCGTTGCGATTCGGTCCCCCGTGGCGGCTCGGTCCGGCTGTCCCCTCCACGGGCCGGGCCGCCACCCTCGGAACCAGCGCCTCTCGGGCTGCCGGATCAGAGCTGGCCAAAGGTGCGCCTGAGCCGCGGGCCGGGTCGATGCCACCCGCCGCTCGACGATCCCATACCGTCTGACCCGTACCGGAACGAAGTGGTGATTCATGGGATTGGACCCGAACCAGCACCAGGGATTGTTCGGCGA
>QHBZ01000021.1 GCA_003244055.1 Pseudonocardiales bacterium | reverse complement strand
GAGGGGCATCCACATCTTAAGCCATGCTACACACAGTCATCAATCTCCACGCTCCGCTACGATCACTTTCTGGTCCTCCGCGGGCCGTCGCGGGCGGCGGTTACGATTAGGTCATGATCGATAAAGACCAGGAAGAACTCCCCGAGCCGAGTGAAGCCGAGAACGTCGGGTAGGGCGGGATGGCCGAAGCGCTCGAGTCCATCAAGACCGCATCACCATCATCGGCCACCGACATCGACGCTGCGAAGGTCACGCCGGACAGCCTGGCTGGTTCGCACGACAGAGCTACCTCTGACGACAGTGCCATCTCTGACCAACAAGGAAGACACGCAGCAGCCGACTAGATCGGGTTCTAGGACCGGAGCAGACGCTCCAGCGCCTCTCGGGCGGCGGTGTCCCGAGCGGCCGCTCGGGTGATGTCTTCGGCCAGCGCTTGGAGCCATTCATCCACGCTGATATTGCGACGGCTGATCACCACTGCGCGCACCACCTGCTGCAGCTCCGCTTCGATCTGGCCGTTTCTGCCTTCGCGAAGCTCAAGATCGCGATTTTCACCGTGCACCACCACTCGAACAGCGCGGCCAGACCGGCCCGCCAACCGGTCGCCGACGCTGCGGTGATATCCCAGCTCCACCATGCCTGCCGGCAGCGCCGCAGCCAGCGTCCCGCTCAACACCCGAGCGTAGGAGGCGACCTCAGCACGGTCGGCGCGCAGCATCGACGCCAGCAGCTGGACGTCGCCCATCGGCCCCAATCCGCTGGGTTCCATCGTCATGAGGGACCACCGATCACGAGTCGGTCAGTGGGAGGACGAGCTGCGGCTTGGCGATCACGTGATCCGCGCGCAGCGGGCGCACTGCGGTGCCGATCGCGAAGAACTCGGTGGTGTGCCCACCCCACCGGTGTCCGAGCGAGAGCAATTGCACGCCCACGATGCCCTCGGCCGCCAGCCGCTCGGCTTCGGCCTGCATCCGGCTCATCGCCAGCTCTCGGGCGTCGTAGAGCGCCTCGGTGAACTGCGGCAGCTCGACATTCTGCCCGACGTTGCCGATCGCCTGCCAGAACCGCTGGTGCGCGATGTGGTAAACGCAGGAGCCCATCACCATGCCCAGCGGGGCGTAGCCGGCCTGGATCAGCGTCCAGAAGTCCTGGCCGGACAGATCGGACGTGAACGGCTGGCCCTGGTTATTGCGCCAGGACTGCCCGTCGGGGGTCTGCTGCTCATCGGCAACCACCGCGGTGCCTACCGCGATGAACTCGGCGATGTCCGAACCGAACTCCTTGAACTCGATGTCCAGCCGTACCCCGACGATGCCGTCGGCACCCAGCTGGTCGGCCTCCGCCTCCATCCGGGTCATGGCCAGCTCACGGGCGTGGTACATCGCCTGGGACAGCACGGTCAGTTCCTGGTTGCTGTTCCATCGACCCATCTGGAACCCGACGTGGTAAATGCTGGTGCCCAGTACCAGCCCGAGCGGACGGAACCCGGCCTCGCGAACCAGCAGGAACTCGTTCACCGACAGATCCGAGGTGAACAGGCTGGTCTCTTGCCCAGGCCGCATCTCGGCGAGCCGGCGCATCGCGTCCTCGGGGATACCCAACGCGGTGGGATCGGCGGTCATCACTCACTCCTGGTTCTTGGCCGGAATTTTGGGCCGACAGCTATCGCAACGGCAGGATGGTCAACGATCGGGTCGGGGCAGTCGCCCCTCGGTGAAAGCTTGCCAGCGCGGTGCCGAACACCGTCGACTCGGCGACGTGGTCACGATGGTTCTCCGACGGCTCGATCCCCCGGATCTGCAGACCCATCGAGGACACGATCGCCCCCTGCGCCCCCGTCGAGCGGGCTTGCTGGTCGAAACGGTGACGGGCGTCGGCGCGCACGTGGGTGACCAGCTCGGTGTAGCCGGACACCTCCGTGTTCCCGGCGCCCCATGACGACTGTCGCTGCGTGCGCCAGTCGTCATGGCGAACCGCCACCGAGATCCCGTAGACGACGGCGCAGGGCACCCAACCCGCCTGCAGCAACTTGGCGACATCCTGCCCGGCCAGCTCGGTACTGAACACTCGCGCGGGACGATGCCGAGACCGTGACCGGACCGCGGAGCCCAACGCGACGAACTCACGGTTGTCGTTACCAAGATCTGATACGGCCAGCCGCACTCCCACGACGCCGTCGGCGCCCATCGCGGCGGCCTCCTCGGTCATCCGCGCCAGCGCGGTGCCATAACCGTGGTACAGCGCATCGACGTACGGCCCGAATCCGACGAACCCGGCCCGCCCCGACGACGTGACCGTGCCGGCACCGAGCCCGAAACCGCTGAAACCACCCAGCGCCCCCATCCCGCCGTAGTAGCCACAGCCCCCGAAGCCGCTCCACCCCATGTGCTGAACTATGCAGCCCATCACCTCGCCGACCGGGTCGAAGCCGACCGACTGCACCCCGACAGCGCCTGGCACCGTCAGCAGCGATGTCCGCAGACCGGTGCTGGCGAAGCGCCGCATCCTCTCGGCGGCCACTGGTGGCAATCCGCGACCGTCCCACTGCGTCATCAGCGCTCTCCTGTTGGCCACCCGGCAGGCTGTCCCCACCACCATAAGCGCCCAGGCCCGCAGCCCGCGCTGCGCGCACCGTCATGTCACCGGCGCGGTACGCCTGGCGCTAGGCTCAGCGGGAGAAATACGAGTTCCCCCGCGGGGGAAGGAGGCCGGCATGGCGATCGATCCCAAGACCACCGCCGTCGTGCTGATCGAGTACCAGAACGACTTCACCTCCCCCGGCGGCGTCCTCCACCAGGTGGTCCAACCGGTGATGGACAAGACCGACATGCTGGCCAACACCAAGCGGGTAGCCGAGGCCGCTCGGGCCGCCGGCGTGGTGGTCATGCACGCGCCCATCACCTTCGCCAAGGGATACGGTGAGCTCGGCGCTCACCCCTACGGGATCCTGAAGGGCGTCGTCGACGGTCAGTGCTTCGTGAAAGGCAGTTGGGGCGCCGCCATCATCGACGAACTGGCGCCGCAGGAAGGCGACATCGTGATCGAGGGCAAGCGCGGCCTCGACACCTTTGCCAGCACCAATCTCGATTTCATCCTCCGCAACAAGGGAATCACCACGATCGTCCTAGGCGGTTTCCTCACCAACTGCTGTGTCGAGTCAACCATGCGGACGGGCTACGAGCACGGTTACCAGGTCCTGACGCTCACCGACTGCATGGCGGCTACCTCGCCCGAGCAGCACGACAACGCCATCGCCTACGATTTCCCGATGTTCTCGCAGCCCACGACGTCAAGGGACTTCATCGGCGAGATTTCCTGAACCGATGCCGGCGAGGGTAGATCTCGATCTTTCGTATGCCGCTCCGGGCGCTCGGAGCTTGATTCCAACCGTGGGCCGGCGACCGTGGAGTCTTGGTCGGGTCCGAGGCGACGAAGCCCAGGACTCACGGGTTATCCGCCCCAGTGGGTAACGCCACCACGGCCCCGGCCACCGTGATGGTGACCAGGCTGCCCGGTAGGGGGTTGGTCGTGGTGGTCCGGGCCAGGACCTGGAGCTCCGCGGTAGGCGTGCCGGTGGTCGGTGCGCTGGCCAACACGGCGAGGGTGATCGTGGTGTCGTGGCCGTGGTAGTCGCGGTGCAGGACCCGGCCGGTGACGGCGTCCGCGGGGTCGCGGGAGGTGGCTGGTCGTAGCTGGAGTTGCTCGGGTCGGACCATGATGAGCGCCGCGGCCGGGAGTCGGGGGACGTCGGGCCGCAGCGGGTGCTCACCCAGCGGGCTGCGCGCGGTGCTGCCCAGCACGTGGCCGGCCAGCAGGTTGGTTTCGCCGACGAAGCGGGCCACGTCGGCATCGACGGGTTGCTGGTAGAGGGTGGCCGGGTCGGCGGCTTGGACGATGCGCCCGTCGCGCAGGACCGCGACGAGCTCCGCCATGGACAAGGCTTCGTCCTGGTCGTGGGTGACCAGCACCGCGGTGGTGCCGCTGCGGCGCAGCGCGGTGGCGACGTCGGTGCGCAGCTGGGCGCGCAGCCCGGCGTCGAGGGCGGAGAACGGTTCGTCGAGGAGCACCAGCTGCGGCGCCGGGGCGAGCGCGCGGGCCAGGGCGACCCGTTGTTGCTGGCCGCCGGAGAGCTTGTGCGGTGGGCGATCGCCGAGCCCGGGCAGACCGACCAGTTCGAGCAGCTCGGCCACCCGGTGGCGGCGCGCCGCGCGGGGCAGCCCGAAACCGATGTTGGCCGCCACCGACAAATGCGGGAACAGCCCGCCCTCCTGAGGCACGTAGCCGATCCGGCGGTGTTCGGGTGCCAGCGGGCGATGACCGTCGTCGACGGTCCGGCCGTGCAGGGCAATGGTGCCGGCGTCGGTGTGCTCGAACCCGGCGAGCAACCGCAGCAGGGTGGTCTTGCCGCAACCCGACGCGCCGAGTACGGCGGTGATGGTGCCGGCAGGGACGTCCAGGTCGAGACCACCGAGCACCGGGTGGGCGCCGTAGGCCTTGGTTACCCCGCGCAGCTGCACCGCGGCCGGCGGGGCAGGCGGGTCGGACGGGTCGGACGCCGGAGGCCCGTCGGAGTGCGGGATGAACCGGGTGATGCCGGGGTGGGTCATGACACCGGTCTCCTAGGTTGCGGTGGTGGACAGGGAATCGATACGGCGGGTCAGCAGGTAGGTCGGCAACGCGGACACCGCGACCATGAGTGCGGCGTACGGTGCGGCGGCGCCATAGGCCAGGCCGCTGGTGTAGACCCAGAACTGGGTCGCCAGGGTTTGCAGGCCGGTGGGGCGCAGCAGCAGGGTGGCGGTCAGCTCGGTGGTGGTGGACAGGAACACCAGCGCCGCCGCGGCGGCCAACCCCGGCCCGAGCAGCGGAAGCGTGACCCGCACCAACACGATCATCGGGGGCCGGCCGAGGCTGCGGCCCATCTCGGCCAGTCCCGGGGGAATCTGGGTCAACGTGGCGCGCAGCGCGATCAACGCCAGCGGCAGGAACAACACCGCGTAGGCGAGCACCAGCAGCGGGGCGCTCTGGTAGACGATCGGCACGTAGTGCAGCGCGAAGAACACCAACGCCAGCGCCACCACCACCCCGGGCAGGGCTCTGGCCAGGTAGGTGCTGCGCTCGAGCAGGACAGTGAGCCGGGCGCGGTGGCGGACCGCGAGCAGCGCCACCGGCAGCGCCAGCAGCGTGGTCACCGCCGCGGCCGCCGCCCCGAGAGTGAGGGTGAAACCGGCGGCGGCCCAGATCGACGCCGGGGGCAGCGTGGTCGACCCGCCGCGGATCAGCCAGTAGCCCAATGACCCGATCGGTACCCCCAACGCGAGCGTGACCAGCCCGGCGAACCCGGTCAGCACCGGCGCGGTGAGCCGTCCCAGCCGCACAGGTGGCGTCTGGCGGGCGACGCCGCCGCCGATCCTTGCCTGCTGGGCGGCACCGGTCAGCCGAGTCTCACCGCCCAGTAGCGCCACGCACAGCACGATCAGCACCACCGACAGCAGGGCCGCGGCACCCGGGTCGAACCCGAGGTTGTACTCGGTGAAGATCTCGGTGGCGAACGTCGGGTAGCGCACGATCGCGAACGCCCCGTACTCGCCGAGCAGGTGCAGCCCCACGATCAGCGCCCCACCGAGCATCGCGGGGCGGATCTGCGGCAGGGTGACCCGTCGGAACACCGCCCCCGGTCCCAACCCCAGGGACCGCGCGACCTGGTCCTGGGCCGGGTCCCGTCCCCGCAGCATGGCCGCCACCGGCAGGTACACCAGCGGATACAGCGACAATGTGGAGATCAACACTGCGCCGCCGAAACCGTACACAGCGCTGGTGAGCGACACCCACGAGTAGCCGCTGACGAACTCCGGGATCGCCACCGGCAGCACCACCAGCACCCGCCACATCCGAACTGCGGGCAGATCGGTGCGTTCGGTGCACCACGCCGCCGCCACCCCGATGACGATGCTCAGCGCGGTCACCGCCGCCGTCAGCGCGGCGGTGCTGCCCAGTAGCTGGGCCACCGTGGAGCGCAGCAGCAACGTCCGGGCCTGCGCCCAGCCCACCCCGCCGGCCTCGGCGAGTACGAACACTGCCGGCAACGCCACCACCGCAGCGGTCACCAGGCCGGCCCCGACCAGCGGCAGCGGAACCCGGCGACCGATCAGGGTCACAACAGTCCGGCCTGTTGCAGCATCGCGAGGCTGGACCGACCGTCGCCGAGATCCTCGACGGTCAGCGCGGGTGGGTGCAGCTCGGCCAGCGGCCGCAGTGGCTGGCTGGTGGTGACGCCGGACCCGAGGGGGTACTCGTAACTGTCCGAGGTGCCGATGATGGTCTGGGCAGGCTTGCTGACCAGGTAGGCCAGGAACTTCTGGGCCGCGCCGGCCTGCTTGCTCGACGCCAGCACGGCAGCGCCGGAGACGTCGACCAGGCTGCCCGGGTCGCCTGGGCCGAAGTAGTGCAACGCCGAGTTGGTCTTGGCTGGGCCGAGTTCGCGCTGCAGCCGATACCAGTAGTAGTGGTCGATCAGCCCGGTGGCGATCTCCCCGCTGTTGACCGCGGCGACCAGCGTCTCGTTGTCCGGGTACACCTTGGCGTTGGCCTTCAGATCGGCCAGCCACTGCCGTACGGCATCGGCGCCTTTGAGCTTGGCGACGGCGGTGAGAACCGGTTGGAAGTCGGTCTCGGTCGGGGCGTAGCCGAACTTGCCCTTCCACGCCGGGCCGGCCATGTCCAGCACGCTGGCCGGCAGCTGTGCGTCGCTGGCCGCTGCGGTGTTGAACGCCAGCACCGCACTGCGCGCCGACACACCCACCCACCGGCCCTGCGGCGAGTCGTAAGCCGCCGGCACCGCGGTCAACGTCGCCGCGTCGACTGAGCTGAGCAGGTTCTTCTCGCGCAGTGCCTCCAGCGCGGGTGGGTTCTCAGCGTAGAACACATCGGCCGGGGAAGCGGTCCCCTCCTGCAGGATCTGGTTAGCCAGTTCCGCCTCACCACCCGAGCGCAGCTCCACCTTGATCCCGGTCGCCGCCGTGAAGTCGGTCACCAGCATCGTCGCGGTCTGCTCATGCTGGCCGCTGTAGACCGTGATCGTCTGCCCGGCGTCCTGCGTCGACGACGTGCCACCGCACCCGGCGACCATGAGCAGCCCGGTCAGCACCGGGACAGCCCATGCCGGCTGCACCATCCGGGCGCGGATCATCGACACCATCGGCACGCTCCTCACCTTCAGCGGGGGCGTGGGGGACACCACCCATAAGGATGAAAGTTTAAGAAAGCCTCACCTAATTTAGGACGTCCTGTCAACAGCCAATGGGAAATGGCGGGCACTTCCGTGATCCGAACGGGTGATGGCCGTGGACCGGAGGCAGCGAACCGGCGCCGGGACTCGGCGGCCTACGCTTCCCTCTTGCTACCAGGAAAACCTGGAGAACCTGAAGGACACGGAGGCAGTGATGGCCGGGGTCGAGCGGACGCTGCAGCGCGTCGACCTCGGTGAGATCGACTACCTCGACGCGATCGATGCGATGGCCGGCTGGGCCGCCGAGCGGCGCGCGGGTACAGCAGGCAACCGGCTGTTCCTGCTCAGCCATCCCCCGGTGATCACCTACGGGCAGCGCACCGACCCCGCCGATCTGCGCCGCGGCCTTCATGAGATACCGCTGGTCGCGGTGGATCGCGGGGGGTACGCGACCTACCACGGTCCCGGCCAACTCGTGGGTTACCTGATCATGGACATCCGCGGTCAGGGCGCGGCCGATGTCGTGCGGTGGCTCGAAGACGGCCTGGTCAGCGCGCTGCGACTGCTCGGTTTCAGCACCCAACGGCGTGCCACTCCCCCGGGCGCCTCCAGCCTCGTCGGGGTCTGGACCCCCGATCACCGCAAGGTCGCCTCCATCGGCATGCGGATCCGGGGCGGAATCACCAGCCACGGCTTCGCCCTGAACATCGACCCCGACCTGCACGCGTTCGAACAGTTCACCGTCTGCGGCCTGCCCGATGTCACCATGACCTCGCTGCGCGAGCTCGCCGAACAGACCGGCACACCACTGCCCACCGACGCCGCCGTCCGCGACGCCGTCACCACCGCGCTAACCGAGTCGCCCCACAGCGGGCATGAAACATCGAGTGACATGGAGGTCTAGCAGCGGCCGGCGTTGCGTAGTGTCGGACTCCGACACCTCTCGAAGGGCCAGCAGCCGATGGTGGCGGCGCGGGCGTCATAGCCTTTGTCGCTGGCGTCGGGAAGTAGGAAGCGGTCCTTCTTGCCCTTCCACCCCAGGTCCTGGTCGTGATCCACATGATGCTCATGGAGTGCCGACGAAGGGGCTCGACGAGCTAACCGGAACGTCTTCGTCGAGTAGAAGCTTCATCACAAGATCAAGCGCTGATCGGCTCGCGGTAGCCGTCGACGTATTGCGCGAATGCGAGAGCTTCCCGAGCAGCATCCGGGCTGACAGCCGGATAAAATCCTGCCACCTCCTCAGCGGTAACCCCGTCTTCGAGCAGGCTCGCGACCATGTCGTAAGGCCCTAGAGTTCCCGCGATCACCGGATATCCCCCTCGGATCTCGGGATCCACGGCCACGCCAGGCTCCGGGCGATAGAGCGGCACCATCTCACGGTCAGGGTGAACCAGCAGTGGCGGATCTGTTTCCGCTGGACCACCGGGGGGCCAGAGGACCTCGAGATCGTCGACTACCGCTGAGAGGAGCTACACATGAGTGCCACCCCGTCCATGGCGCCCATCCATCCGGGCGAGATCCTCGCCGGGGCGTACCTCACCCCGTTGGGCATCACCCAGCACAAACTCGCTGTCGCGCTCGGTGTGCCGCCGCGCCGAATTAACGAGATTGTGCACGGCACGCGGCGCATCAGCGCTGACACCGCGCTACGGCTCGCACGATACTTCGGGACCTCGGAGCGCTTCTGGATGAACCTCCAAGGCCGCTACGACCTAGTGATCCTTGGTCGCTAG
>QHBZ01000020.1 GCA_003244055.1 Pseudonocardiales bacterium | reverse complement strand
CTCACTGAGCGTGGCGGGCAACAGCCGGCGGCCATGGATGGTCCTGGAGTGACGCGGTCTGGATGGTGTCACGGGGGCACCTCGGGGGTGTAGCGCCCGTGGGCGGTCGCGGCGGGATGCGTCGGAGCGAGGCATGTGGAGGCTCCCAGGCTGTAGCGGGACGGGTGCACAACGCCCACAAAGTCATGAGAGGCGGGGCAGATCAGACCGGCGGATCGGAACTGACGCGACGCTGCCGCGTGCCCCGGGTGATGACCACGCCATGTCACTGCCGGCCGCCCGCCGTGGCCGGTGCGGGAGCGGTCGAGGTCCGGCCGGAAGGTCAGCAGTCGCCCGGCGTTCCGCGCGACAGCATCCGTTCGACCCCGACCATTCATGATCTCCCTCAGAATTTGGCAAGATCTTTTCTCTTGGCGTCCGATCGGTGCGGCACGGACGACTACAAGTGGCTAAGAGCTGACAACGGCGCAGCTCACAAGGGCATTGTCAGCGTTGGACACCACTCATGAGCTGATCACTTTTGTGATCTTCTTGTGTCGTGACAAGGAGATCGTTTTAGTCACCTCTTTGTTTTCGGCGTGCGCTTCCTTGTCCCCCGGGTGGCTTCCTCGACGGCGTTCACGACGCCACGGCGAGAGGAGCCAAAGCAATGGGCACACGCCCCGACACCCACCACGAGGGGTGGCCATCACACCCCCTGGAAGCGGCGCGCCGCGCCTTCGGATGGCTCACCCGAGGGCCCGAGCCGCTCAGCATCGACGGCCGGTGCTTCGACCATCTTCCCGAGCGGAACATCCCCCTCGATGAGCTCGGGCGGCTGTTGCTCAGCACGGGGTGTCCTCGCGAGGTGTGGGACCAGGTCTGGCGACATGTGATTGACCGCTCCCGTCTGCAAGAACCCAGTTGGACGATCGCGGCAGTCGGCCTGGCGTTGCCGATGCTCACCCGGATGGCAGCCGGGCTCACCGCCCGCTTCGCCCAAGACCCCCGCGACATCCACGCCGAAGTCCTCACCGGCTTTCTCCACGCCCTGGCGACGATCGACGTGACGAGAGCGGGGATCGTCAACCGGCTGCGCTGGGCTGCCTACAACGCCGGGTACCGGGCCCTGATCGACGCGATCGACGCCCCGCGACCGGTCGAGGAGATGCGGTGGCAGTCGCCGCCGCTGCCCTCCGGGCACCCGGATCTGGTCCTCGCCCGGGCCGTCGCGGCCGGGGTTTTGACGCAGACCGAGGCCACCCTGATCGGCCAGACCCGGCTTGAGGACACCAGCCTGATCGAGTGGGCCGCAGCCCACCACCAGTCCTACGGCCAGACCCAGCGCTCTCGGCATCGCGCCGAGCAGTGGCTGCTCGCCTGGCTGGGCGAGCAAGTGAAGCTCACCCCGCGCACTGCTCACGACGACCCCACCCCCCATCTGGCGGCCAACCGTCTGGCGCTGCGCAGCGGCCCGGACACCCCTGGGCGGTCACGTTGAGTAGCCGATGACCGCGTATGACGTCGGTCTGATTCCCCCGAGCAGACCCGACTTGTTCAGCGCGGGCGAAGCCTGCCCGCCCCCGTTCCCAGCGACGAACCGGAGGCTCCCCGATGCGCGTGACACCACCCTCGCCGATCCCAGCGGCGGATCCCCCACAGTCATCCCAGTCGCAGCGCACCCTCAAGCCATCACCACGTCCAGCCGCGCAGCGGTGCTCCTGGTGGCCGCCACCACGCCACCGGCGAGGCCGAATGCTGGGCGCTGCCCTCGCCGTGGTCGTGGTGCTGGCGATCGGGACCGCGCCGAACGCATGGGCCGATACCACCGTGGTGCTCGCCCTGGCCCCAGACATCAGCACAGTCCTGACGAACATCCGGAACTGGATCATGGGGATCCTGGCGCTGCTGGCGACGGTGTTCCTCACCGTCGGCGGGGTGCGGTATGTCGCCGCCGCCGGCAATCCCAGTGAGATCGAGAAGGCGAAATCCGCGTTCCGCTCCGCAGCCTTCGGCTACGCGTTGACCGCGCTCGCCCCGCTCGTGGTGCAGATCCTGGCCGGGATCGTGGGGCTCTGATACCCCGTGCCCACCACCGCCACTCCCCCAGTGCGGACCAGCGCCTGGCCCCGACGCCACAAGGCGCCACGCGTAGGTCGGTGCGACGCGCTGGCGCGCGGGATCCTCCTGATCGTCCTGGTGATGATGGGCATGGGGCTGGCATCGGGTTTCGCGGGCGCCCAACCCGATGCCACCCCCGCCCCGACACCAGCACCAACTCCGGGCCCCGGGGCACCGCAGCCGTGCACGGGTGTGGACTGTCTGCCACAGCCGGGCGCGGCACCGGTAGCACCGCCGGCGCCGCCCACCGCCGCACCTGACAGCGGCGGAGGCGGCTGCGGTTTCACCGATATTCCCGCGTGTGTCAGCGAGGCGATTGATTCCTTCCTGATGCATCTGGTGACCCCGGCGTTGAACCGGTTCCTGGATCTGTTGGCGGCCACACTGTTGACCACACCGACACCCGACCAACTGCCGAGGATCGGCCAGCTGTGGGAATCGTCATGGCAAATGGTGCTGGCGCTCTACGCAACGCTGATCCTGGCCGCCGGGATCGTGGTGATGGCCCACGAAACTCTCCAAACCAGGACATCGATCAAGGAAGTCCTGCCGAGGATCATGGTGGGGTTTCTCGCTGGGGCGCTGTCACTGTGGATTGCCACCCAGGCCATCACGATCGCGAATGCGCTAGCCCGAAGTTTTCTGGCGGGCGGAGTCGATGACGTCTCCGCCCCCCAAGCACTCAAATCGATGATCTTTGCGGGGATGGGTGGCGCGCTGTTCGCCGTGGTGCTCGGGTTGGTCCTCGCAGTAATGCTGGCCGCGGTGTTGCTTACCTATGTGGTGAGGGTCGTGCTGGTCGTCACTCTCGTCGCTGGGGCGCCGCTGTTGTTGATGTTTCATGCGGTGCCGCAGACGGAGGGGATCGCCCGCTGGTGGTGGAAAGCGTTCGGTGGGTGCCTGGCCGTCCAGCTCATCCAATCCTTCGTTCTGGTGACCGCGCTGCGCGTCTTTCTCGCGCCAGGATTCACCCTGCTCGGCCCCGACACGTCCGGCGTGGTGAACATGCTGGTGGCGATAGCCCTGATGTGGGTGCTGATCAAAGTCCCGTTCTGGGTTTTCTCCTCGCTTCGGGTGAGCAACCGCCGCTCGTTCCTCGGCACCCTCGCCAAAGGCGTCCTCGTTGCCAAAGCATTCGGTGTGCTCCGCGGCCTCAGCGGGACCACCCTCGCGGGCACCCGCCGCGGTCGCGGTAACGGAAGCGGAGGTATACCGCCCAAACCCGGACCAGGACCAAAGCCCACACCAAGGCCGGGACCGGGACCAAGACCCCGACCAATGCCAGGGCCAGGACCGGGAGGACCAAAACCCGGACCGGGGCCGACACCAAGACCGGGGCCAGGACCGAGACCGACACCACGACCGGGACCCGGATCGGGGCCTGGACCCGGACCGGGACCCAGATCAGGACCCAGATCGGGACCGGTGGATCCCTATTCTCGGATCTCACCGCATTCCCCCGGAACAAGACCGGTGCCTGCCCACCAAGGGAGACTTCCCGCGGGCGGGGAATGGCCGAAGAACAAATCGGCCCTGCCACGCAACGGGCACTACCCGCTCCCGATCACCGCGCCGCCCCGCCCCCGGTCACCCACCCGACCGGCACCACTACTCGCGGCATCGCTACCGCGCGCGCCCCGCGCCCAAGCTGCCCGACAGCGGCCGCAGCCGCTGGATCTGCCTCGCGTGCGCCCACCTCGACCCACCACCTCAGGAGGTGATCGGCCGTGACCCAGCCGGTGCGAATCCCCGCCGACGTGGACCGGGAGGACAAGATCCTCGCTGGGCTCACCGCCCGGCAGGTCGCGGTGCTGGCGGTGACCGGAATCCTGCTCTACAGCGGGTGGACCCTGACCCGACCGATCCTGCCGCTCGCCGCCTTTCTGGCACTGGCCATCCCGCTGGTCATCACCGTGGCCGCACTGGTGATGCTGCGCCGCGACGGGATGAGTCTGGACCGGCTGCTGCTCGCCGCGATCCGCCAACGCCTCGCCCCCCGCCGCCTGATCACCAGCCCCACCAGCGCCACGCCGGAGATGCCCGACTGGCTCGCACCGCTCGCCGCGCCCGACCCCAAACCACTCGGCGGTCTGGAACTCCCCGCGCAAGCGGTGAACGAGGCAGGAATCGTCGACCTCGGGCGAGAGGGACTCGCCCTCATCGCCGCCGCGAGCACCGTGAACTTCTCGCTGCGCACACCCACCGAGCAGGACGGCATCGTGGCCGCCTTCGGCCGCTACTTGCACAGCCTGACCGCGCCGGTGCAGATCCTCATCCGCGCGCAACGTCTGGACCTCTCCGGGCAGATCACGGAACTCCGCGAGCGTGCCGGGCACCTGCCCCACCCCGCGCTGGAAGCCGCCGCGCACGACCACGCCGACTACCTCACCCACCTCGCCCGGCACACCGAGCTGCTGCGCCGCCAAATCCTGCTGGTGCTCCGCGAACCCCTCGCCCCCAGCCTGACCACCCGCACTGGCGGTCTGCCGCGGTCACGCTCACGCCCCGATAACACCGATCCCAGCTCGCCGCAGCGGCGGGCAGCGCAGTCCCGGCTGATCCGCCGCGTCACCGAAGCCACCGACCTGCTCAGCGCGGCCGGGATCACCCTCACCGCACTGGACGCCGCCCAGGCCACCGCCGTGCTCGCCGCGACCTGCCAACCCGACTCGCCGATCCCACCCGCGGCGGAACTGGCCGATCCCGACGAGGTCATCACCACCCCACCCGACACCGAGGACTGGAGCTGATCACCATGGCCCACCCCAGACCACGGACCCGCCCGCACACCCCGCCACCGTCGGAATCACCGGGGTTCTGGCCCGACGCGATCGAGGTAGGCCCGCGGTGCCTGCAGGTCGGCGATGACTTGCTCGCCAGCTTCGCCGTGGTCGGCTATCCGCGGGAGGTCCACGCCGGATGGCTGGCGCCCCTGCTGAGCTACCCCGGACGCGTCGATGTCTCCCTGCACATCGAGCCGATCGACCCGACCACCGCCACCGAGGGGCTCCGCAAGCAACTCGCCCGGCTGGAGTCGGGCCGTCGGCACGGCGCCGAGCACGGCCGTCTGCTCGATCCGCACGTCGAGACCGCCACCGAAGACGCCTACGACCTGTCCGCCCGCGTCGCCCGCGGTGAAGGCCGCCTGTTCCGGCTTGGCCTGTATTTGACCGTGCACGCCAGCAGCGAGGCCCAGCTCGTCGACGAGATCAGCGCGCTGCGGTCCCTGACCGCGAGCCTGCTACTCGACGCCAAACCCGCCAGCTACCGGACCCTGCAGGGCTGGGTCACCGCGTCTTTGCCGATGGGCCTGGACCTGCTCGCCATGACCCGCACTTTCGACACCTCAGCGCTGTCCGCCGCGTTCCCCTTCACCAGCCCCGACCTGCCACCACCGGACCCCACCTCGGCCGGGGCGCCCGCCGGCGTGCTCTACGGCTACAACCTCGGCTCCCCCAGCCTGGTGCACTGGGACCGATTCGCCCTGCCCAACCACAACGCGGTGATCCTCGGGCGTTCCGGCGCCGGGAAGTCCTACCTGGTCAAACTCGAAGCCCTGCGGTCGCTGTACCGGGGGGTGGAGATCGCCATCCTCGACCCCGAGGACGAATACCGCCGCCTGGCCCACGCCGTCGGTGGCACCCACCTAGCCCTGGGCGCCGACGGAGTCCGGCTCAACCCGCTGGAACTGCCCGTGCACACCCATCCCGACGGGCACCGCAGCGCACCCGCAGACAGCCTCACCCGCCGTGCCCTGTTCCTGCACACGTTCCTGTCCGTGCTGTTCGGCACACCCCTGACAGCTGACGAACGGGCGCTGGCCGATCACGCCATCACCGCCACCTACCAGCGCGCGGGGATCAGCGCCGACGCCCGCACCTGGACCCGCCCCGCGCCGCTGCTCCGCGATCTGCGCGACACCATCACCACCTACGGGGGCGACACCGCACGCGAGCTGGCCCAGCGCCTGCACCCCTACACCGACGGCGCCTTCCAAGGCCTGTTCGCCGGGCCCACCACCACCCGGCCCGACGGGCACCTGGTCGTGTTCTCCCTGCGCGACCTCGCTGATGAGCTCAAAGCCGTCGGCACCCTGCTCACCCTCGACGCGATCTGGCGGCGGATCACCCACCCCGCGCAGCGTCGGCCCCGCCTGGTCATCGTGGACGAGGCCTGGCTGCTCATGGGTGACCCCGCCGGTGCCCAGTTCCTGTTCAAGGCAGCGAAATCAGCCCGCAAACACTGGGCCGGGCTCACCGTGGCCACCCAGGACGTCGGCGACGTCCTGGGCACCGAACTCGGCAAGGCAGTCATCGCCAACGCCGCCACCCAGATCCTGCTGCGCCAGGCCCCGCAAGCCATCGACGAGATCACCCGCACCTTCTCCCTGTCCGAAGGGGAACGACAATTCCTGCTCTCCGCGGACACCGGGCAGGGACTGCTCTGCGCCGGCACCCAGCGGGTGGCCTTCGCCGCCGTCGCATCCGAGGCCGAACACCGGCTGGTCACCACCGACCCGGCCGAACTCGCCACGCTGCCCGACGACGACACCGCCCACACCGATCTCGACCTCTCTGGTGACCAGGACATCGACCTCACCGCCGTCTAGACCCCAACCCAGCCCTGGCGACCCCGGAGGACCACGTCATGCGCCCCTCTCCTACCGCCGACCCTCCGCCCGTCCCTGACGGGCCGCTGGCGGACCTGCTCAAAGACCCGTGGTCGACCATCCACACCATCGTCGACGCAGCCTGGTCATGGTGCCTGACCTGGGGCCCGGTCGCCCTGCCCCCGCTACTGGTGTGGCTTGCCGTGGCGATGGTGGCCCGCCGCTGGTGGTGGCGACGCTGCCAAGACCGCCTGCACGCCCACGCCCGGACGGTGACGATCCTCGCGCCACCCACCGTGGACCCCGACGGTGCGCAGGCACTGTGGTCCAACCTGGTCGGGTTGCTGCGACCGGCGTGGAAACGCCTCGCCACAGGGCAACCGCACCTGGCGTTCGAGTTCGTGTTCTCCCATGACGGCGTCACGATCCAGCTCTGGGTACCCGGACCCGTCCCGCCGGAGATGGTCGAACGCGCCATCGAAGCCGCCTGGCCCGGCGCGCACACCCGCACCAACCGCGCGACACCACCGCTGCCCACCGCCACGCCACCGGGTCGACGGCGGCTGGTGACCGGCGGCGCGCTGCGCCTCGGCCGCCCCGAAGCCCTGCCCATCCGCAGCGAGTTCCCCACCGACCCGCTACGGGCCCTGCTGGGTGCCCCGGTCGGGCTCGGCGTCGAGGACCACGCCTGCGTGCAACTCCTCGCCCGACCCGTCACCGGCCGCCGAGTAGCGGCGGCCCGCCGCGCCGGGCGGCACCTACACGCCGGGCGCTCCACCCATCTGATCGGGCGGATCCTCGACCTGCTCACCCCCGCCACGACACGCCCCCGCACCGCGACGACGCCGGCGTTGGACCCGCAGACCTCGCTGGCCTTCGCCGCGCAGGACCGCGCCATCGTCACCAAGCAGCTCGGCTCCCAGTGGGAGACCGTGCTGCGCTACGCGGTCACCACCACGCTTCCCGCCCACGCTCCCGCCGAACACGCCGGGCGCGCCTCGGATCAACTCCGGGGCCGGGCGCATGCGCTGGCCTCCGCGCTGAGCACGTTCACCGGGCACAACCACTACCGGCGCACCCGCCTGCGCCACCCCCTGGCCGTACTGCACCACCGACACCTGCGGCGGGGTGATCTGCTGTCGGTGCCCGAACTCGCCGCGATCGCCCACCTCCCCACCGATGAGACCATCCCCGGACTAGCACGGGCCGGCGCCCGGGCGGTGCCCCCACCACCGAACACCCCCACCACCGGCGCGCTGATCAAACCCCTCGGGGTCTCCGACACCGGGCACGCCCGCCCGGTCGGGCTCTACGTCTCCGACGCGCGCCACCACCTCCACGTGCTAGGCGCGACCGGATCCGGGAAATCCACCCTGCTGGCGCGGCTGATCCTCGCCGACGCCGAACACGGCCGCGGCGCCGTCGTGATCGACCCGAAGGGTGACCTGGTCACCGACATCCTGATGCGCCTGCCCGAGCACGCCGCCCACCGGGTGGTACTCCTCGACGCCGGCGCCCGCGGTGCAGTGCCCTGCCTCAACCCGCTGGAAGGCCCCAAAGACGCCGCGGTCGACAACCTCGTGTCGGTGTTCTCCCGGGTCTTCTCCGCCGCGTGGGGGCCACGTACCGACGACATCCTCCGTGCGGCCTGCCTCACCCTGCGCGCCTCCTCCGCCCATCCCACCCTGGCCCAGCTACCCGGGCTGCTCACCGACCCCGCCACCCGCACCCGGCTGCGGGGCGCCGCCACCGACCCAGTACTCCGCGGATTCTGGGACTGGTATGAGCGCTTGTCCGACGGTGCCCGCGCCCAAGCGGTCGCGCCGCTGCTCAACAAACTCCGCGCGTTCCTGCTGCGACCCTTTGTGGTCAAGGCCATCGCCGCCGGCCCCTCCACCGTGGACATGACCACCGTGCTCGACGGGGGCCTGTGCCTGGTCCGGATCCCGAAAGGATCCCTCGGGGAAGACACCACCCGGCTGATCGGATCACTGGTCGTCGCCCGCGTCTGGCAAGCCGCCACCGCCCGCGCGCACCTCCCGCAACGCGAACGCCGCGACGCCGGCCTCTACATCGACGAAGCCCAGAACTTCCTCAACCTCCCCCACGCCATCGACGACATGCTCGCCGAGGCCCGCGGCTACCGACTCTCGATGATCCTGGCCCACCAACACCTCGGCCAACTCCCCAAAGAACTCAAAGAGGGCATCTCGACCAACGCCCGATCGAAGATCTTCTTCACCGCCGGACCGGAAGACGCCCGCGACCTCGCCCGGCACACCGCACCGCGACTGTCCGAACACGACCTGTCCCACCTCGGCGTCTACCACGCCGCCGCCCGCCTCGTCATCAACGGGGAAGAAACCCAGCCCTTCACCCTGCTCACCGAAGACCTCCCACCCGCGATCCCCGGACGCGCGGCCCTCATCCGCGCCGCCGCGCACGAACAACTGATCCGCCGACAGCGCCAGCGCCCCGCCGATGCCCCCGACACCGGCCGGCAGAGCACCCCACCCGACGAGAATTCCGACGACGTGCCCGTGCCTGATCCCCGCCGCGCCGCCTGACACACCCCCAGCCCGACCGCGGTATCCCTCACCGCTGGCGCGGAATCGCGGCCTATCTGCGCCCTCGCGCGCACAGACCCCACCTACGCCCCGACCTGTGGAGCTGATCCCATGCTGTCCTCGACACCGCAACATGACCTTCGCATCCCGATCCCGCAACGCCCCTCAACGCGGGCGGCGGTCTCCGCCGAGCACCACGCCCACCTGGCCGCGCGGCTGACCACCCGCGACCGGTGGATCGCGCGGATGCTCGCCGAGCACCGCGTGCTGACCTCCACCCAGATCACCCAGCTGGCCTTTCCCTCCCGACGCGCCACGAACCTGCGGCTGCGCCAGCTCTACTGCTGGCGAGTCATCAACCGGTTCCAGCCCTATATCGGCGCCGGCCGCGCACCGATGTTCTACGTCCTCGACGTCGCCGGTGCCCACGCGCTGGCCCACGAGGACGGCATCGACCCCACCGTCCTGAAGTTCCGCCCCGAACACTCCATCGGCATCGCCCACTCCCTGCGGCTGGCCCACACCCACGGCGTCAACAGCGTCTTCACCACCCTGATCCACCACGCCCGCGCCCACCCAGACCGGGAACTACGCGCCTGGTGGCCCGAAAGCCGGTGCACCGCGACCTGGGGAGACATCGTGCGCCCCGACGCCTACGGTCGCTGGCGCGACCACCACGGCGAGATCGAGTGGTTCCTCGAATGGGACACCGGCACCTACCCCCTCGCTCGGGTGGCCGCGAAACTCACCGGCTACGCGCAGCTGGCCGCCACCAGCGTGATCGTCACTCCGGTGCTGCTGTGCTTCGCCACCGCCCGCCGTGAAGCCCACGCGCGCACCACATTGACCCAGTACGCCCGCGGCCTGCCCCGCCCCCAGGCCGTTCCCCTTGCCACCACCAGCACCGAGCACCTCCGCAACACCACCCCAGCCGGACCGATCTGGTCACCCCTCGACACCACCCAGCCCGGGCGCGTAGCGCTGTCCGAGCTCGCCACCGCGTGGCCACACCTCACAGCCCTACATGCCGTAAGGCACGCACCAAGCCCGGTCGGTTCTCGCGATCGTCCGACGGCGCTGCGCCCACCGGAACCGATGCCGCCCTGGCAGGACACCGACCTGACCTGGACCGGCTGAACCACCACTAAGGCAGGCAGTTCCACCCGGGGCCGCCTGGTCACCGAAGTACCGAAAGCTCACCCGCCCCGCGAGGGAGGGGAACCCATGCTGAAACTCGCGGGCGCGGTCGTCGGCGCCGTCGTGATGATCACGGTCCTCATCGCCGGAACCGTCGGGGGCATCGTCGCCGCCATGGCCGGACCGCCAGCTCCCCTCACAGCCTGCGGCCTGCCCAGCGGACCGTCAGCACCAGCGGTGCTGGGCTACCCGCTAGCACCCGGGACCTACCGGCTGGGCTCACCCTTCGGCGCGCGGACCAACCCCATCACCGGGACACCCGAGCAGCACCACGGACAGGACTTCGCCGCACCCGAAGGAACCCCCATCTACGCAGCCGCCGACGGCACCGTCACCGCCGCCGGTCCCGCCACTGGCTTCGGGCAATGGATCGTCATCGACCACACCCTGGGCGGCCACGTGATCTCCACCGTGTACGGGCACATGTGGCCCCAAGGAGTCGCCGTCATCACCAGCCAACACATCCACGCTGGGCAACCCATCGGCCAGGTCGGCAACAACGGCCAATCCACCGGCCCGCACCTGCACTTCGAAGCCTGGCCAGGCGGACGATTCACCGGCGGCACCCCGGTCGACCCCCTGCCCCTGCTCGCCGGAGCATCCCACCACCAACCCGCACCCGATCGGCCACCACCAGCGGCAGCAGCAGCAACATCGAGCGACCTCATGCCCCTACCGCTGACCACCCCACAGCGCCACCTGGACCTCACCGCACAACAGCTCGCTAACGCGGCGCTCATCGTCACCGTCGGACAACAACGAGGGCTACCACCGCGGGCCTGGGTGATCGCGATCGCCACCGCGCTCCAAGAATCCAGCCTGCACAACCTCGACCACGGCGACCGCGACAGCATCGGGCTCTTCCAACAACGCCCCAGCACAGGCTGGGGCACCGTGGGGCAGATCATGAACCCCACCTACGCCGCCACACGCTTCTACGCGGCGCTGCAGACAACGGTCATCACCAACGACCCCCACTGGAACACCCGCCCACTCACCCAGATCGCGCAGATTGTGCAACGCTCCGGGCTTCCCAACGCCTACGCCCAATGGGAACAACTCTCCGCCGACACCGTCCTCGCCATCCATGGCACCGCGTCCTCCTGCACACCAGCCCTCTAACGCGGACTTCCACGCGC
>QHBZ01000019.1 GCA_003244055.1 Pseudonocardiales bacterium | reverse complement strand
TCGACACCTCCACCCCGGTTGGCGGGCTCTTCTACTCCATTATCGGGGCGATCGCGGAATTCGAGCACGCCCTCATGTCAGAGCTTATCTATACGCAACGGCGCGTGGTGAGCGACGTGGGTTTGCGACACGTTTGTTGAGGTGCCTCATCGATATCCCACACTGTGTGAGCGACATGAGTTAACTTCCCTGTGTGGGCGAGCCGTTCGTGGTCGAGAAGGCGATTCGTCCGGTCGACGGCAGGGTCACCTGGTTGGTGTTGGATGATGATCTCGATCCGGTCGATCAGGTCACCCAGTTTGCGTTGTATCTCGATGGTGGCGGTGCTAGCTCGAACACGGTTCGGGCCTATGTTCCGAGGATCGCTCGCTTCCTGAACTGGTGTCACGTTCAGGGGTTGGCGTGGGTGAACATCTCTTTGCCGCAACTGATTCTGTACAAGCGCGGGCTGGAGGCGGAGCCGAGCCCGGCGGGTCGACCACGGACCGGTAAGACGGTGAACGCGCACATCACCGCGATCATCGAGTTCCTGCGATTCTGTGCGCGCGTGGGTTTGGTCGAGTCGACGGTCGTCGACCGGTTCGTCGAGGTGAAGCATTTGCGGTTTCTGCCTGAGGGGATGCCGCGACGGGAAGATGGCTCCCATCGGGTTGTCACGACCAAGGTGATCAAGGCGAGGGAAGTTACCCGTCCGCCGGAGTCGCTGGCCGAGGACGAGGTGAGCGCGTTGTTCGCTGCGGCGACAAATATCAGGGATCTGTTCCTGATTCGGCTGATGGTCGAGACCGGGCTGCGAGTCGGTGAGACGCTGGGCTTGCACCGGGAGGATCTGCATTTTCTGCCGGATTCACGTGCCCTGGGCTGCGCGGTCGTCGGTGCTCATCTGCACGTGCGGCGGCGGGTGAACGACAACAACGCGCTCGCCAAGAGCCACTATCCGCGCAGCGTTCCGGTCGGGTCGGCGGTCGTGGACACCTATCGTGACTACCAGTACGAGCGGGACCGGCTCGTTCCGCGCTCTCGCTCGGATTTCGTGTTCGTCAACCTGTACGCGGCTACCGACCGCGACTCCGCGATGAAATACCAGAACACCCGAAACTGCCTGCAGCGGGTCGCGAAACGAGCAGGTGTCGAGGCGCGGTTGCACATGTTGCGACACACTGCGGGAACGGTGTGGGCGCGGTCGGGCACGCCGATCGATGTGGTCCAGAAGCTGTTGGGGCATCAGAGCCCGCTGTCGACGGCGAAGTACCTGCACCCGTGCGAGACACAAATGCGCGCGGCCGTCGACGCCGTGGAACGCGCGCGGACCGACAAGCGTGCGGTGGCACCGCAATGACGACCGCCGTCCGCGCCTACGTAGACGCGGTCGTGGACCCTCGCGACCGATGGCGAGCGTTTCTGGCGCAGCGGTTGGAGCCGGCTTGGCGTCCTGGTGAGTGGAATCCGGACACCCTGATCTTCACCGGCGACCCGGACAATCCGAAGACGTTCGTCTATCTGTGCGCCGACCCCGAGTGCAGGAACCCCAACGGAGTCCGGAACACGTTGTGCCCGTTCTGCGTTGCCAGGCGCAAGCCGCGCAGCAGCACCCTGACACGCCGCTTCCACGACTCACCGCTCGACCAGTGCGTCGTGGCCTCCGACGAGCAACGGTGCGAGCGTCCCCGATACTCCGGCACCGGTTTGTGCTTCACGCACCAGTCCCGATACGCGCAGGTGAAGAAGACCTGTGACATCGGGCTGGACGAATTCCTTATCACCGCGGCGCCGTTGGGTCCGTTGCCGGTGTGTGTCGTGGCGGGCTGTCGGCACCAGGCGTTTCATCAGTCCACGCCGCTGTGCTCGACGCATCACCATCAGTATCGCGCCCGCACCGAGAACGGCGGCCCACGACTGAGTCAGCTCGAGTTCGCCGCGCAAGGGTTACCGCTGATCCGCTCGCACGAATTCACCCTCGCTGGCTGCAGCGCAACGGTCGCGGTCGAGGTGTTGTGGATCCTGCAGGAACGCGATCGCCGCGGCTTCGGCATCTCCATCCTGCGCATGCGGAACCTGCTCAAATCCGCCCGCGACGCCGCCACCCTGTTCGAGGTCGCGCCGTCGAACGAGCACGTGGCGAAGCTGCTGCGGATGACGCTGCCGTTGCTGCGGCGGCAGCGGGCGCTGTTGGAGGGCATCGATCCCACCGAGTCGGATCGCTGGGGACCCGATGTGCTGGAACGGTTTCCCAGTGTCCACGGCACCCGCAGCCGCAACATCGTCATCGACTGGTCTGCGGTCGGGTGCGGTTGGCTGCGACGGCTCGGCAAAACGTGGGCGCTGGAGACGCTGCCCCACTATGAGAAGCTACGGCCGATGCTGCAGGCGCTGACCTGGGCGTCGCAGGCGCTCGAGACGAGCCGCGCGTTCACCGATCCCCGGTTGGCCGGGCGCGCCGAGATCGCGGTCGTCATCGCCTACTGCAGACGCCAAACCACCAGCGACGGCACCCCGTTTAAGAGCGACTATCCGCAGCGCCGATTGTGGGAGCTGAAAACAATCCTGGCGTTCTGCCGCTCCGCCGGGCACATGGACGACGTCCCGGGCACATTCGTGCTCACCACCAGTCACCTGAAGAGCAGACCGACCTACCGACGCCGCGACGACGACCCCGGTAAGGCGCTCCCGGACGAGGTGGTCGACATTCTCGACCGGAACCTCAATCGGCTGCGGCCTACGATGACCGCGCAATACCGCATCCAAGGCTGGTCGAACGACGACTACGGGTTGATGCGGCAAACCATCTACCAGCTGCTCCGTGACACCGGCCGCCGGCCCGGCGAGATCACCGCGTTGCGCCGCGACTGCCTCGACACCGACCCCGGCGGCGGGCCCGTGCTGATCTACACCAACTCCAAGGCCGGTCGACTCGACCGACGGCTACACATCACCGCATCCACAGTGAACGTGGTCACCACCTGGCTCGCGAGGATCTCGATCTTGCGACCTGATCGCGACACCGCCTACCTCTTCCCGCAACTCGATCTGTGTGAACCGCAGTCGGACAACCATTTCAAGGCGGCCGCATTCGGGGTCATCTTCCGCGCCTGGGTCGACTCGATCCACGAGCTGGCGCCGCTGCTGCGGACACCGTCTAGCCACGACGGTGTCATCGACCGCCGCGACGTGATCGTCTACTCCCTGCGCCACACCTACGCCCAACGACACGCCGACGTCGGCACCCCGGTCGACGTGCTCGCCGCCCTGCTCGATCACCGGAATGTGGCTGTCACCCAGGGGTATTACCGCGTCGGCTCGAAACGGAAACGGGAAGCGATCGAACGCGTCGGGGCGTGGGTGATGGATCGCCGCGGCACACTGCGATCCGCCGCCGACCACGTCGAATACGAACGACGGTCGGTCTCGACCATGCTCGGCGGCTGCGTGGAACCATCGAACGTCAAATCGGGCGGAAAATCCTGTCCGATCAGGTTCCAGTGCGGCGGCTGTGACCACTACCGGCCGGACCCGTCCTACATCCCCGAGATCGAGCAAGAAATCCGCAAGATCAAGGCCGACGTGCTGGAGGCGCAACTGTGCGCCGCCCCGCAAGTGGTCGACAACCTGCGCTACAACCTGGCGATGTTCGAGGGCATCCTCGCCAAGATGACGGCGAACCTGGAGCGGCTCGACGGAGAAGAACGGGCTGCGCTCGATGCCGCGATCGGCACCATCCGCCGCGCCCGCGACCTCCACCGAAACGCAGTGCCGCTGTTCGTCATCGACCGCCAGGCACACGACAATGCCTGATGCCCGGACGACCAAGCTCATCGCCGCTCGGCAACGAGCGAGCCGGGACAAACACGACCACACGCTGCACACCCTGGACCGGCTCCAGCAGTCCGGGGCCCGGATCAGCTTCACCGCGGTCGCCCGCGAAGCCGGCGTGTCCACCTGGCTGGTCTACAACAACCCGGAACTGAAGCGGGCGATCACGGACGCGATGAAACACCCACCACGCCACGATGGTCCGCCGCCGCAGCCCGCAGAGTCACCGACTTCACAGGCCAGTCTTCGGACGGACCTGGAGCTCGCTCGCCACGAAATCACGGCACTGCGCCGATCGGAACGCAAGCTCCGCGAACGGTTGCAACGAACCCTCGGTGCCGAAATCGAACAGATCGACCGATCCGAACTCGTCGCCCGCATCGCCGACCTCGAAACCCTCGTCACGAACCTGCGCACCGAGAACACCGGCCTCGCCGAGGCCAACACCCGACTCACCCAACTCACCGCACAACAACACGACGATCTCGACACCGCGAACACGCTGCTCCGCCGCTACATGAAACAAGCCAGCCGCGCACAGGCCGAGTCCAGCTAGACGCGCGGTCGACCCCGGCCGAGACGGTCCTTCAACCAGTGGACGGTAGGAGTCGGTGCCAGTCTCGATGATGTTGCCGCCGAACGTCAGTCGATCGCCGCGCCACGGCAACCCAGCACCCCAGCAAAACCCACAACCCGAAATCCGATGACGTCACTCACGTAGCTCACCGCGCCACACGCCGACGACATCCCTATCAACCCATGTCAGAGGCCATATGGAACCGCAACCCGTGGAGATAAGGCTGCGGACGAGGGACGGGCTAGCCG
>QHBZ01000018.1 GCA_003244055.1 Pseudonocardiales bacterium | reverse complement strand
GGAACATCGACCTGGCCGGCCAGGTCGGTCCGCTCGGCGTGACCGCGAACGTCGTCTCACCCGGCTACATTGCCGATACCGAGTTCTTCCGAGACCGGCTCACCGACCAACGCCGTGACGCGCTGATCGCGGCTACCCTCACCGGACGCGCAGGTACGCCAGAAGACGTCGTCGGGGCTGTGGCCTTCCTCGCCTCACCCGCGGCCCGGCAGATCACCGGGCAGGTCCTCGCCGTCAACGGCGGCGCACGCACCAGCCGCTAACCGTCCACTGCGAGACGGTAGACCCAGCACTCGACATGCATCGCTACAGTGACCCGGTCGCGCCCGCGCAGATCCGGGTGGTCGCTGGTCAGCCGTCGAACGGCGCCCAGCACCGCCTCTCGCTGCTGGGCTGGCAGTGTCGCGACCGCACTGTGGCTCAGCGCATAGTCCGGCAGTGCCGCGACGTCCTGCTCGCGTGACCACGACAGCCCGCTGACCTGTGCCGCGCCGAATCGCGGGAGCGCCGGCACGCGGGGCAGGTCCTGGGACCGGGACGCCCGGACGAGCCGCCCCAGCTCGCTTACCCAACCTTCGGTGTCGTCCTCGGAATTCCACAGCATGGCCAGCACACCCCCCGGTCGCAGTACCCGTGCCGCCTCCTGCGCGCCCGCGAGGTCGTCGACCCAATGCCATGCTTGGCCGTAGACCACCGCGTCGACGGTGCGGTCGGGCAGCAGCAGCTCTTCGCCCCGCCCGGCGTACACCCGTATCCCGGGTAGCCGTGCGGTGAGCATGGCCCGCATCGCCGGATCGGGCTCCACGGCCTCGACATCAAATCCTGCTGCGGCGAGCACAGCGGTGAGCTTGCCGGTGCCGGCGCCGATGTCGGCCACCCGGTAACGCCCCGGCTCAGCCGGGAGATCAGCGAACAGCAGGGGCAGCACCTCAGGCGGGTAGGTCGGGCGCACCCGATCGTAGAGCTCAGCTCGTGCACCGAACGACAATGCTCGGCGCTGGTCAATCACCGGCGGCGTGGCACCGGCCGCGTCGCCGCTCACCGGCGGCGCAGGAACTCGGTGAGCAGCTCCGTGGTGCGTTCCGGTGCTTCCTGTTGCACGAAGTGCCCGACGCCGGGCAGCACCTCGTAGCGGTAGCCGTCGCCGGTCCAGCGGGCCGAGCGGCGTGCGGTGCGCTCCAGCACGTACGGATCATCGGCACCGTGCAGCTGCAGCACCGGCACCCGCGCTACCCGGTCCACCGAACGGGAAAACCGGCGCCCGTCGAAGCGGAACTGGGAGCGGCCGACCCATCGGTAGTACTCCAGCGCGCAGTGCGCCGCTGCGGGGATCAGCATGGCCTCACGGTAGCGCCGGGCGACCGCAGTGAACTCGCTCGACGCGCGCCATCGCGGGCCTGCGCCGTTGCGGAGGATATCTTCCACCAGCACCGCACCGTCGCGGGCCAGGTCACGCTCGGGCAGCCACGGCGCCTGGAAAGTGGCCAGGTAACGGGCCGCCGTACGCTGCGCAGGGTCGCGCAGCAGCGCCTGGCCCATCGCCCGCGGATGCGCGGCGGCCAGCACCGTCACCGAGCGCACCACCCGGGGGTGCAGCGCGGCAGTGCACCAACCGAGGATCCCGCCCCAGTCCTGCCCGACCAGGTCAGCTTGACGCTCGCCGAGCGCCCGGACCAGGCCCGCCACGTCACCGGACAGCGTCCACAGGTCATACCCTCGCGGGGGCTTGTCCGAGTCGCCGTAACCGCGCAGGTCCACCGCGACGGCGCGCATCCCCGCGGCAGCCAGGGCTGGCAGTTGGTGACGCCAGGACCACCAGAACTCCGGGAAGCCGTGCAGCAGGATCACCAGCGGACCCGTCCCGGCCTCCGCTACATGCAGCCTGATCCCATTGGCGGATACCTCGCGGTGCGTCCACGGTCCAGGAATCCGGACCGAGCTGGGATCCGGCGGGCGGCTCACTCCGTGAGCGGGTCAGCGCTGGATTCGTCAGCGCTGCGCCGGCGAGTCAGTGCAGCCCCGGTGTCACGGACGGTGCTGATCGTGCGTTCGGGCTTGCGGATGCTACGCATCCTGCGCCAGCCCAGCAGCGCGAACCCGACTGCGGTGACCAACATCAGCCCGAAGACGATGCCGAACCCGGCCCACTGTGGCAACCAGATGGCAAGCACCTCGGCGACCGTGATGAACAGGAAGAACAGGCTGAAGAGCAGGATAGTCAGCGCGACGACGAAAAAGACACTGCCCTTGACGCCCTTGCGGACCTCGCGGGTTACCTCCGCCTTGGCCAGCTCCACCTCGGACCGGAACAAGGTGGAGAAGTGGGTGGCGGCCTCGCGGACCAGGTCGCCCAGCGACGCGTCGGCAAGTTGCGGGAGCTCTACCGGTGACAGCGGCACAGCGGGCACCGCGGGGGGTGGTTCCGGTTTGGCGTGCCGGCCGGTCCGGGGCTGCGTGCCTGTCACGGGCGACATGGTGCCACGGCGGGTTCCGGTCGCTCACTGTGGCCGTCAAACTTACGCTGCGTGATAACCGCGCACCTGTTTCACCCGCGCCGCGCCCACCCTTCGGTGGAGCACAGTTGGGAGTTGATCGGCGCAGCGTACTGGGCCTACCCTTGATCAGATCACGGAAGGACCCTTGCGATGAGGCGTGTCTTCACCGCGGCCGGGTTGAGTGTGGCCGCCTTACTGACCGCGGCCGCTTGCGGCAGCGCGCCGACCGGCAGTCAACCCGCCGCCGGGGTTCCGCCGCCAGCGACCAGCGCTGCCAGCGCGCACGCCGCCGCCGACGTCGCCTTCGCCCAGCAGATGATTCCCCATCACCGCCAGGTAATCGCCATGGCTGGGCTGGCCCCGACCCGGGCGGCCAGCCCCAAGGTCAAGGACCTCGCTACCCAGATCAAGAACGACCAGGGCGCCGAGATCGCGACCATGACCAGCTGGCTGCAAGGCTGGCATGCCCCACCGGCCAAGGACGAGCCCGGCGGGGGCTCCGCCATGGGCGGGATGGACCGCGCGGCGAGAATCGGCATGGTGAGCAACCAGCAGATGAGCCAACTGGTCAACAGCAGCGGAACGGCCTTCGACCGGCTGTTCCTCCAGCTGATGATCGGCCATCACCAAGGTGCCGTGCAGATGGCCACCACCGAACTGGCCACCGGCCGCAATCCCGACGCCAAGAACCTGGCCACCTCCATCCAGCGCGGCCAAACCGCGCAGATCGCCACTATGCGCAAGCTGCTCGCCGGCATCTGAGCCGGATCAGTGCCGGAGGACGGGACCTCACGTCCTCCGGAGCCGGGATGTGAGCGGGTCGGTGCGGGACGGCAACCTTACGTGTAGGGGGAGGAAATACAGCAGGGACAGGGTGACACCCATGACCGTTGTCACGACTGCCACGAACAGGACAGCGGCACCGCGCGGCACCGATCCTGCTGACCACCACCGGTCGGCGCCGGTGGCGTGGGAAGTGGCACGGGTGCTCGCACACGCCGCGTCGCAGCCGCTCGCCGCCTGCCGTGTCCCGCTGGCCCACGCCGCCAGGCTGACCCTTGCAGAGGAGATCCGCACCTGTGTGCCGCTTCCGGCCTTCGACACCGCGGCCATGGATGGGTACGCGGTGGCCGGACTCGGGCCCTGGCAACTGCGGGGGCAGGTCCGGGCGGGGACGGTCTGGGAGGGCACGCTCGCACCCGGGGAGGCTGTGGAGATCTCCACCGGGGCGCAGGTTCCGGTGGGCGCGGGCGCGGTCCTTCCGGTGGAACTGGCGGTCCGCGACGGAGAAACCGTGTCCGGCGCCGGGCCCTCAGCGGGGTCCCACATCCGCCGGGCAGGCGAGGACGCGCCGGCGGGGACGCCACTGGCGCCGGCCGGTACCCGTATCGGGCCCGCTCTGTTGGGACTCGCCGCGACCTGCGGGTACGACACCTTGTTGGTCCGTCAGCGGCCGCGGGTGCGGATCCTGGTCACCGGGGAGGAGCTCACGCACAGCGGGATGAGCGGGGTGGGACGGGTGCGGGATGCTCTCGGGCCGTTGCTGCCTACGCTGGTAGATGAGCTGGGCGGGGAAGTGCGCGAGGTCCGGCACCTACCGGACCACCCGACGGGCCTCCTCGCCGCGGCAGTGCGCCCGCCGCAGGAAGATGGAATCGCCGAAGTGGTCGTGGTGACCGGTTCGACATCGATCGGCGTCACCGACCGACTACGGCAGTTGCTCCGCGCCGGCGGTGCACGATGGGTCGTCGACACTGTGGCCTGCCGCCCCGGACACCCGCAGCTACTGGCCGGACTGGGACCCCAACGCTGGGTCGTGGGCCTGCCGGGCAACCCCTTCGCGGCACTCGTCGCGGCGTACACCCTGCTCGCCCCGTTGCTGGCCGGCCTGTCGGGCCGGCGCCTGCCCGAACTGCCGCAAGCTCCGGTGACCGGGCACGTACGCCCCGCACCCCGACTCACCCGCCTGATTCCGGTGGCGTGGGAAGGCGGTGTTGCCCGGGTGATCGGCGGCCACCGGGCGGCCTTCCTGCGGGGAGCAGCACTCGCCGACGCACTCGCAACCATCCCGCCAAGCTGGGTGGACGGCACACCGGTCCCACTCCTGCTGATCCGTTGAACACCGTCAGGGTGCGGGTTTCACGCGTCGGGTGCTGAGGGGCCAGACGGTCGCCAGCCCGGGGTCTCGGCGCACCCACGAGCGCTGCGAGACGCCGGTGACTGCGAGATCCCGAACTCTCCCTGCCAGACGCCTACGACCTCGCCAGCGGGCCGTTCGCCGTCGATGCGCGCCCCCAGGATTCGGCGTCGGACCGGGTCGCCCAGGCAATCGAATGTGGGCAAGGACCGACTCTTGCACCGCTGCCCTCAATCAGTCAGCGAAGTCACAGAGTGCCCAGCCGTCCTGCCTCGTTGAGGATCCTGGTGCCGAACCGGCGCACCTCATGCGGGTCATCAACGGCGTCGAGCACCGCTTCGGCCAGCAGCGCCATCGCCCCGACTGGGGTCTTGAGCTCGTGGCTGACGTTGGCCACGAAGTCCCGCCGGGTCGCTTCCAGGCGGACGGCGTCCGATTCGTCGGACGCGGCGATCACGGTGAACCCTTGGCGATCGTGTCACCGCAAAGGGCGTCGCTCATAGTCCCGGCGGACCAGGAGCGGCCGAATCCACCTCAACGGGGCGAGTCTTCGTCCGTCGTTCACCACTGATTCGGCGAGAAATGGGCTGGCCCCGACCACAGCCGTCGGTGAAGTGTCTGGTGTGGTCGATCAGTGCCACCGGCTGAGTCGCTACCCAGGACCACCGG
>QHBZ01000017.1:11014-12541 GCA_003244055.1 Pseudonocardiales bacterium | reverse complement strand
CCCAGCCCAGCCCAGCCCAGCCGCAGCAGTGCTCTTAGCCGACCATCTCGGAGACCTGCCTGCCCGGCGAGGGCACCATAGATCGACAAGATTTTCTGGGAGACCAAGCAAGCCGCCTGATCACAGCCCCGAGACCGACACTGACCAGCGAAGATTACTCGTCGTTGGTCAGTGTCGTATCTCGTTATTGAGCGTCGTTGCGTCCGCTGAGACGGCCCACAGACGGCCCCGATCCGGGAACCTGCGCACGGTCGTCGGCGCTCGCGTGCAGCGGACTTGTGGTGCCGCGCGCACCTTGCGCTGTTCAGCCCATGGGTAGGAACCGCAGAGCGCAGCTCACTATGACACAGCCGACCAACGAGTCTCAGCCGACCAACGACCGGCGCAGGTTGGTGATCCACGCGGCGTGCACATGCCGGGGGGTCGCGAACGGCTTCGCGAACGTGGTGGTGCGCAAGGTCGACGGACAGATCGAGCTCGATCCGCACGTCACCGGTGCGTGCGTGCTGACGCTGGCTGAGGATGAGGCCGTTGCCCTTCGGGACGCGCTGACGCGGTGGCTGGGATGAATCCCGCGCTCGGGCGTTATCCCAGCAGCAACTATTTCATTAGCACGCCCCTGACACACGGACCCACCAAACGCCGCGCAGGATGCGCGGTCGTGGGCGTCGTCGTTAGTCCGGGACTTGTTGCTCCGTGCAGCGATCAGCGAGAGCCCACTTATGCGATTGCAGCTGCTCTTGCATCGGTACGTAACATAGTTGTGTGTCCACCAGGAGTCCGACAAGAATCCTGCTTCGAGAAGTCCGATTCGAGGTGGCTTCGCTATCGTAGGTCATCGTTAATTGGTTCGCGCAGCGAACGAAGGGTTCTCTCTTCGCAAAGTTGGTTCCCCTCGGTCGGCCACTGGTCTATCCTTCCCACTGGAAACTTGCACTCCTTAGTGACCGTTATGGCCCCGTTTCAACCCTTTCGGGCGCCTTTTTCCATACCGCGACACTCGCTCGTGCCGGTCGACCACTGGACGGTGTGGTGATCGTGCATTCTTGCTGCGACTGGGAAGACGTGGTTGGGGTGAGCACAATCCGTGGGGGTTATTGCTGGCCGTGCCGGTCCATTGGGGGCGGCGGTGTCTGATAGCCCGGAGGTGGTGGCCGCCAAGCGGCTGCTGGATGCGGCGAAAGACGGGGGGTTCGTCTTCCAGCGGCTTGCGCCGGGCCCCGATGGGCCGCTGCGGGCTGTCCGGGAAACTGTCGAGTGGTGCGATGAAATTTACCTCGCCGGATGCGGACAGCCCAACTCGTGCACTGCGATCCGCCGCCGCCGTTCGTCACTGATCGTGCCGGGCGGGCTGCCGGTGACCGAGCGGGTGACGGGGGATGCGCTGACCGTGCTGCACACCGTGGTGTCCGACTGGGCCACCACCTGAGTCCCGGCCGGTCGCCGGTCGAGCCACAGCCCCGATCCCTCGCTCGACCCTCAATGGCGTGGAGACTCCTCGCTTAAGATGTGGATGCCCCTCGCGGG
>QHBZ01000017.1:0-10973 GCA_003244055.1 Pseudonocardiales bacterium | reverse complement strand
CGCGGGACGCTCGCGGGTGGGTGAGAGTAGGTGCCACATCGGTTACACCGGCCACTTCAGCCTCACTGGAACCTACTCACGTCTCAGCGCAGTCGCAGCGCGACTGCCCAGAGACCCTGTGGCCTATCAATCAGTACCGGTGGTGAGGTATCTAGGTCGGCTAGCGCGTGGACCTGATCCGCTGAGGCCAGCACCAGTCGGGCAGCTGCCTCGGCGGCGACTGCGACGAGGTCGTGCGCTGGTAGTGGTGGATTCACCGGCAGTGGCACCGCTCCTTGCTCGATCGTGCCAGCGATAGCCTCGGCGAGGCCGGGACCGTCAGGTAGCATGATCAGCACCCGATCGTCGGGACGGACGTCTAGCTCACCCAGCGCGGCGGCGGCTGCGAGTGCCTGATCGCTCAGCTTGCGATAACTCATCCGATAGCTACCAGGGGCTCGATGGCTTTTCCGTTTCGCACGGGGCGGCTTGTCTCCTCGGTTGTGGGTTGGGAGAGGCTAACTTGCCTGGCAAATTTCTGTCAATCGGGGTACGACGGCATTTCGCCGCGCGGCATATGCACGTGCTGTACACCGTGCATTGGCACGGTGCGCCTTATCGGTCCTGCATCTCAATCATTTGACAGCTGAGCTGCGGCACGTTCATATGCACACGCGGCTGGGCGTGCCTGATCAAACATATGCAGGTGCTCGCGTCAGGCACCGGAACGTTAATCCGATGTTCCGGATCTCGACTCCTAACGTATCTCTCGTTGAAGTATGGTCCGCGCACGGACACCCCAGCACTGGAGAGACCGCCATGGACGTTCGGTTGAAGTTCCAGAGACTCGGCCAAGATGAGCTGGAGCGCGTCGCTGTAGGTGACCCAGATCCCACCTCGGACCCCGATACAGCCAACGAGTATCGGGAGTGTCGGTTCAAGTGGGCTGACGAGATCTCGCGAATCATGACTCTGCCCTGGTGCTGCACTCGGGAGCTGGGACACCAAGGTCAGCACATCGCCGGCACGGGCGAGCATGTCGCCGCCGTACATCCCTAACCTCGGTCATTCACCGAGATTATAATGATCTTTGTTGGGTCGGCGTTCTGATACGAGAAAAGTGCCTCTGAGCTGCGAGGATAAGGGTCTTCGAGGTCCTTGTTCCGGCAGGCTGGAGAGGCACTTTTCAGGTGGATGTTACCGCGTGGTCGAAGGATCTGTCGTGGAAGTGGGCGGGCATGGTGTCGTGTCGCATGTCGGGTCGGGACTGCTGCGGCTGACGGCCGATCGGGTGGGACTGACCTGGGCACTGTCGAAAGCGTTGGCTCGGCCCGGTTTCTGGCCGGTGCATGATCGTGGTCGGGTGCTGACCGATCTGGCGGTGATGATCGCCGGTGGCGGCACGACGCTCAGTCAGATCGACACGCTGCGCCATCAAGGGGAGCTGTTCGGGTCGGTAACCTCGGACACCACGGTGTGGCGGGCGTTGGAGGAGATCACCCGGCCCGGCTGGGCGCGATCGCGGCGGCGCGGGCGCGGGTCCGAGCCCACGTGTGGGAACAGATCGTGGCCCGGCAGGGGCGGATCCCGCCCGCTCGGGTCGCCGGGCGGGACCTGGGTGCGGTCACGGTGATCCGGCTCGACGCCTCGATCGTGCTCGCTCACAGTGACAAACAGCAGGCCGGACCCACGTTCAAGAAGACGTTCGGGTTCCATCCGTTGACCGCCTGGTGTGACAACACCGACGAGTCGCTGGTGATCAAGCTGCGACCGGGGCGGGCCGGGTCCAACACCGCGACCGACCATATCGAGGTGCTCGACCAGGCGATCGCGCAGATCCCGGCACCGCACCGGCGGGCGATGCTGATCACCTGTGACGGGGCCGGGTCCACCCACGCCCTGGTCAGCCACATCAGCGAGCTCAACGACAAGCCGGGTGTCGAGGTGCACTACTCGATCGGGTTCGACTTCGACCATCGCATCCGCGCCGTGCTGCCCAAGGTGCCCACCGCCGCCTGGGCGCCCGCGCTCGACGCGGCCGGCGAGGCCCGTGACGACGCCCAGGTCGCCGAGCTCACCGGGCTCCTACGCCACAGTGCCGGCGGGGACCGCCTCGCCGGCTGGCCACTCGACATGCGGATCATCATCCGCTGCGAGAACCCCCACCCCGGTGCGCAACTGTCCCTGTTCGAATACCACGCCGGCAAGCGCTACCAGGTCATCGCCACCGACACCCCCGGCGCAGACATCCAGTTCCGCGAAGCCGCTCACCGCACCCAAGCCCGGGTCGAGGACCGCATCCGCTGCGGCAAGAACACCGGCCTAGCCCACCTGCCCTCCCGCGACTACGCCATCAACCAGGCCTGGTGCACCGCGGTGTCCATGGCCTGCGACCTGCTCGCCTGGCTACGACTACTCGCCCTGACCGGCGACCCCGCCAAAGCCGAACCAAAAACCCTGCGCTACCGGCTCCTGCACACCGCCGCACACCTCGTACGAGGCCAACGACGCCGACTCCTCAAAATCCCCGAAACCTGGCCCTGGGCCCACGACCTCCACCAAGCCTTCACCAAGATCTGGGCCCTACAACCACCCTGACCAGCACCAACCCGTCCCGACAACCCCAAGGAACCCAACAGGCCCGTGGAACCGGCGCCCACCCGACGCGACAGCCGGGCACCACACCACGCCCACCCAACAACAAGATCAACAAAGTGAATCGGTCGAGGCTCCCAACCAGACGATCACACCTGTGAATAGGCGAGGCTAGAGACCGTGGCCGATGTCCTCGAAGGTCTCGACCGCGGGCACGACGCCGACGGCGTACGCCACCGAATCGACGCCCTCCCACCAGCCGAATAACCACCGCCGGGACGGAAGCTGGACGACTCTGCCACCTCATCACCACAGCACATGACGGTGCACGGACCAAGCTATCTGCACCGGCCGAACCTGCGGGCCGCCGAAAACCCCCGATCAGCACCCCGATCACAACCACAATGATGATCACGACCAGGATGCACGACGGTGCCGAAGCAGGGTTGCCGGTATCGGGGTGGGATCCCTTGCTGGAAGTGGTGCGCCAATATGGTCGATAGCGGATTGTCCTGGGCGTTGGACAGTCCTTCGTCATCGATTCACATATCCAACTGGTCGGCCAACCGGCCAACGTCGACGGCATCGCAGCCGATCACGGCATACAAACGGCAAGGATCGCATTTTTCGGCATCGCGACTTTCTGCACCTCACCGTCCACGGGGATCCGCAGACCGGTCACCATGTCGCGGGACCCGGAGAGCCTTCGGCCCGTAAGCACCGGTACGGCGTAAGGTCGCTGATCCCCACGACAGGTTCACCTCACCCAACGGCTCCCGCAGGAGGTGCCGGAAACGGCCCGCATCGCCCCGCGACCCGGGCCGAGTTCACCCGGCTATTCGAAAATGTGTTCCTGGCAAGTGCGACGCGTCCGGTGCATAACGCTGCGGACGACCGCGAGGCTGAGGTACTGGTATCGCCACCACCTCCTTCCGTCCTTCTCGTTAAAGACGAGATTCTGAAAGAGGATTTGGCGACAGGCGAGCCTAGAAGGGATCCGGTGGGCGGCTCGCGAGTGACCAGTGGATATTGGTTCGCATTTAATGGCCGACGGGCGTAGAGCACCGGTGATGGTTGGCGCTCCGGTCAGGTAACGACGGTGCCACCGGCGCGGCACTCCAGTCGGGTGGGAGCGCAATGGGTCGCGGCTATAGGTGTTGCGCCCGGTAGGCGCGGTGCCCTTGCCCGGGGTTGTGACACTCCCCAGGGGGCAGCGCTGGGGAGTGCAGCGCCGAGTGGGGGGTTTGTGTGGCCGGTGACCCTTCGATCGGTCGGGGGCGCGGACGCTCGTTGGATCACCGGCCACGTGGCGGCTGCTGCGCCGTCGTGGATTGGGGGGGAAATTCACGACATTCGGCGAGGCCACCAGCTCTATGGAATTGATTCCAGGTGTCAACCCGATACGTCTGCTCCGACAGGGAGGGGGGATATCGCAGGCCGCGCCTGGGGCACGGTCTCGGCGCAACCGAGGTGTTCGTGCGCGGTCTGCCATACGCCACACGGCGCGCTACCAGGGCGCCAGCGCTTCGAGCACTCCCGACAGCGGCCCCAAGGATCCGGCGCGTGAGCAGCGAGCAGAGCACACCACCCGCAGGTCAGACGGGGCAGCTCACTACGCGCCACCGACAACAGCGACCCGTTGTCGGCGTTGCTTGCCAGCTCGTCAAGCATGTCGAGCCGGTCTGACACTCCCTGCCGCAGGATCTGACCCAAAACCCGCTTCACCTCGCCACCTTCCCACCGTCCCCGCCGTGTATCGGAGTTGTTCCGCCACGCCCGGTCCGGTCGCGCACCTCGATCTACAGAGTGGGGCAACGACACCCCTGAGGGCCCTGCGCTGCGCCGATCGGCCGTGTTTGGCCGGATCAACGGCACACGCTGATCGGTGGCACCGAAATGGTGGTGGTGACTGGTACCCGGCGGCGGCCCGCTCGGCGCTGTCGGATCGGTCGAGGAAGCAACCGACCTCAGCGAGGACGTGGATCAGGCTGATCGTGGCGATGCCGGGTAGCCGCTGCGGACGCTGTACTCCGGGGGGATAGTGGGTGATGCGCCGCCTCATGATCGGCTTCCCCGGCCGTGGGATCATCTAGCCCGAGTTTCCAATGATCNNGATCATTGGAAACTCGGGCTAGAGCTGATGGACGGCCCCATCTGCTTAGCGCAGACGAGGCCGTTCGGTGCTGATCGATCGGTCGAACTCGCCGGCTCGGACGCCGGCCATTCGTGTTGGTCTCTTCCGTGTCAATTGATCGGGTTGGGTTGTACATCACGGTAGGCGGTGTTGTCGCTGGTGGGCGCACTGCGCAACAGTGGGTGAACACGGTGGCCTACCGGCCAGTGGCGCGGTGTGCGCTTCCGGTTCGCTGCCGTGATCATCGTCTGGAGGATGCGATGGCTGCTCGTACAGGTCGGTGCCACCGGGCTGCGGCCTGATCACCCGTGACACTGCCCCTTGTGCTGAGGCTTCGGTGTGGGCGTCTGCTGTGGATCTGAGCGGCGTGGAGAGGTGAACCCAAGGATGGCGGTAAGTGTGAGCACCAGCACCCCGGCTGACTCGACGACGAGGGTGGTGGGCACGAGAGGGGTGTGGAGGGATTCGTGGACGTTGAATAGGCCGACGGTCAAGCTGAGTATCAACCCCGCCAGCGTCCCCGCGGTGAATACAGCGGTGATCCCGGTTGTGGTACTGCGTAGTCGAGCTGGCACGGCTGCTAACGCTGCAAGTAAGAAACCGGCGCCGACCGTATCGAGCAGAAACAGGGTGCCGATCACGGGTATCTCTCGGTACCCGTGAAGCCAGAGCTGCAGGTGGATCCACCCCATGGTGGCGGTCAGCGCTGCTCCCAGTATCTGACCTGTGATCAGTAGTGATGGGGTCCGTGGGTGTGCTGTAGTGATCTTCATCGGTGATCGTCTATGGGCACGTAAGCAGTGGATCACAGGCTGGTCTCAGCGTCATGGCCTTTCCCCGGCCGGGCCATCAGTGGTGCCACGACCAGTGATTATCGCTATGCGAGCCGAAGTCGGTTCCGGTGATATGCTGAAGCCCGGTCCATGCGTTATGAAGGATATCGCTGACCTTGTCACCTGCCGGCTGGATTGAGTTCGAAATGAACGGTCCAAACAAGTTTATGAGAATGATGACCAAAACAATAACTATGAAGAAAGTAAATACTTTCTCTACTGTTTTTACCATTAGGCTTCCTTCTTTTCTGGTGATTAGATAGTGAACTCCGCCGGAACCACCGCACGGTAAGCTGTGCGTCCCAGACCTGTGCGAGTGCTGTGCGCTCGTGGGCGTTGACAGCACCGAGCGCCGCTGCGAGGCGCTGATCCGGATCACGGTGTGAGATTACGCGTCTCGGGTACGGCCTGTGTTTAGACACTCACATACCGCAACAGCCGACTGAAGTATGTCGCGGATCACCACGCCGTGGGGGCGCGCCGCGCCCGGTCCCGGCCAGATCATGGTCGTGGTGGACTCCGACGACAGCGTCGAGTTCGCCCGGCGGTGGAGGCGGCCTACCGCCGTGCTGGTCGGTTCGTTGGTACACACCAGCCCGAAGCAGCATCGGGCGGGGCGGTTGCAAACCGAGGTGCCGGGCGCGCTGGGCAAGCGCTGGGATCGGTCTGCGCAGGGTGGGATGCCACGGTGGCGCAGTTGGTGCAGGTATGGCTGCGCGCGAACGTGCCCGCGCGCTGATTGTGCTGCGCGCCCATGATGTCAACGGCCCGGCGCTGAGCTGGTTGCTGAGCTTGTCTGCTCAGGAGGGGCTGCGGGTGTGGTTGATCAGCCCGCGACCGCTGCCGAAGGTGGCTGTGGAGGGCGTGGTGGTGAGCCGGGTGAGCCCGGACGGGGCCAGTCCAGGTGTGGGCGCAGATCATCGGGTTGGTTGCGGATGCGCAGACCTCAACGGCCTCGTCCCCGAATCGCACAGCGCTGCCCGCGGTGCGTCGCGCGCGGAGATCGAAAAAACAACCCGGCGGGGGCGGGGGAGCCCTCCCGGGTGTGGTTTGCGCCGCGCGGTGCAGGGCGCAGCGGTGGCGGCGCAGGACCCGGAGGCATTCGTCGCGCGCCCTGCGGGCGGGCGGGATGCGGGTTCGGCTGCGCCACGACGAGGCCGGGCGGTTGGTGGGGTACGCGGTCACGCGGCCGGGTGATACCACGGCGGGGGGATCACCGGTGTGGTACGGCGGGGGACAGGCCGGGCCCGTCGCGGTGGCCGCATGCGAAAGTGCGGGGTTAGCGGGCGAGGTCCAGGACGGTCAGCGTTTTGCTGTCGAGGTTGCTTACGTAGGCTTGGCGGCTGTTGGGTACCAGCGCAATGCTGGTTGGGCCGGCCCCGGTAGGGATGGTCGTGGTGACCCGGTTGGTTATCGAGTCGATTATCGAGACGGTGTGGCTGCCCTGGTTGACGACATAGGCGAATCGGCCATCCGGAGCCCAGGCGATGTCTTGGGGGTTTTGTCCGACCGGGATGGTGGCGATGACCTTCTGAGTTATGGTGTCGATGATCGAGACGGAGGCTGAATCGTAGTTCACGTTGGCGACGAGGGGGCGGTGGGGGTTTACCGCGACGCTATGCGGGCTCATTCCGACTGGGATGGTGTTCAGGACGCTGAGGGTGGTGGTGTCGATCACCGAGATTAGGTTGGATTCGTGGTTGGCGGTGTAGGCGTGGCTGCCGTCGGGGGAGAAGTCGACCCAGTGTGGGTTGGGTGCGACCCCGATCTGTGCGATGACGGCGTTGGTGGCGGTGTCGATCACGGACACCTCGGCGACGTCGTGGTTGGGGACATAGAGCCGTGTGCCGTCCGGGGTGACCGCCGGGAGGTAGGGGCGTGCGGTTTGCGGGATCGTCGCGACCACGGAGTTCGAGCCGGTGTCGAGCACCTCGATCGAGTGGATTGTTCGCTGATCGTTGAAGATGCTGACATACAGCGTGCGGCCATCCGGTGCGAAAGCGAGGAATTGGGGTGGGCCCGCGACGATCGGGATGGTCGCGCTGACGTGGTTGTCCGCGGTGTTCACCACGGTGACGGTCTGGGCGTCTGCGTTGGCGACGTAGGCGTGCTTGCCCTGGGGGGAGACGGTGACGAAGGTGGCACTCTGGCCGAGCGGGATGGTAGCCGCGACAGCGGGTATCGCGACCTTAGGTCCCAGATCCCCCATGGCGGTTGTTTCGGAATTGGATGGGCGCGCCAAGGCCGATGGTGCAGGGGTCTGGGTGGGACTCTTACCAACGAAGAGGACAAGGAGGATCGACACGGTCAGGGTCACCGCCATGCCGCCGCCGATGAGGACCCGCGGTTGGGCCGCGCGGTTGGCTGAGCCACGACGTAGCGGCCGCCCGCCCGTCCCTGCCGCCGGGCGGGTGTCCGGTGGCTCGGTTGGTCTCGCAGGCTGCACGGGTCGCGGTTTCACTACCAGAGCGCGAGCCTGGACGGTCGTCACATCCGGGTCGGCTTTGCTGCGCCCGATCGCGGTGGGTGCGGCCGTTGCTTCCCGCGGTGGGGTGCGCGGTGGCGGGATCACTCCGGCCGTGCGCTGCGCCGGTATGTGTGGTTGTGGGTCGCGCTGCTCAGTCGCGACCACGCTGTTCGCCGTCAGCGTTGCGGTGGTGGCGCCGTTGCCAGCGAGGCGTTCCTGCTGGTTGTTTCGCCGCCCGCCATGCTGGGATCTGTCGGAGCGAGTCGCCTGGGCAGCCAGCGTGGCGGCGCCGAGCGCGACGACGTGTTGGGGCTCAGGGTCCAGGACGACGGAACAGCCCAGCTTCGCTGACACCATCTGGGCGACCAACGGGATGCGTGACGAGCCGCCCAGCAGCAGGACCGCGCTGAGGTCCGAGGGCTCGACCTCAGCCGAGTGCGCAGTTCGGGACAGTGCGTTGACAGTCAACTCGATCGGGCCGCGCACCATATCTTCGAAGTCTGACCGGGCGAGACGCACGTCAAAACGCCGACCAGGCAGCAACACCGGGAAGACTGTCTCTGTCTCTGCGGAAAGGGCCTCTTTGGCCCGGGTGCACTCCTGTTGCACCCCGGCGAGTGCGACGATGTTCTGCAAGCGCGTCGTGTCCAGTTCGCTCAGCGCCCCGTCGACGGTGTCGTTGACGTTGGACAGGATCGCTTCGTCGAACTCGCGGCCGCCCAGGTGCTCGATGCGCTCCGGTTCGCCAATAATGTAGACTCCCCCGGACTGTTTGAGCAAAACTGCGGCGTTGAAGGTGTCACCACCCAAGTCGTACACCGCTACCGTGTCGCCGTCGTTCCACCGCTGGGACGCATTGTAATACGTCGCGGCGGCTTCGGGCTCGGTCACCATGGAGGCTTTGTCCAAACCCGCCCGACGCACCGCCTCCTCAAACAACGCGCGGCGGAACGCGCCCCAACTCGCAGGGTGAGTCAGCACAATATGATCGGGTAATTCGCCTTGGGTCCCGATAACCTGCGCAACCACGTCGTGCAGAAGAATGCCGAGCAGATCGGTCACGGTGTAAGGCTCACCACCGACTACCACCGGTGTGGGATCACCCAGCCGACCCATAAACGCACCGCTGAGTCGATCCACGCTGCTACCCGCAGGGCTGCTAGCGGCCTCTCCTGCAGCCAGAGTGCCGTCATCCCGCAGGCGCACAGTCGCTGGCGTCACCACCGCGTGATCGCGGAAGTGGAACATCTCGGTCGCGGTCGCTCTCGCGACCGCGACCGCAACGTAGGTGTTGCCCACATCGATCCCGAGGTTGTAACTCACCAAACCCCCTATCCCCCAATAGGTGCTGCTGCGGCTCGTGGTACTGCTGTGACGATCATTACGCCCCCGAAGGTGTCTTGCCAGCATCAGGTACTTAAACCAAACCCAAAAAAACCTACACCTCACACAAAAAATGTCCAGGCCTCGCGACCGCACTGAACCACCCGCCACATCAGCAAACGATGTTACCACCAGTAATCGAAATTCATACCGTGACGTGCATGGCCGGTGCGGAACATGCAGAGATGAACCAAGGTGTGGCCGCCTGGCAAAGTCCGGCTGCGTTGACATTGGCTTAACTGCACGACGCTCAGTGGCCGCGGTCGTTTCAAGATCGGCAGGTGCGGTTGCGGGCGGTCTTGGGGTGTTCGGAAGTGAGCGCTGACCTACCGAGTTGGTGATCTTCGGTGTGTCGCGCCGGGAAGAGCGACGGAGCTCCGGTAGCACGAGGAGGACACTGTCAACTTGGGAGGCGGCGGTGGCTGGGATGATCGGCGGATTGGTCGGGTAGAGCGTTGAGAGGGCTGGGCTGGTGGGCACCGAGACGCCGTCGTACCGAGGGTCCGCTTCCCGGCGGAGATCATCAGTCATTGCGTGTGGCTCTGTCACGGGTCGCAGCATTAGTGGACTAAAAGCCAACGCGAGGGTCGTCTGAGTGGCCGCACGGTGGCGGTCGTAGGGTCGGCGGGGGTGCCGGTCCGGTTCTTGTCGGATGCGCAGCGTGAACAGCTGTCGGGGTTTCCTGCGGAGCTCGATGACGAGGCTCTGGATCGGTTCTTCACGCTCAGCGGCGCTGACGTGGCTGAGGCCCGGCGTTGTGGCGAGGGGAACGGGCGGATTCAGCCAGGATTGCACGCTAACGGGTTTGTGCTGGCCAGCCGGTCGAGGCGACGATCTACGCGATGCTTGGGCGAGGTGGCGGTAGATGGTGGGGCGGGTGACGCCGAACTCGGCGGTGATCTGGGCGACGGTGTAGCGGCGTTTGCCGTCGTCTCCGAGTTCGTCGTACATCTGCTGTGCGAGGCGCACCTGGCGTGGGCCGAGTTTGGGTTTCTGCCCGCCGGTGCGGCCGCGGGCCCGGGCGGCGGCCAGCCCGTCCATCGTTCGCTCGGACATCAGGGCGAACTCAGCGATCGATCCCAGTATTTGGAAGAACATTCTGCCGACGGTGGTGGAGGTGTCGATGCCCTGGTCGAGCACCACCAGGTCGACCTCGCGGGCCTGCAGCAGGTTGGACAGCTCGAGGAGGTGTTCCAGCGATCGGCCGAGCCGGTCGAGTTTGGTGATCAGTAACTGGTCACCGGTCCGGTTGGCCGACAGCAGTGCCTTGTCGAGTTCGGGCGGCGCGCGAGTTTGCCGGACGCCTTGTCGATGAAAATCTCATCGCAGCCGGCGGCGCGCCGGGCGTCGTGTTGGGTTTCGGGGTGTTGGTCGCGGGTGGAGACCCGTCCGTAGCCGATCCGCACGACCGAAAGTGTCTCGCGAACCCGTGTGTGCGTGACATTGCTGCGTACACGGCAAGCATTACACGATCGACCTGCCGAAACGTTGATCGGCTCGGGGTGTAACGCGAACGTTCCCTTGTCGACACCCTCAGCGGCTTAAGGAGGTTCTGCTCGGTCATCCGGGACGGTTTCCTGGT
>QHBZ01000016.1 GCA_003244055.1 Pseudonocardiales bacterium | reverse complement strand
GGCGATCACCGACAGCATTTCCGCCCACGTCGCGCGTAACCGGGTTTCCAATGCAGCGAGTTCGGCGAGCAGCTCGGCATCACTGCCTTGCCACACCGCCGTCGTCGACATAGCCTTATTCTAGAACACGGCACCGACAATACCGCGTCGACATACAGAATTTTCCTCAGAGTGAACGATGCCTGTCATCTCGATGTGGTTTAAAGCGTTGCAACACTAGCGTTGTAAGCATGTCAAGAATCGGCTCGCAGGTCGGCGCCAAGCCATGCGCGGCGGCGTAGTCGGCGAGCTTGCGAGTTGCGTCGGTTCCAGCAAGGGTGAAGTGGCCGGTGGGCGACGTCCAGCGGGGCGGTGATGACCTCGGAGGTCTCCGCCAGTGTTGCTCGCGCATCGTCCATAAGCTGACGCTGGTATCACGAGTGTGCCGAATCGGGAGAGGTGATGACGAACAAACCGCGGCTATGGATGCGTCACGAGGTGCGGTCGAGTGAACATCGCGCACCCATCGTGCCGGCGGACGCCCGGCTTCTGGTCGAGGTCGGTGTCGCGGTCATAGTCGAGGATTCCTCGTGGCGGATCTTCCCGATCTCGGACTACGCCGCGGCCGGGTGCCGGATCGTCGAGCCCGGCAGCTGGGTCGGTGCGCCCGGTGACGAGTACATCATCGGTCTCAAGGAGCTGCCGGACGCGCCCGCGGCACTCATCCACCGGCACGTGTTCTTCGGCCATGCGTACAAGGGGCAGGGTGGCGCAAGACAACTACTGCACCGATTCGCCGCAGGTGGCGGAACCCTGCTCGACCTGGAGTATCTCGCAGACGTCAGGGGGACACCGCCTCGTAGCGTTCGGGTACTGGGCCGGCTACGTCGGGGCCGCACTCGCCGTGCTGCAGCACAGTGGCCGGCTCGGCGCGCCACTGCAGCCGCTGTCGAAGGAGTCGCTGGACCGGGCCCTTGGTCAGTCGCGCGGTGGGCCACCACCTCGGACACTGGTCATCGGGGCCTTCGGGCGGTGCGGGCGCGGCGCGCGGCACGCACTGGCCGTCGCCGGCATCGCGCCGACCGGCTGGGACACCGAAGACACGCGCCGGCTGGACAAGGCGGCCCTGCTCGAGCACGACATTCTGATCAACGCCGTGCACACCACCAGACCGGTGCCGCCATTCCTGACTCAGCTGGATCTCGACGACCCCACCCGCCGCCTGACGGTTGTCTGCGACGTCACCTGCGACGTCACATCGGCCTGCAACGTGCTGCTTATCTATGACGCCACCACCAGCTGGCGGGAGCCGGTGCGTCGATTGCGCCACGGCCCCTGGCCGTTGGACATCATTGCCATTGACAACCTGCCGTCGCTGCTGCCCCGTGAGGCCAGCATCGCCTTCTCGGCGGACCTGCTGCCGCACCTGAAGTCCTTGGGCAGCTCGGCGCCGCCCTGGCAACACTGCCTAGGAATGTTCCACGCGGAGTGCGACCGCGCCGGACTCGCCGGGAGATGGCGGCCAAGGTCGCAGCCCGACACCTCGTCGGGCAGGCACTAAACGCACTCGCAGGGCGGGCCGACGACCCGGTGGAACGGGTGCGGAGTCTGACGCGCTGAGCGGGCACGTCGAGCACGACAAGCGCGTGGTCCGGAGCGTGGAAGCACAGCCCGCAGACCTACCTGACCGGCCGCTTGCGGCCGGGTTCATCCCCGGGCCGGGCGCTCGGGCACCGACTTCGCCAGCCTGCGGGGTGGTGGCACGCTGCCTACCTGGCGGGGCCGCGGGGTGTTCCGTTCGCTGGTGGCCCATCGAGCTGCCGTCGCGTCGGCCAGAGGTTTCCGTTACCTACAGGTCGACGCATCCCCGGACAGCCGACCGATCCTGCAGCGTCTCGGCTTCGTCGAGCTTGCTACCACGACCCCATTCACGCACCCAGGCGCAACCGCGGGGTAGGCGCCCACAAGATCAGCGCGTGAGGAGGTCCAGCAGGCCCGGGAAGCGTTCGCCCAGGTCGTCGCGGCGCAACGAGATGAGCCGTTGGGTCCCCTCGGCACGGGTCCGGGTCACGCCCGCCTCGCGCAGAAGGCGCACGTGATAGGAGGTGGTGGACGCCGGGAGGCCCAGGGCGCTGGAGAGCTCGCCACAGCCGCGAGTGCGACCGTCGGCGAGTAGCCGGACGATCTCCAGGCGCACCGGGTCGCCGACGGTGCGCAGGATCGTCGCCAGATCGAGCACCGAGGCGGGCGGGTGGACGATCTTCTCACGCGGATTCACGGGCACCGACATGCTTCACATGGTATAACTTCTTCTGAAGTTCCATAATATTTGAAATTTGGAAGGAGATGCTGCGCCAGTGACTACCGACCTCACGCTCACTACCGCCGACGTGCGCCGAACGCTGTCACCGCGCGTCGCCTACGCGCTCGTCGCAGGCGTCATCGGCCTGGCGCTTTTCGCCTCCGCGACGCCCTCGCCGCTCTACGGCGCATATCGCGAGCTCTGGGATCTCTCGCCGGTCGTACTGACCCTCGTATACGCGACGTACGCCTTCGGCGTGCTCGCCACCCTCACCCTCGCCGGTCGGGTCTCCGACCAGGTTGGCCGGCGCCCGGTGCTGCTCGTGGCGCTGGGCGCGCTCATGGCCGCGACCGTCGTATTCATGCTGGCCGACTCCGTGGGGTGGCTGTTCGTCGCCCGCGCTGTGCAGGGACTGGCCACCGGGCTGGCGCTGGCAGCGGCCAGCGCGGCGCTGATCGATCTGCACCCGCGTCGCGACCCGACTGGGGTAGGCCTGACCAACGGCGTCGTGAGCGCCGGCGGGATGGGGCTGGGTGTGCTCGTGTCAGCGGCGTTCATCGAGCTGCTGCCGGCGCCCCGCGTGCTGCCCTACGTGGCGCTGTTGGTGTTGTTCGCGGTCGCCTTCAGCGGCGCGCTGTTGATGCCCGAACCCGTCGTGTGTCGCTCGCGGTTGCGGCTCATCCCGCAGCGCCCGGGCGTGCCACCCGCGGCGCGCTCCGCCTTCCTGGTCGCCGCGCTCGGGGTCACCTCCTCGTGGTCCATCGGCGGCCTGCTGCTGTCGCTCGGCCCGCAGCTCGCGGATGGCCTGTTCCACACGACTGACCCCCTGGTGGGCGGGGTCAGCGTCTTTGCCCTGGCCGGCTCTGCCGCGATGGCGCAGCTCGTATTCAGCCGAACCCAGCCGTGGGCGGGTGCCGTCGCTGGGTCGGTGGCGCTCGCCACCGGGATGGCGCTGATCGTCATGGCCGTGTCGAGCGATTCCAGCGTGCTCTACCTCGCCGGCGCGGTGGTTGGGGGTGCCGGCTTCGGGGTGGCGTTCCTCGGCGCGCTGCGAGCCCTGTCGGCGGCGATCCCGGCGGAGCATCGGGGGGCGGTGATGTCGGCGTTCTACATCGTGGCCTACGCGGCACTGTCGCTGCCCGCGATCCTGGCCGGCGTGCTGGTCACCCCGCTGGGCCTGCGGCCGACGTTCGAGATCTTCGGCAGCGTCATCGGCGCGCTCGCGCTGGTGGTCGCCTTCCTGGCCTGGAGAACACGACCAGGGGTACAACCTCAGGGATACAACCTTAGGGTGTCGGACATGGCCACCTGGGATGATGTCCGCCGGATCGCGTTGGCGCTGCCCGAGACGACCGAACAGCCATCGCGGGAGGAAGTCCCCCGGTGGCGGGTCAAGGACAAGCTGTTCGCGTGGGAACGGCCGCTGCGGCGGGCAGATGTCGAAGCACTCGGCGACGCCGCTCCGGACGGCGCGATCCTGGCTACCCGCGTGGCAGACCTCGGGGCAAAGGAAGCGCTGCTGGCCGACGACCCGGACGTGTACTTCACCACGCCGCATTTCAACGGCTACCCAGCCGTCCTGGTGCGCCTTAACCGGATTGCTGAGGCCGAGCTTGAGGAACTGCTGGTCGAGGCGTGGCTAGCCCGTGCGCCGAAGCGCCTGGCCAACGAGTACCTCGACGCATCGGGAAGTTGACGACGCGACGGCCACCGAGGGTGATCTCCGCCGTGGACGAGGCCTGCCCGTTAGTGCTTACGAGGTCGCCAGGCCATGCGCGGCGGCGTAGCCGGCCAGCTCGGCGACTTGCCTCGGGTCGAGGGAGGGACGGACGGCCCGGCGGGCAGCGGTGAGCTGGGCCGCGGTCACTTCGGTTGCCTCCATTGACTCTCGCATGGCGGTCAGCGCCGCCTCGCGGATCAGCGCCGCGCAGTCCGCGGCGGAATAGCCCTCCAACTCACCGGCCACAGCGCCGAGGTCGACGCCGGCCGCCAGCGGGGTGTTGCGGGCCGCGGACCGCAGGATGGCCGCGCGTGCGTCCGTATCCGGTGGTGGCACGTACACCAGCCGCTCCAGCCGTCCCGGCCGCAGCAGCGCCGGGTCGATGAGGTCGGGGCGGTTGGTGGCGCCGATCACGACCACGTCGCGCAGCGGTTCCACCCCGTCCAGTTCGGTGAGCAGCGAAGCGACCACCCGATCGGTGCTGCCCGATTCAAACCCGCCTCGACGTGGTGCCAGGGCGTCGACCTCATCGAGGAAGATCAGCGCTGGGGAGGCGTCGGAGGCGCGGCGGAACAGTTCCCGCACTGCCTGTTCCGACCCGCCGAGCCACTTGTCCAGCAGCTCGGCGCCCTTGACCGAGAACACGCTGAGTGCCCCGGACCCGGCCAGGGCCCGGACCAGGAAGGTCTTGCCGCAGCCGGGTGGGCCGTAGAGCAGCACGCCGCGTGGTGGGTCGATGCCCAGCCGGGTGAACGAATCGGGGTAGCGCAGCGGCCACAGCACCGCCTCGGTGAGCGCCTGCTTGGTCTGCGTCATGTCGCCGACGTCGTCCAGGGTCAGCCCACCGGTGCTGACCGTGTTCGAGGTGGACATCGAGATCGGGCGCACGGTGTCCAGCGCGCCGAGCAGATCCTGCTGCATGACCACGAGGTCAGACTTGGGGCCGGTGGCTGACGAGTGGCGCAGCGCGGCGCGCACCGCCGCCTCGCGGCGCAGTGCTACAAGATCAGCCGCAACGAAACCCGGGGTGCGCTCACTCACGGCCGCGAGATCGACACCGGGGGCCAGCGGCATCGCGGAAAGCAGAACCCGGAGCAGCTCCGTGCGGGTTCGGGCATCGGGCAGACCCAGCGACAGCTCGCGATCGATCAGTTCCGGCGCGCGCAACCGCGGATCCACTGACTCGGGGTGCGCGGTGGTGACCACCAGTACGGCGTGTTCCAACGCGAGCGCCAGCGCGTCGAGGACGGTGGTGGCCATCGGCGGCGGGGTTGTCGCCGGCAGCAGCGTCTCGATGTCAGTGATCAACAGTACGCTAGGGTGCCACTCGCAGGCCGCCGCCACCGCGTCGCGCACCCGCTGGATGGCAACATCGGGCGCCAACGCCGCGACGCTCGGCGCGGCCAGCTCGACGACCTGAGCACCGACGTCCCGGGCTACCGCGTGCACCATCGTGGCCTTGCCGACACCCTCGGGGCCGCGCACCGCCACTCCGAGGCGGGTGCTCGCACCGAGGCTGCGTAGCAGGTCGGACCGGTGGAAGGAGAGCTCGAGCCACTCGGTCAACCGCCGGGCGGCGTCCTGGGCGCCCACCAGGTCGGTCACGGCCGACGAGACGACCGCCGGCGTTGGACGGGGGACCTGCGATTGCGCCGGTGGGTCCCCGGTGCGCAAGCCGCCACGCCAGGCGACCACAGTGGACGGATGCGGGGCGACCGGCCCCGGCGGGTCAGTGGCCGTGACGGTGAGCAGCTCGGTAGTCCAGCTCACCCCGATCGCCACGGCTAGCCGGCTGCGCACCGTCTCGGCGTTCGCTCCCGGCGTCAGGTAGTGCGGGAGCAGCGAGACCGCGTCTCCGGCGGTGAGCACCTTGCCCGCCAACGCGAGGCGCAACGTCTCCGGGCTCACCGAGCAAGTGACCAGCGCGGACCCGGTCACGGTGATCGAGCGGGCGGCCGACACCTCCACCGGTGCGATCACCACTTCGGCGCCATCGGTCAGCCCCAGATTGGACAGCGTCACGTCATCGAGCAGCGCGACGCCGCGGGCGTTTTGCCCGGCTCCGGCCAGCGCGACGCTGCGACGATTTCCGGTGAGCTGGACTGCGTCCCATTGCCGCAGGCCTAGTGCGTCGAGCACCTCCGCATGCAGCCGGACCACACCCCTGCGAGCATCCAGCGCGGAGGTGGTGAGCCTGGCGATAAGAGTGATCTGGGGCGCGCTCACGATGCCTGAGCCTACGACCCCGGCCACATCACGTCAGAGTTGCTACGCGCTGCATTAGCCGCGGGCCTTGCCAGGTCCCGTTGGCTGCTAGCTGTGCTGAGACAACCCAGGGGGTTGCCTAAGTATTCAGTTCCTCGCTTGCGGCACGGTCCAGTGTCGCGATGATCCAATCAGCCACAGAACAGTTCGTCTGCTGGGCAGCAGACTGCCATCGGTCGTGTCGCTCGGACGGCACGTCGATTTTCAGCGCCCTGGTGTGGGCCGATGTCTCGTCGCCGGATGCTCGGCGGTTGGCCACCTTGGCAGCCCGCAGTGCTCGCCGTAGTTTGTTGGAGGACCAGCTCAACTGTTCGGCCCGTGCCAACCACGCGTCCTGCTCTTCGTTGGGGAGTGCGGCCACTTCGGCGTGGTGACCGAAGCTCAGTGTGTCCCGTCGACGGGACATGGGGAGCTTCCTCGCCACCCACGCATAGTTCCGCAGGGTCTGATAGCCCAACTCAGTGTCAGCGATAGCCTGCTCGTAACGATCATCGTAGGCCTCTTCGCCGTAGACGAGCCAGTCACCGAGCCACCATGCGGAGCAATTCGCGACAAGGGCGACCCGACATCCGAGCTCCCGGCACGAATCGAATGGCATATCCTCCGGTAGGGACAATCCGTTTCGTCGAACGTGCAGGTCGGTCCAGTCGTCACCGAAGTCAAGCATCGACCTCGTGAGCAGGAGTTCCTCCGCCACCGCACTTCGGGTGAACTCCGAACCATCATCAGGTGATCTTTCCCGCAAGCCAGAGTCCGCCGTGCGGGGAGCCCCGTCGGCATCGTCCATGACAGTCCCCAATCACGGTTTCAATACGAATCGCCAAGGACACGGTCGTCCTCACGCCCCTATAAGAGCCGGGTCAGGTCGACGCTGATACAGATAGACCCTATTTCCTCCAGCACACGGGTGCAGGAGGCAGCACGGGCGCTCTTGGCTGATGGGGCCTACCCAGGCCGCGGGGGCCGACATCGACCCCGACCGGGTGTCGTTCACCAAAGTTCTTCGCCTCGTCCGCCGCACCGCCACCGACACGGCGGCCTTCCCCCTGAGGTTGGAACCACGCCTGCCCGGGCCTGCGGAGATTATACCGAAGTTCCGTGGCGCGGCGGCGTTCGATGAAAGCACTCGGGCAGTCGGGGTCAAGGCCGGAAATCGACCCACGGCGACCGCGACAGAAAACTAGCAAAGCCAGCAATCCCACATGGCGAGGATCAACGCCCCCGGTGAATCACCCATGTCACACTGGCAAAAACTTTCGTACACCTGCGAAAATTCACGATTCATGTACGAGGAGGAGACGGGGCGGCTCTCCGGGACCAAAAACCATGTCAAGCTGATGCAGGATTTCCTCCTCGCCCTCGGTCTAGACGACCAGACGCGTGACGCTGCCAAGGGCCTGCCCGCTACCCAAGCTCTAATCGACTACCGGATGGAGGCGGTTAAGGATCCCGCAAAATACCACATTGGCGCGGCGGCTGTCACGATCGCCAGCGAGGGCCAGAACCTTGAGACACTCGGAGCCGAGTCGCGTGACGTCCTCTTCGAACGAGTTTACGGACTGAGGAGCGAGGACCTTCTCTTTTTTTCCGTGCACCAGATTGAAGACGTCGGACACGTTCGGCAGGGCTTGGACTTGGTGTCCGACATCTGCACGGACGACCACCTCCAGGAGGAGGCGCTCTTTGCCGTCTCGCACACGTGCGAACTCTTTTACGGAATGTACGAAGGTATTTACCAGAAGTTCCAGAAGGGCTCGCTGGAGCTGCCGGTGACCTCAGGCGTCTAGCGTAACCGAACTTTGCGAATGCCGCCCAAGAGTTACAAATCGAAACGGAACTAGATCGGGGAGCCATGGATCGTGACTGGAGGCGGTATAGTCTCGCCACGCGAGCGGTCAGGGCAGGCCAATACCAGGACGTGTCCGACCAACACAGCGAGCCGCTGGTTCTGACGTCGAGCTACGTCTTTTCCGATGCCGAGGACGCTGCGGAGAAGTTCGCGGGGCGTCGTCCTGGCAATGTGTACGTGCGGTTCACCAACCCCACAGTCCGCGCGTTCGAGCAACGAGTCGCAGCCATGGAGGGGACCGGGGACGCCGTAGCGACTAGCTCTGGGATGGCATGCTATATGACGGTCGCGTTGGCCCTTCTGCACCCTGGAGATCACGTGATCTTGGCAGAGGGAATGTTCGGCACCACGAGCAGACTCTTCAACACCTATCTGCGGAACTTCGGTGTCGCCGCAACATTCATCAACGTTAACGCCGGCCGGGACGAGTGGATTTCCCTCGTTCAGTCCAACACGAAGTTAATCGTGGTCGAAAGCCCGACGAATCCCATGATGCAGGTCGCTGACATTCGTGATCTGTCCTCCATCGCCCGGGAGAACGGGATCCTTCTGGTCGTCGACAACACCCTCTGCACACCGGTGTACCAACGTCCGCACGAACTGGGTGCCAACCTGATCGTGCACTCGGCGGGGAAGTACATCGATGGCCAGGGGCGATGTGGAGGCGGGATCATTGCAGGTCGCGAGGGCCTGGTGGCACAACTCCGGGATGTACTGCGTACGGTGGGCCCCAGTCTGAGCCCTTACAACGCGTGGCTTTTCTTGAAGAGCCTTGAGACGTTGCCCATCAGAATGCAGGAGCATACGAGGAATGCCTCGACGCTCGCCGGATGGCTCATGCGGCATCCCGCCGTTGACAAAATCTACTATACGGGAGTGCGTGATCATCCACAGTCCGAGCTGATTGCGAGTCAACAATCCGGGCACGGAGGGTTGTTGAGCTTCCGGATACGGGGTGGCCGACGCGAGGCGTGGCGTTTCCTGGATGCCCTGAAGCTGATCTCAAACACGACAAACATCCGCGACACAAAGACTATGATCACGCATCCGGCGACGACCACACACGGGCGCTTGTCAGCCGCGGAGCGAGGGTCTGCGGGAGTGTCGGATAATCTGCTGCGCATTTCGATCGGTTTCGAGGACCCCGACGACTTGGTCCTCGATCTAGAGCAGGCGTTCCAGGCCGCAATGAAGCGTAGTGCGTAGTCGCCGAAGAGTTCCGCGCACTCGGTGGAGCACGTGCGGTAGCCGGCCCGCGCCGACTGACAGCGGAGCTTGCTCGTACGCGACGGCGGCCGCCCTCGTCATCGCCCCTGGAAGGTCTGGCGGTAGGCCGAGGGGGTAGTCATGGTGTCGCGACCCAAGTGTGTGCGCAGGTTCGCGGCAGTGCCGAGACCGGTCCGGTGGGCAATGTTGGCGATAGTCCGGTCGCTGCCTTCGAGCAGCCGTCGTGCTTCGTGAACTCGTTGGGCAGTGAGCCACCGCATCGGCGTGGTGCCGGTCTGCGCGCGGAAGAGACGGACAAAGGTTCGCGGGGCGTGGCCGGCATGGAGCGCCAGGTCGGCGACCTGAAGCGGGTCTTCGAGGTGCTCGCATGCCCATCGGCAGGTGTCGGCCAGGCTTCGCCCGTTTGGGGGCAACGGTCGTTCAAGGAGCTGAGCCTGGCCGCCGCTACGGTGCGGCGAGACGACGAGTCGGCGCGCCACCTGCGTCGCGGTCTCAGCGCCGCGGTCAGTGCGCAGCAGGTGCAGGCACAGATCGATACCCGCGGCCACACCCGCGCTTGTAGCGATGCAACCGTCATCGATGTAGAGGACATCAGGGTCCACACGCACCCGCGGGTAGTTGTCAGCCAGCTCAGCGGTGTGATGCCAGTGCGTGGTGGCTCGCCGACCGTCCAGCAGCCCGGCTGCAGCCAGCGCGAATGCTCCTGTGCAGATCGACACGACCCGTGCGCCCCGCCCCGAGGCCGCACGCAGCTCGTCAAGGACCGCCCTTGGCGGCGGCTCGAGGTGGGGCTCGTAACCCGGCACGATCACGGTATCTGCTCGCCTCAACCCGTCCAATCCCGCAGGAGGGACGATCGGGAAACCCGTGCTCGTCGGCACAGCGGCCCCGGCCCCGAGCCCGCAAACCTCGACGGCGTAATGATCACGCTGGTCATCGTGATCGAAGACCTGTGCGGCGATCGCGAGGTCGAATACGACGACATCGGCCAGCGCAAGGACGGCCACTCGATGCATTGGCACGATCCTAGCGTCATCTGGCAATCCTGCCACTCACACACGGCCCATAAGCCGCGCGAGGCTAGAAGCACAGACTTGGGGAGGCTGCGCGGCCCGTAGCACGGCGCTTCACAGGTGCCCGCTTCTATCTTCAATCCCGCCCCGGTCAGAGCGACCGTGACATCGAGGAGAGCGCACCGACCGTGGCTACTCAGAACCGGGCGCACGAACAGCTCGGAAGGACGACGCGGGCAGGTTTGGTGATCGCGATCGGAGTGGGCTTCCTGGTCATCTTCCTTACTTCCTCCATAAAGAACGTCATCCCTGCCTACTTCGTCCCCATGGCCGACTACTTCGGTATCTCCCGAGCGACGTTCGCGGTCGGCCCGACGGTTTTCATGGTCGTCTACGGCCTGATGTCACCGGTGGTCGGCGCGATGGCTGATCGTTTCGGCGGCCGCGACACCATCACCGCCGGCCTCGTCCTCGCCGGCGGCTGCTTCCTGACCTCCGCGGCCGTTCCGCTCTACGCACTCTTCACCGTCCTCTACGGTGTCGGGGCTGCAATTGCGTTTGCGGCGGTGTCGTACATTCCGGTCGGGGTCCTGGTCGAGGAGCTGTTTCCTCCGGAGCGCCGGGGTCTCGGCTACTCCATCCTCACCAACGGCACTGCCCTGGGATTCATCGTGCTGTCCCCAGCGTGGATCATCCTCAGCCGAGAAACCGGCTGGCGCGTGGTGTTCGCAACCCTGGGCTTGGCCTTCTTAGTCCCCCTCGCCCTAGCGACCCACCTGCTTATACCCTCTTCATCACCCACCCAGGAGATAAGCGCGGAGCCGGTGGCGCCAATGAGCCGACGGATCGCGCTCGTGCTGCGGACACCAGGATTCTGGGTTCTGTCGGGCTCGTTCTTCGGATGTGGCGTGACCATGGGTTTTATCGACGTACATGTCGTCGCACACATGCAGGAAATCCAGGACAGTCCGACCGTCATCAGTAGCGCGATGATCGTCCTGGGCGTGATGGAAATCGTCGGCTCGATCGTTGCTGGCCGCCTGTGCGACCGTTTCCATGGACGCTACGTGCTGTGTGGCGCCTATGCCCTGCGCGGCCTGGCCCTGCTCACCCTGATCTCCGTGCCGGACGCATTCGGATCGTTCACATTTGCCGCCGTCTTCGGGATCAGCTACATGGGATCGGTCATCGCGACCACCCTCTACGCGCTCGACATCTTCGACAGCAAGTCCAAAGGTATGGCGCTCGGCCTAATCTGGCTAGCCCACCAGTTCGGCGCAGCGATCAGCAGCGAGGGCGGTGCCGTCGTGTTCACAGAGTTCGGGTCCTACAGGATCGCGATCGTAGGATCAGCGGTCATCGCCCTCGTGTCGCTCCTGCTAGTCGCGCTCATCGAGCCGAAACGCTCGAAAAAAGAACTGAAGGACTCAGCGCGACAATGAACGAGATTCGTTTCCCAGACTATGGTCAACCCTTGACGCGGCGACCGCGAACCCACACTCCGGTCACGTGCAGTTGATCGGCCAGCACCGTGATGTCGGCCAACGGGTTGGCGTCCACCGTGATCACGTCCGCGTCCCAGCCCTCGACCAACTGACCGGACGACGGCGCCTGCGGGCCGAGGGTGAGTGGGCCGTTCGCCGTTGCCGCCTCAATCGCCTCCAACGGGCTCAGGCCGGCACGCACCAGCAGCGGTAGTTCCAGACCGTTGCGTCCCCATGACGCTGGCAGATCGCGTCCCGACAGCGCGACATCAGTCCCCATCGCGATGGTGACGCCTCGGTCGTGGGCCATTGAGATGGCCGCGGCATGGGTCTTCTCAAGCGCCCGGAGCTTGATCATCGCGTACGGTGGAGCAGCAGCGTTCCCCAGCAGCTCGGAAATCACAGTACGAGTCGGCACCAGAACCGCTCCAGCCTCGCGCATGGCCGCACACGCTTCGTCATCAAGGTAGGTCCCGTGCTCGATGGTGCGCACCCCGGCCTCGAGGGCCGCCATTATCCCAGGCTTGCCGTGGCAGTGGGCGGCGACCACCCGGTCGGCCATCCCGGCGACTTCGACAATAGCCTGCAGCTCCTTGACGGTGAACTGTTGATGAATCGGATCATCGACCTCGGACAGCACGCCCCCCGAGGCGCACACTTTGATCAGTCTGGCGTTCCGTCGGAGCTGCTCTCGGGTGGCGCGGACGCACTCGTCGACCCCATCGGCCAGACGGATCTCGCCATCGCGATGGGAGAAGTCAATGACCCATGCAAGTGGCAGTTTATGGAAGTCGCCGTGACCTCCAGTTGTGGACAGCATCGCGCCGGCCGCGTAGATCGAGGGGCCGTCAACCGTTCCCTCTTTGACTGCTTGAGCGAGATGGATTCCAAGTCCGCCGAGCTCCCGCACCGTCGTTACACCGGCGTTGAGCGCCGCCCTCAAGTCAACCGTAGCGCGCGCCGCTCGCAACACCTCCGACTCCATCGGCACCTGCGCGAGGTCCAAACTGCGAACGCCAAGGAAGTGACCGTGGCAGTCCCAGAGTCCGGGCATCACGACTGGCGCCTTGGTAACCGCCGCGTTCGGCGTGGACGGCGCTGCAGCTGTTGGCCCTGCATACCGAATTGTGGTCCCGTCGAGGACAACAACCACGTCCTGAACGGGACGTCCCCGACCGGGAATTAGTAGGTCGGCTTCGATCCGTTCCATGGGTGCACCATACGCCACGCCGTAACAATACCGATGAAACAATCCGAAAATCGTTCCCCGATTTCATCACGTCTATGGTTTGCCCGGAAGATGACCGCTATCCGCTGTCGTCCCGCAGCGGTCGATCAGGCACCCGGGGGTCAGCCAAGACACCGGTAGAGCTCGAGGTGGCGTTGGGCGGCGGCTGACCAGGTGTAGCGGGCGGCGAGCGAGCGGCCGGCTTCCCGGGCATCAGGGGTCACCGCGTCGCCGTCCAGCTCGGCGGCCAGCTGCACGGCCAGTTCGGCCGGGTCGGCGGCGAAGCGGGCGACGCCGGTGAAGATCTCGCGAAACACCGGCAGGTTCGACACGACCAATGGGATCCCGGCGCCCAGGGCTTCCATCGCGGCCAGCCCGAAGCCCTCCCTGGTCGACGGGAAGGCGAACACCCCCGCGGCGGCCACCAGCGGGGGCAGCGCGTCGTGGTCCACCGGTCCGAGCACCACCGGCTCGACGCCGAGGTCAGCGGCCCGTTTCTCCCAACGGGCCCGGTAGTCCTGATAGTCGAACAGGGTCTCCCCACCGGCGATCACCAGCTGCACGTCGGGCATCCGGGCGCGCAGCAGCGCGTAGGCCTCCAGCAGCTCCAGTGATCCCTTGCGGGGTTCGATCCCGCCGACGGTCAGCACGTAACGACCCAGGCGCGACCGCCACGCGGCCCGAGCGGCGGCGCCAGACGGGCCGGCCGCGTCGGAGAACCGTTGCGCGTCCACGCCGTTCGGGATCACCGTCGCCGCGATCCGCCAACCGTCAAGCAACTCGCCGGCGACCGCGGCGGAGACACAGACATGCGCGTAGGGGTTGACGATGGCGCGCTCGTGGCAGGCAGCCAGCTCGGGGGTGTTGAAGTGGTCGATGTGGTGCACGGTGCGGATGCACCGGTCCACGGCATTGGCGCTGATGCAGTCCTGCGTATGCACCACGTCACAGCCAGTCGGGTCGAAAGCATCCCGCAGCACCTGGATGGACCGCAGGATCCGGGGCCCGAACTCTTCCCCGGGGATGTCGGGAAACGGCGCGATCCGCAGTTCTACCCGGGGGTCGGCGGGTCGGAAGAACCTGCTGTCCCCGCCGCGGCCCAGCGTCCACACCGTCACCCGCTGGCCTGCTTCGGCGAGTGCCTCGGCCAGGGCGAGCGTGTGCACCACGCTGCCCCGCGGTTTCGTGGAGTAGGTGAGCAGCGCAATCGACAGTTGCCTCATCAGGTTAGACCCGGTAGACGCCGGGCTTGCGCTCGTCGAGGTGCCGCAGCACTCGACGAGCCTTGGCGATCTCGGCCGCGATGTCCAGCTCGGCTGTCGCGATACCGGCTTTGGCCCAGGTGCGGGCCAGGATCTCGCCGCCGGGGCCGACCACCTTCGCCTGCCCGAGGAAGCGCAGTTCGCCCAGCACACCGGTCTGGTTGGCGGAGATCAGCACAACCTGATTCTCCGCCGCTCTGGCCTGGTCGTAGAGGTCGAACAGCCGGGCCTGGCGGTCTTGGGCCATCCGCGGCGCGCGGTTGGTGAGGCTGGTCGGCCAGGCTGATAGGCAGGCCAGCACCTCAGCGCCGGCCAAGGTGAGGGTGCGGGCCGATTCCGGGAACGTCTTGTCGTAATCGATCAACATGCCGATTCGCCCCACCGGGGTATCGAATGCGGAGAAGCGCTCACCCGCCGAATAGGCGAGAGACTCCCCGGCGGGTTGGTGCACCTTGCGATGGATTCCCAGCACCCCGTCGCCGTGCACGCACAGCGCGGTGTTGTAGCGCTGATCCCCCTGCGCTTCACAGAAACCGAAGCACACCACCATCTCCGCGGCCAGCGCCACGACCTTGCGGACGTGCGGATCGTCGAGCTCGAGCGCGGGCGGCAACGCGGTCGGATCGGGCTTGTGCAAGTCGCCGAGATAGCCGCCGAGAGCTGCATCGGGAAGTACCAGCAGTGACACTCCCGACCGCCGGGCGTGCTCGATTAGCGTCGCGATCCGCTGCAGATCGGAGTCGAGATCACGACCGAACTTCGCAGCCACCGCACCGACCCGGATCGCACCCATCTCAGCACGGGTGCGGATCGGGACCGGGTGCTCCTACCCTCCCGAACTCAACAGCAGAGCCGTTCGACTGTCGCTGGACAGCGCTGCTGTTGAGCTCGGGAGCAGGACGGCCCGCGGTCGGGCCGACGGCGTAGGCGTCTGGGCGGCGGTCGCGCAGGTGGGCCATCGACCGGCGGGCCGTCGCCAGCGCATCCTGGACGTCCAGCTCGGCGATCGCGAGCCCGGCTCGGACGCCGGTGTCGGCCAGGACGTCACCGCCGGGGTCGACGACTTTGGCGCTCGCGACGAACCGGAGCGACCCGAACCGGCCGGACTGGTTGGCCGACAGCCAGATGATCTGGTTCTCCAGCGCTCGGGCTCGGTCGAACAGGTCGAACCGGCGCTTCCAGCGGTCCTGATGCAGGTTCGGCGCCACCTGGGTGCGGCTGGCCGGCCACGCGGACAGGCACATCACGATCTCGGCCCCGTCCAGCGCCAGCGCCCGGGCCGACTCGGGGAACGCCTTGTCGTAGCAGATCATCATGCCCAGTCGGCCCACCGGCGTGTCGAAGGCGGCGAAGCGGCCGCCCGCGGAGTAGCCGGCGTCCTCACGAAGCGGCTGGTGCACCTTACGATGATGGCCCAGCACCCCGTCACCGGTCACGCAGACCGCGCTGTTGAACAGCTGACCTGCGCCATCTGGCGCCGCCTCGCAGTAACCGACGGCGACGACCATGTCCCCGGCGAGCCGGGCCAACCGGAGGATCTCCGGGCCGTCCGCGGACAGCGGTGGCGGCGTCCCCGCCGCGCCGTTGAGGTCGGCCAGGTATCCACCCAGCGCGGCTTCGGGCAGGACGAGCAGGCGCACCTCGTCAGCCCGGGCGGTGCCGATGAGCTGCTCGATCCGGGTGAAGTCGGCTTCGAGGTCCCGGTCGAAGCTCGCCGCCGCGGCGGCCATCCTAAGCGGGCTCATGCCATTCCCAATCCGGTCACCGCGTCGGTGATCACGTCCGTCAGCTCCCCGTCCGGCCAGCGCAGCGTCACGCCGCGGCCGGCCACCAGCTCACCGCAGTCCGCGCTGATCGCGGGACCGGCCGGTGGCGGCGGGCGGTGCGCCTCGTCGGCGGTGAGCATCCCGAACCCGGGGAAGCAGGTGAACCAGTCGCCGACGGTGGCCTCTGCCGGCCTGGGCACCGCGGTGACGTCCAGCACGGCCCGGCAGCCGCTGGCTTCGGCGAGCATGCCCAGGGTGCCGGCCAACCCCGCCATCGACACGTCCTTGGCGGCCGCCGGGCGGGCCATGGCCACCGAACCGAGCATCGCGCGCAGCTCAGGAGTCCGGCGGTGCGAGCTGGAGTCCCACTGACGACCGGCATAGCCAGGCCGCCACCCGCCCGCGGTGTCCGCGGTGAGCCGGATGCGGTGACCCGGACGGCCACCACCGCCCCGGATCGGGTGCGCCGCGCGACCCAACGCGGTGACCGACAGCGCGGCGGGCACACCGAGCTGGGTGTGGCCGCCGAGCACGGGAGCGTCATAGGCCTGGCTGGCGCGGCGCAATCCGGCCAGCACCCGGCTGGCGAACGAGCGGTCCCGCGCCCCCAGCGCGTCGAGCACGCCTACCGGTGTCGCCCCCATGGCGGCCAGGTCATTGACGTTGACCAGCACCGAGCACCACCCGGCCCACTCCGGGTCGCGTTCCACCATCGACGGCAGGATCGCGTCGCACGCCGCCACTAGGTCGCTGCCTGGCACCGGCGCACCATCGTCTCCCAGGTAACCGGCTCCACCCGCGACCAGGCCGGAAAGCAACCCGCCCAGCTCACACTTGGTGGCCGAGACCAGCGCGGCGATCCGGTCGATCGGCCAGCGCATCAGCAGGTGTGGGGTGCCGGCCACGGTCGCCGGCCGCACCGAAGTCCAGCCGAGCCGGCTGAAGAGCACCTCGTTGCGCGCCTGCACGGTGGCTTCGAAACGCAGCACCCCGGCACTCTCCGCATGCGCGCAGGCGGCCCGGACGAGTGCTCCGCCGACGCCTCGGATCGGGCAGTCCGGGTCCACCACGAGGCGGCCGCCGAACCACCAGCCCAGGTCGGGCCCGTCGTAAACCGGGCCGAGCCGCACACCGCCGAGCACGGCGCCCTCTGGGTTGCGGGCCACCAGAACCAGGGTGCGCGGGTCGTCATCGCGGTCGTCGTGGTCGTGATCAGTGAACAACCCCTGCTGGTGAACGAACACCCGAGTTCGCAGCCGGTGGTAGGCAGCCAGGGTTACCGGTTCAGCGGCCGGTTCGATCCGGAGGTCCGGTCGGCGGGCGGGTTGGCCCAGCAGCGCCTCACCCAGGCCGTGGGAGCTGCGGTAGGCCACGGCCGTGTCCATGGTCATGCCCCCGCTGCGGACAGGGCCCCGCACGCCCCGCACGCGGCGCAGCCGGCTTGCTGGTCGGCGCCGGTCATGCCGGCCTCGCGCAGCATCGTGGCGACCCGTTCGGTGACGTCACGGACTAGGCGGGCGGGTGGCGTGCCGATGCCGTCCCGGCGGGCGAGCGTGCCGGCCATTGGACGGAACGGCACCACGAACGGGTACACGCCGCGCTCGATCAGCCGGCTTGCCCCTGCGACCAGCTCGTCGGGGTCTTCGCCCAGCCCTACCAGCAGGTAGGTCGACACCCGGTTGTGGCCGAACACCCGCACGGCCTCGTCCCACGCGGCCTCATACTCGGCCATCGGCACCGATCCCTTGCCGGGCATCCACCGCCTGCGTACCTCGTCGTCGAGTGACTCGACGTGGATCCCGATCGCGGTCGCCCCCGCCTCGCGAAGCTGGCGCAGCACCGTGAGGTCTCCCGGCGGCTCGATCTGTACCTGGATGGGCAGCCCAGGCACGGCCTCCAGCACCGCCCGCACGCAGCGCACCAGGTAGCGGGCGCCGCGATCCGGGCCGGCCGTGGTGCCGGTCGTCATCACCATCTGCCGGATCCCGTCCAGCGCGACCGCCGCCTGCACCACCTCTGCCAGCTGGGGGGGAGTCTTGGCGGCGATGGTGGCGCCGGCTCGCAGCGACTCCTCGATCGTGCAGAACCGGCAGCGCTGCTCCTCGGCATATCGGATGCAGGTCTGCACCACTGTGGTGGCCAGCACGTCGGCGCCGTGTAGCCGGGCGATCTGTTCGTAGGGCACGCCGTCGGCGGTGGTCAGATCGTAGAACCTGGGCCGCGCGACGACCTGCAACGACAGCCCGGTGTCCAGCTCACCCAGGAAGATCCGGCCGTCGTGCAGCCGGTAGGGACTGTCCGGATTGCGGGGCAGCGCAGCATTGGCACCGTCGACGAGCACGTGACCGTCATCGCTGGGTCCGGCCCCGTCCGACCGCCGGACCGGCGCGTCCATCCGCACCCCCCGCAACGCGATATCAACCCGAGTCGACAGCCTTTCGGTTGTAATGCCGGTGCCAACGCCCACCGCCGCCTCCTAGGCCCTGTAGTACTAGAACATGTAGGTGGAATTGATGATCGCGCCCTTTCGAGCGTAATGAATCAAAGCGTCCTGCACATCCAGGGGATGTGTCGGTATCACGCCCTCGAGAAGGTCCTCCTCGCGAGCGCCGTGCAGCGAGAGGCCGAAGCGGCAACAATACACCTTGCCACCCTCCTTGAGGAACGTCTTGAGCGAGTCATTGATGTTGTGCTCGCCGGGAAATGCGGAGTTCCCCGTGGTGGGGAACCCGCGAGTGGCCAAACAGTTCAGCGAGCCGGGACCGTAAAAGTAGATCGCCGACTCGAAGCCCTTCCGCTGCGCCCTCGTCGCCTGCAGGATCGCCACGAAACTGACCGAAGATTCGTGCGCGATCCCGTGCACCAGCGTGAAGTACGTTTCGCCGTTTTCGGCCTGGTAGTCCGGGAAGACCTTGGTCCCACCATAAATGCTCGACCCCTCCGGCAGAGATGGGTGCGGGATCTCGTCAAGACTTTGCTTCTCGACGTCGGTCATGGCGGTCATGTGACTCCTCCTCATTTTTGTGGTTCATCCGTAGAGCGCTTCGAACGTGCCGGAGAAAACTCGACCGGCCAGCTCTCCGTCGCCGGTGGCCGCGCGCAGCTTCGCCAGCTCACCGGCGAAATCCCCCCAGGGCTGGTCGCTGGCGAACAAGATCCGGTCGTGACCCAGTCCGCGCCGGTCGATCTCGCGAACCAGCCAGCTGGGGGCGAATCCGATTGACCAGGACAGATCGGTGTAGACCCGCTTGCCGGCGGCGATCCAGTCGAAGAACCGTGCGCCGGCCAACTTGATATGGCCGCTCATTCCGCCGCCGAAGTGCACCAGGTGGATCGCGACCGTGTCCCCGTAGGACTCGACGAGTCGGCCTACCTCGTCGATGTCCGAGCTCCCGCCGGGGGAGGTGTGCACGTGCACCACGAGATCGCGTTCCCGGGCGACGTCGAAGATCTCGTCGAGCTGCGGTGTGCACTGCGGGTCGGTCACCCGGCCACCGAGCAGGAAACTCATCTTCAGCGCCCGCACCCCGGGCTCACCGGCCAGCGCCAGCGCCTTCGCCGTCCGGTCGGCGTCGGCGGGCTTGGGCGAGACCCACAGCGCCGCGCTGATCCGGTCGTCGGTCTGAGCTGCCTCGACGACCAGCTCGTTGAACGAGAAGGCGATGTCCGGATCCGGCACGCCGTAATTCGGGATGACCAGCGCCCGCTCCGTGCCCTCGGCGTCCAGATCTGAGATCAGCTCGGCAATGGTGGCTCTGGCGGTCGTATCGGGGTGCACCGCTGGACCACCGTAGAACGGGAATGCCGGCAGTACTCCCAGATGGCGGTGAGCGTCGAAGACGCGATTCACAAGCATGACGTCATGCCACCGTGCGGGGGGCGACCCACTCGTCGTCCCGGGGATAAGTGCTGGTAGAGGTGCCCGCGATCCATCGGAACAGGTGATCGGACGCAGCGCCCGTGACGATGCGGTCAGCCAGGTACGCCGCGTCGTCAGCTACCCCGGACAGCCGGCCCGAGCCCCAGGTGTGTTGCCAGGGCAGCCCGAGAAAATGCAAGCCTGGGCTGATCGTGACGCCCCGGTCATGCGTGGGGTAGCCACGGCCGTCGAACACCGGAACCTCGATCCACCGATCGTCTCGACCGAACCCGGTGCTCCAGATCACCGAGGTGATCCCGGTGTCGCCGAGATGCAACTGGGTGGGTTCTCGCTCGGGTTTCCACACCGGCGTATAGCGCGGTTCGGGCGCGGCGTCGATGCCCATCGTGTCGATATAGCTGTCAACGGAATCCTTGATGCTTTCCGCCACCGCGTCGGCATGATCGAGGTTCTTGCCCAGATCCGGCGCGAACCGCACGGCGGTGCCGGTCACCCCGGTCAGGCGCCCGTAGAGCCGCATGCCGTCGCGGGCGAACGCGCGCAGGTCGATGTCCCGCCCGCCGTCGCGCCCGGTGACGTAATGGTTCACCCGGAAGCGCACCGCGTCGACATCAGCGAACTCGTCGACCGCCTTGCGGTAGTAACCCAGCGCGTCGAGCCAGGCCACCACGTCACGGCCGCGGTAGAACCGGGCCACTCGTGGTGCGCTACCCACCGCGAGATGCACCTGACGGCCGGCCAGGTGCAGATCCTCGGCGATCTGGCAGCCGGACTGGCCGGTACCGATCACCAGCACCTCGCCCGGCGGCAGCTGGTCGGGACCGCGGTACTGCGACGAGTGGATCTGCGTCAGCTCGCCCGGCAGCCGGTCGGCCAGCCGGGGGATCAGCGGCACCTGGTACGGGCCGGTGGCCAGTACGACCTGATCGGCTATCAGCTCGCCGCGGCTGGTACCGACCAGGTACCGGCCCTTTCGATCGCGGCGCAAGCAGGTAGCCGCGACCCCTTCAATGACCGGTGGGTCGAAGGACCTCGCATATTCCTCGATATAGCGAACAATGTCGTCGCGCACCATGAAACCGTCCGGATCATCTCCGGCGTACGGGAAGCCCGGTAGTTGACACTGCCAATTGGGGGTGACCAGGCAAAACGAGTCCCATCGCCGGTCGCGCCACTCATGACCGACCCGATCGCGCTCCAGGACGAGGTGCTCGACGCCGCGTTGAGTCAGACAGTAACTCATGGACAGGCCGGCTTGCCCACCGCCGACAATCACCACCGAGTGGTGCACGCCCTCAAGGTCGCCGTCGCCCTCAGGTGGGGCCTCAGCGCTCAGCTTCATGCTTGCAACCCCTTTCCTGAGTACCATGTTCAGTACAGGGGGTTACTATTTCCGATCTGTTGCATCCAGAACATCGGCGTGTTTCAATACACACCCGAATGTAACAGAATTGTGGCGAGATCAGCCCGGGTCATGCTTAGTCGGTTGCCTTGGGATGCCCGGTTCCCGCGTAGGTGAGCCACACCGTGCGGGTGGCATCGTCTACCAGGTACCAGATCCGTCCGCCGCCGGTCACCTCGTATTGCCACTGTTCCAATATCCGGCCCCGGTAGGCGCGAGTCGCAAGAGTGTGCTTGAGCTGGTGGTGACGTTCGCTAGAAGGCTTGGGTCGTGGATCGGTCGTGATCGCTTCCCAGGCTCGACGGGTGTTACCCGCGGTCTGAGCGCACAGCTGTTCCCAACCGGCGGCTACCTGGTTATCCGCGAACCGGATGTCATACTCGCCCTGTCTGGGCGGTGGCGCAGCCCGATCTCCCCGTTTGGGGCTCACTCCACGCTCTCCGGCGCTTCCGGGACCGGGACCGGACCGCCGTCATCGCCGAGCACGCGTGTTGCTGCGGCATGCAGCAGGGGATCGACGTAGATCTCGGCGGTGTGCCGCCACTCAACCAGCAGTTGCGAGACTGGCCACAGGTTGTCGATCGACACCGCAGCCCGCAGTGTCGTCACCAGCTCCTCCACGAGCTCATCGACAGCCTCGGTCGGCAGGAAGGTTACCCACGGCAGGGCCTGAGGCAGGATGCGGCGCAGGATCAACGCTCCGTCCGGGTCGTGCACGAACCCAGTGAGAAGCCGCGCGGACACGTCGATGACCTCGTCTTCTCGTGCCGCGCGTTCCGCGCTTTGCAGCACCAAGTCCTCGGCGTCGCGGCGGCGCAGGCGAAGGCGGCGGGTGTCGTGCAGACGCCCCGCCGTGGCGGACGGTTCCCGCAGCAACTCAGTGAAAGGGACCTGGTCGTACGCGCCCACACTCATGACATCAACACTACTACTGATATCTCCCCTGGGGGAAATTAGAAGGGCGCGGGTTCGTCCGGGTCGCCGGGGGGCGTCGGCACCGATGCGGGTGGCGGGTCTGGTCGGGGTGGGGGACGGTAGAAGATCGGTTCGTGCTCGTCGTGGGTGGTGGGGGGCTGGGCGTCGAGGTACTCCGACCTTGGTAGCGGGTCGGGTAGATCGGTGGTGATCGGTTGGGGCCGGGTGTGATAAACCCGCCCGAGTGGGCTGGTCCAGACAAAATGCCCAGGCTCGGGCTGGCGCAGCCGCCACCCACCTTCGTGTTTCAGGAGATGATCATGTCGACAAAGCGGGCCGGAGTTGGCCTCGGTGGTCACCCCGCCGCGACCGTGGTCGAGGGTGTGATCCAGGTCGGCGTGCCGGGCCGAGCAGCGGCACCCCGGGTAGCCGCAGGTCCGGTCCCGGATCTGGACATGGCGGCGCAGCACCGCCCCGGCGAACCGGGCGAACGGGTCCTGTTTCCCAGTGCCGCCCGCATCATCCGGAGCGTCGGTGGTGGAAGTGCGGTACTGGGTGGCGATGTCACCGACCACCGCGGTCCATGGCCCGCATGTCTCGGGGTGCGCGGCGAGTTGGGTGAGCAGGGTGGCCGGGATGTGCAGCTCCACGATCCCACCTTGGATCGGCTCCCGATCCGTGGAGGGACGCCTGACGCCGATGCCACTGTCGCCTGCCGGTGCGCTTGGGCGGCGGCGAGTGATCCCGCCCAGGATCAGCCGCCCCTCCGAATCGGTGATCGCGTAGCGCCACTCGGCGCGGTGCTGGGCCGCTGCCAGTGCAAAGGCAGTCTCTGCCGTGACAGTGCCCCACCCGGGAATCTCCCCGGGGTGGCGGTCGCGCCCGAGCAGGGTCGACAATCCCACCCGCAGCTCGACGCCCACCCGGTCATCCAGGGCGCAGGACCGGGCACTCTCTCCAGCCTTTCCGGCAGTAGCGGCGTCCTCAGCGAGGGTGTCGGTTTCGGCCGCCGCGTCGGTGGCGGCGTCACCACTGGCTGCCCGTGCCGCCCCAGGGTCACTGCCAGCCTCCGGGGCATCGCCAGCCTTCGGGTCATCATTGGTCGTCGGGGCACCGTTGGCTGATGCCCCCTCGCCGACAAGACTGTCGTCTGGGGTGGGCTGGCCGGGGGTGGGCTGGTCGGGTGGAGTGGCCTGGGTGAGCAGGTCGGTGATGATTTCGTCGCGGCTGTGACGGGTCCAGCGCCCATCCAGCAGCCCGATGTAGATGTCGGCCCGCAGTGGCCCGATCCGCCCCGGATGCCCCGCCCGCTTCGCGGCCTTCGCGAGGTCCTCGATCCGGGCGCACGCCGCCGCGGCCTGTTCCGCGGGAAGCCGCCGGCCGGTTACGGTTGCGGTGCCGTCCTCGTCGAGGTACCCGATCACGTCCCGGTCCCGCACTGCGGCGGCATACCGGCGGGCGGCCCATTCGGGATCCAATGCCATCGCCAGCTTCTTGATCCGTGCCGCCAACTCTCCGGTGGTCAACCGTCCCGCGTGCGGCAGCAGTCGCTCGGCCACCGTCTGAGCCTGCGCCTCGGTCAGCTCCGCACACAACTCCGTGAACAGCCACGCCTTGCTGCGGCAGATCTGACCGGTGTCCAGGGCGGTGAACACCGCGGGCAGCCGACCGAGCAGGGACTGAGCGAAGTGGTACTCCCGGTAAGCGGCGTTGCGGGTCCAGGCCAGCGCCGCCCGGATCTCATCTGACGCTGACACCAGGGGCTCGTCTTCGCGGGGCAGTTGCGCCAGCCGCGCCGCCTCATCCGGCTCGGCATTCGGATCACACCAGCCGATCTCGGCCATCACCGCCAACAGCTGGGCCTGCTCGTGTGCCAACTGCCGGGCCCGGGCTTGCAGCATCTCGACCAGATCCGACCCAGCCAACGCTCGAAGATCCAGTCCGGCCAGCGCCGCATCCAGGTGCGGGCCTGGGGCCATCTCGGCCAGACCCTCCGGGAGCAGCTGCCGCACTGTCATGCCCTAATTCTACGAACCAGGTCTGACAATTCCGGGCCTTTACAGCCGTCTGGAGAAAAGTTTTCTCGGCGGATTTCGCCGACGGCACTGGGCTCTCAGGCAACCGGACCAGTGGGAGCCGCAAGACCCCATGGTTACTTTTGTGGCGGGCTGGTGTACATGCCGAGTAGCTGCCCGATAAGCCGCCCGAGCGTGGAATCGCGCAGGGCTTTCTTATGCAGCTGGAATCGCCATTCACCGGCCGTATTTCGGTTGATCTTGATCTCGGTTTGCAAGGCGAGTAGGACCAGGCCGCCGACGGCCAGTGTGGCGGGCTCGAAGCGCGTGGTCTCCTCGGCCAAATGCACGGCTCGGTTGATCACCGGGGCGAGGTCGGGGCGGGAGGCGGCGAGGTGGGTGAGGGTGGCCCGGACGAGATCACCGTCACTGGGTGGTGGCGCGCCGGGCCGGTGGTAGGGCTGCAGGTCGGGGTCGTCGATGGCGTGGGCCAGGGCAGCGTCGAGTTCCCGGAGCCGGGCGGGGTCCGGCAGGGGGCGTGGTGGTCGACGACGACAGCCAGGACACGGACGGCCTGGTGGTCGGTGAGCGCGTCGAGCGTGGCGGCGCTGGTCATGAGTTCCTGCCTCGGGTCGGTGGGGAGCCGGTCGAGGGTGGCGGTGACGATCGCGGCGTCCACGTCGTCGAGGCCGACGAGGAGTCGCTCGCGGTCGCGCTCGCCGGCCAGTACCCGACGTAGCGCGGCGACCAGAGTGGCCCAGTCGGTGGTGGCGCCGTGGTGGTCGAGGGCGTCCGTGAGTTCGGTCGGCGTGTGATCGGTGGCGGCCGCGGTGGCGACGGAGGTGATGATCGGGTCCCAGTCCGTGAGGAGGCGTTCGACGGTGGCCTCCGGTGGTTGGTCGGGAAGGTCCGCGGCGGTCACTAGCAGATCGGCCAGGGCACGGGCAGCGGTGTCGGGATCGGGGCACACGGTGGCCACCAGGTCACCGAAGTGGACACCTTCGCCCGCGTCTACCAGATGGACGACCTCGAGCAAAGTCGTGGGCAGTGTCAGAACATCGGGACCATGAGGATCGCGGCGAAGGCTGGCGGCGAGCAAGTAGAGCGCGCCGGTGAGACGGTGGGTGTCGCCGGCGAGGCGAAAGAGGAGTGTAGCCGCGAGGCGGTGGGCGCGATGCTCAGCGGGATTCCCGACGCCATGGGACAGGTAGTTGGCAAGATTGTGGTGCGATACCGCGACGTCGCGCGGCTCGCGGTGGACATATATGAGGCGTTGCGCGGTGCGTCCGCACTCGATGGCTTCCTGAAGGTGACCTCGCTGATCTTCCAGTTCAGCGCGAGCACCAAAAACCTTTCCGAGCCCTGCTATGTCGTTTTCAGTCTCAAATATGTCCTGGCAGTCGTGCAGGAGGTGGCCGGCCTCGGTGAGGCGCCCAAGGCGCAGGAGCGGAGGGCAGTTGTTGAATCGTGTACGGGCGGTCTCGTAAGCGCTGGCGCCACGCCGCTGCTTAATGGTGGTGATCTCGTCG
>QHBZ01000015.1 GCA_003244055.1 Pseudonocardiales bacterium | reverse complement strand
AACACCGCCGGGTGCACGTCGGCGATCACCTACATTGACGGCGACGCGGGCGTGCTGCGCTACCGCGGGTACCCGATCGGCCAGCTCGCCGAGCACTCGACGTTCCTGGAGACCAGCTACCTGCTGATCTACGGGGACCTGCCGACCAGCGGGCAGCTGGCGAGCTTCACCGAGGCGATCCGTGTTCACACCTTGGTGCACGAGGATCTCCGGCGCTTCTTCGACGGCTTTCCCCATGAGGCCCATCCGATGCCGGTGCTGGCCAGCGCGGTATCCGCGCTGTCGACGTTCTACCAGGACAGCCTCAACCCGTTCGACCACGACCAGGTGGAGATCTCCACGGTGCGGCTGCTGGCCAAGTTGCCCACCATCGCCGCTTATGCCTACAAGAAGTCGATCGGCCGGCCGTTTCTCTACCCGGACAACTCGCTGGGCCTGGTGCACAATTTCCTATGGATGACCTTCGGGCTGCCCACGGAACCCTTCGACGTCGACCCGGTGGTGGCCGACGCGCTGGACCTGTTGCTCATCCTCTACGCCGACCACGAGCAGAACACCTCCACATCCACGGTGCGGATGGTCGGCTCCTCACAAGCCAACCTGTTCGCGTCGATCTCGGCGGGGATCAATGCGCTGTTCGGGCCGCTGCATGGCGGGGCGAACCAGTCGGTGCCGGAGATGCTCGAAGGCATCCGCGCCGACGGGGGTGACGTAGACGCCTTCGTCGAGAAGGTGAAAAGCCACGACCACGGTGTGCGGTTGATGGGCTTCGGGCATCGGGTCTACAAGAACTTCGACCCCCGAGCCGAGATCGTCAAGAAGACGGCGGACGAGGTACTGCGCAAGCTGGGAGTCAACGACCCGCTGGTCGAAATCGCCCTGGCGCTGGAGGAGAAGGCACTGGCCGACGACTACTTCATCGAGCGCAAGCTCTACCCCAACGTCGACTTCTACACCGGTGTGATCTACCGGGCGATTGGCTTCCCAACCAGGATGTTCACCGTGCTCTTCGCGCTGGGGCGGTTGCCGGGCTGGATCGCGCACTGGCGCGAGCTCATCAACGATCCGGAAACCAAGATCGGCAGGCCCCGGCAGGTCTACACCGGGCACACCGAGCGGCAGTACACATCGATGACCCAGCGTTGACCTCCACCATGTCAGTCGCCGAAGCGCACTGGCTGGCCGGTGGCCTCCAGTACCGACATCCAGAGATCACCGTGCGGGTCCACCTGGTTGCGCTTGCTGACGGCCGCCGCCATCGGGATGTGCACGAATCGCCGGCGCCACCGGCCGACGACCATCTCGGTGCGACCCGACATCGCGGCGTGCACCGCGGCCTGCGCGAGCCGTACGCAGTAGACGCTGTCGTAGGGGTTGGCCGGGACGCTCCGGATGGCGTAGCTCGGGTCGATGAACCGGATGCTGGCCTCGATACCGGCCGCGGCGAAGTGCTCGGCGAATCGCCGTCGCAGCAACGCGCCGACGTCGCGTAGCCCGGTGTTGCCTGAGGCGTCGCTGGGGACGTCGTCGGGGGCTTGTTCGCTGTGAGATATCTCCTGCCCAGCACCCTCGGCGACGACCACGACGGCGTATCCGCGGTCCTGCACTCGGCGCTGCACGTGGTGCAGCAGGCCACCGTCCCCGTCGAGCTGGAACGCGACCTCGGGGATGAGCACCACGTCGGCGTCGTTACGGGCCAGCGCGGCGTAGCAGGCGATGAATCCCGAGTGCCGGCCCATCAGCTTCACCAGGCCAACGCCGTGCGGAGTCGACTTGGCCTCGACGGTGACCGCGTGGATCGACTCGGCGGCACGCGCGAACGCGGTCTGAAACCCGAAGCTCTGGTCCAGGTAGGGAATGTCGTTGTCGATCGTTTTGGGCACCCCGAGCACCGTGATCCGCGTTCCGCGCTCGCCGATCACGTTCGCGATCTGCATCGCGCCGCGCATGGTGCCGTCGCCACCGATCACGAACAGGATGTTGATACCGAGTCGCTCCAGGCAGTCGACGATCTCGTGCGGATCCTGCGGCCCGCGGGACGTGCCCAGCACGGTGCCGCCGTCGACGTTGATGTCGCGAACGCTTTCCGGTGTCAAATCCACCACGTCATACCGGTAGGAGGCAATGAAGCCCTGGTAGCCGTTGCGGAAGCCGACTATGCGCCGCACCCCGTAGTGGTTCGTCAGATTGCGGACCAGGCCGCGGATGACGTCGTTGAGACCGGGGCACAGGCCGCCGCAAGTCACGATGCCGGCCCGGGTCTTCGACGGGTCGAAGAAGATCTTGCGTCGCGGTCCGGCCGGCTCGAAGCTGGGCAGCTCACCGACCGAACCGCCACGCGCCCGCACCATGCTCAGCGTGTCATCGAGAAGTACCCGATCACCCTCGTCTACGTGGTGTTCGGTGGTCTGCCTGGTGTCGAGCAGCGCGGCCAGCGGGGACTCGATCCGGGCCGGCCCGAGAGTCTTGATCAACAGATCCGGGCCACCCGCGACGGCGATCATCTGACGTGCGGCACGCCGGGCCGCGATCCCGTGCACCTCGCCGGTCACCGGTCGCTCCTCACCGTTCGCCTGTGGCCACCACGCGCTGGTGAGAACGTGACCTCATCCACGCCATCGATAGTCACACGCTCGGCCGGCAGCCCGAAGCACACCTCCGCAAGCTTTTCCCACTGGTAACAGCCTGGTAATGCTCCCCCGGCTGCCTGGTCACGGTCGTCTAAAGATCGTTTGGTGGGGGCGCGAATCCATGGCGTCCGGTCCATGCCCCGTCGCTACTGTCAGTGACGTCCGGGAAAGGATTGTCGCGCTGTGCGTAGGTGCCGTAGCCGGCAACTTTTCGCTCGAAGTTGCCGGCTACGGCACCTACGTAGTCGCGGCATTGCGAACTCAGGACCAGCGTTGCTGCGCTACGTCTTCAAGTCCTCAACTTCGCGAGCACATCGGGATCCAGGGACCAGTCACCTACATCATTGTCAGCAGGATGCTGACGACTACAGTCGCGATCACCGTCAGCAGCGCCCAGGCAATGGCCCCACCCCGGGGGTCATTCGTGTGGTCGAGCTCTGGCAGGCTGGACTCAAGATGCTCCGATTTGATCATCACTCCTCCTCGACTATTCCGCTTACGCCGTTCCCGATCTCGTGACGCCGGCCGGCGAAAACGCTCCTTCACGCAGCGGCATCCGCGCGTCCGGCTCCGCTGCGACAGAGACCCGGGTGGCGTCCGCATGGCGCGGAACCCTATGGAGGCGGAGCATCATTTCGTTCAGACCTGAGAATCCTCGTCGCCCGACTGCGACCAATGGTCGATTGCTGGCGCCAAGACGCCCGCTGGTGGTCCGTTCGGGCCAAGTGATCCTCATGCACCGAACCTGGCCGCGAACCGCAGTGGTCCGTCTTTTCCAGCATGACGCTCGCGATGTCGGCACCTGACAGGCCAGTGACAGGAAGATCACGGCTTATGTGCCTACGACGACAGCGTGTGTCACCGTAGGCACGCAAACCGTGATCAACCGATGGTGACCCGGTCGTACAGTGTTCCGGATCGTCCTTGGTGCACCAATCGTCGAACGGAGATCTCGATGAAGCGCGGCTTGTCCAGTGTGGCGGTCCTCGTACTCGGCGCACTCGCGCTGGTCGGTTGTTCCGGGAGCAACGAGCCGGCCGCGGCGACGTTGACTGGCGCCGGATCGGCAGCCGGCATCACTACTCGCGGCCTGGGAACGGTCACCAGGACCCCGGACACCGTCACCGTCGTGATCGGGGTCCAGACCCGGGGCCAGAGCGCGAAGGGCGCCCTTGACGCCAATACCGAAAAGGCGGCCGCGCTGATCAACCTGTTGAAGAGCAGGGGAGTCGCAGCAGCGGACCTGAAGACCAGCCAGCTTTCGGTCAGCCCGACGTCCGACCCTGCGACGGGGCGGATCACCGGTTACGAGGTGACCAACCAGGTCACGGTCACGCTGCATGACATCGGCGCCGCCGGCGGCATCATCGACGCCGCCGGGGAGGCGGTGGGCGACGCTGTGCGGGTGCAACAACTCAGCTTTTCGATCGGTGACGACAGCGCGTCGCGTGCCCAGGCCCGGGCGGATGCGGTGCGGCAGGCGCAGGCACATGCCAAGCAGATCGCCGACGCGGCCGGAGTGAAGCTGGGCCGGATCCGCTCGATCACCGAGGCGGCAGTCAACCCGCCGAGCCCATTCGGCGGCGAGCGTGCACCAGCGGCGGCTGCGCCCGTCCCCATCGAGCCCGGTACCCAGGACCTCACCGTCATGGTCGAGATCGTCTACGCCATCGACCAGTGAAGCCGCGCATCCGTCAGGCGGCCTCGACGTCGATGAGCTGCAAACCCTCGACCCGTTCGAAGTGCTTCCGGTTCCGCGTCGCGAGCGGCAGGCCGTACCGCAGGCAGATGCCGGCCTGCATGCAGTCCGCGAAGCCGATGCTGGTCCCACTTGCCCGCAGGGCGGACGCCACCTCGCCGCCTCGGAGGGCGGATGCCAGATCGAGTGGCACAGTCCGGGACTGGAACAATCCCAGGATTTGATCCCGGCGAGCGAGGAAGTCTGCGCCGACCCGTAGCTCGAAGCCAGTGACGGCGGTCAAGCGCAGCCGACGCTCGATGACGAGACGGCGGGTCAGCTGCGCACCGGGACCGCGGCCGCGAAGGAAGTCGATGACCAGATCGGTGTCGACGACTACGAGGCCCGCCATGTCGCTCTCGCTGCCTCGATCCTGGCTCGCAGTTCGTGCTCCTGCTGCTCGTCGAGCGTGCCCTCGAGATCCAGCAGCATGGCGATCTCGTCCTGGCCGAGGTCGCTGAGATAGGAGTCAAGCGCCTCCTGGACGAGTTGAGAGAACCCGCGTAGGCCCCGCTGCTGCGCCAGCACGCTCAGCGCGCGGTGCTGCCCGTCGCTGATCTCTACCGTGGTCCGCACACATGCATGCTAGCATGTGCGTGCATCAATGGCCCGCAGGCTCGTCGTTGACGTCGAGATCGGGCTGCTCGGCGTAGCTGAAGGTGATGGGAGCGACCTCGGTGCGCGGGTAATAGGAGGGGTCGATCCGGACGAGGTCCCACTCGTTGATCCAGGCCCGCACGTACTGGCGCATCCGGGTGGTGCCGAGGCGTTCCAAGCCGGTCACGTCCGGGGCGTTCCAACCGAATGCCTCGGAGTGCAGGGCCTTGAGCCGCTGGTAGGCGTAGTCGAGCTCGTCGGCGTCGGGGGTGGTGAGCAGCAGCATGTCGCGCTCGATAAGGCCCATGGCGGTCTGCGCCCGGGTGGCGATCTCGTCCCATTCGGCTACCTGCTTGGCGCGCAGCTTCGCCGGGACCACCTCCCGGTCGTTCTTCGCCGTGAGCACCGCGGCGTCGAAGTCGTCGGTCATGGCCAGCACGGTCGCCAGCGGCGACGCGGGGTCGTCTTTGTCGGGTTGCAGCCACTGGGCCAGCTCGGCGTAGGAGCGGCCGCGTTGCTGCAAGGTGTAGCGCCCGATCAGCTCGACCTCGTCGAACAGCAGTACCCAGCCCTCGCAGCCTGCGGTGACGAGCAGCCGGGCCAGGAAGCGGAATCGCTGACGGGCCAGCTCCCGCGCGGGCACCGCGGCCAGTGCCGGACGTCCCAGCCCGGCGAACTTGGCGTGCCGGCGTACTTCAGCGACGGCCAGACGATCCCCGGACCAGAACCTGACGATCGCGTCGGCGAAGTTGTCCTCGCCGGCCTGCACCCGCGGGAACAGGGTCAGCGTCAAGGGAAACCACTCGTCGACCGGTGCGCCGGCGCCACCGGCCCAGCGCACCAGCTCGGCGAAGGCCACGCCGTCGGGATCCAGGCCTGCGGCTGCCTCGGCCACCGCGCCGATCGACCCGTCGGGCAACACCGCGGACTCCACCGCGGCGCGCAGCACCTTGGCCGGGTCGTGCAGCGGCGTCTCCTTGCTGACCACGATGCGGCTCACCGCGTACCCGCGGTCCAGGGCCAGGTGGGTCAGGTGTTCCAAGACGTGGCTCTTGCCGGCGCCGAACCCGCCACCGAGCAGCAGCCCCCGTGGTCCGGTGCGGACCTGGCCGATCCCGTCGATCAAGGTGGTGAACCGGTCCTCGATGTCGGACTGGCCGCTGCCCAGCGCGGTCACCGCGTCCCTGCTGGGCACCCCCGCCCGCAGGGCCTCGACCGCGCGCCGCGCGGTGAGCCGGACCGACGTATTCACCGGACCACCTCCAGGCGGGTCTCCAGCCGGACCAGCGCGGCGAACGGGTTGGCGCGGCGGCGGTCCCGGATCTCGTCGACGACCCGCAGGTGCAGGGCGCTGTAGGCGGGCAGGCCACGGGTGTCGTCGGTGACCAGCTCTGGTGGCACCGTCACCGCGACGAACGCGCTGCGCAGGTTGTCGGTGGCATCGACGAGCTGGCGCAGCACCTCGTAGGCATCGAGCACTGCGGCCTTGCTGTAATAGTGGCCCGCTCGCTGTTCCAGCGGGGGGCGGCGGGCGACCGCGAGCCGGCTCAGGTCGACATCCAGTACCAGACCCGACCCCGTGACGCGGGCCCGCCACGCCGCCAGCGACACCAGCAGCGATCGCGCGTTGTGCCGGGCGACCCGCCCGTACAGCGTCGCGGATTTCAGCATTCGCAGTGCGACCGGCTCGACCCGCAGCCACGCCAGCACCGCGTCACGTTCGGTGTCCAGGACGTCGCCGGTACCGAGCTCGCACTGGCACAGCCGCAACACCGCCAGCCGGAACTCCCGGTCCAGCGACGGGTCGCGCAGCAACGCGTTCTCCAGGTGCCGGCGCATGCTGCGAGCAGCTTCCGGCACGGCGACGTCGTGGTGCGCGGCGACCGTGGCGACCGCCAGCTCGTCGGGCGCCGACGGTGGCAGACCCAGCGATTCCCACCCGGCGCGCACCTGGCGTCGCGCGAGATCGCGCCAGTCGACCTGCCGGGCGACGGCGGCGAAGACCTGGTCGATCAGGTGCACCCGGTGGCCCGCCGCGTCCACCGCGACGCACAGGTAGCCCTCGGCGTCGGCGATGGACGCCAGGCTGCGGTGCCAGCGCACCGCGACGTCGTCGCTGCCGGCCACGACGAAGCGCACCGCGGCCCCGCCGGCGCGGACGTAGTCGCCCAGGTACTCCTTGGCCACGAACTCGGCGTACTCCTCGGGCCCCAACCCGATCCCGCCCGCGGGCAGGCCGCCACGGATCTCGCTCACCCCGCACCCTCCTCCTTGCGGCCCGACTCACCGGGGCCCGACTCGCTGTGGTCCGGCTCGCTGTGGTCCGGCTCGACCGCGATGCCCCAGTAGCGTTGTTGCTGTCCGCTCATGGCCACCGTGGTGAGCACACCGGCCTGGCGGGTGCCTGAACTCGCCGCCCAGCGCAACCGCCGCCCGCCGGGCCCGGCGGTCTCACCGCTCTGGTCGAGCAGGTACAGATCACGGGCGAACTCGGCACGGGTGTAGTCCCGGGACTGCCCGGGCAGCAGTGTCAGCGCGTTGTAGACCTCAAGCAGCCGCACCACCGCGCCCGGCGGTTTGCCCTGCCCGGCGACGACGAGATCGTAGGCGCCGACCAGGCTCGCCAGGAACGGCGCCGGCTTGAACCGGGGCCCGGCCCGCTGTGCCTTGCCGAGCTGGGCGATTACGACCGACGGTCGGATCCCGCGGGCCCGTTTGCGGTCGATCTCCAGCGCGAGGTCGCCGGGCAACACCCGCACGATCGACGGGTAGCACAGCAGCCGGTCGTCCTCGGCGAACATGGCGACGTCCGCCGCCTCGGCCGCGGCGAGCAGCTCCTTGGCGTAGGCACCGGAGGCGAGCAGGTCGACTTCGTCGACGTCGTAGGCCGTGGCTGTGGCTCCCACCCGTTCCAGGACGTCACCAGCCATCGCCTGCCCCGCGTCCAAGGCCCGGCGCAACTCCCGCACCTGGCCCGACGCGGCTGCGGCGTGGGCCCGTTTCAGCTCGCGCGCCAATGCGGCGACGGCCTTGCTGCTGGCCTCCACCGCACGCTCCACCCTGGTCAGCGCGCCTTCCAGGCCGGGCGTGTCCCGGCTGTCGCCCGCTTCCTCGTCCATCATGCGCGACAGGGTATCCACCCGTTCACCGTGTGATGCTCCGCCCGCCCGTGACGCCGCCCGACCAACCAGAGATCGACGCCGCTGATGGCCGCGACGGCCAAGGTCCGCGGCGCCCAGCGGCAGGCGGGCAGTGCTGGCACTTCGTGACCGCATCAAGATGCTACCTTGGACGCATGCGTACGACGGTCACCTTGGACGACGATGTGGCGGCTGCGATCGAGCACCTGCGGCGCGAGCGCCACGTCGGGGTGAGCGCGGTGGTCAACGACCTGGTTCGGCGTGGCCTGTCCCGCAGCTGCTCCTCGGCTCAGTTCGTCCAGCGCACGTCCGCCGGCCACGCCCGGCTTGATATCACCGACGTGGCCGAGGTACTGGACGTGCTCGACGGGTCAGCCGCACCGTGATCGTGGACGCCAACGTCCTGCTGTATGCGGAGGACGACACCAGTCCCCACCACGAGCCCGCGCTGAACTGGCTCACCGAGGCGCTCAACGGCGCGGTGCGCATAGGGCTCCCTTGGCCGTCGTTGCTGGCGTTCGTCCGGATCAGGACTCACCCGCGCGCCTATGAGCGTCCCCTGGACGCCGACGAGGCGTGGGATCGGGTGTCCGACTGGCTGGCCGCGCCCGCCGCCTGGGTTCCCGTGCCGACCGAACGGCACGCCGAGGTGCTCGGCAGGCTCGTGCGCCGCCACCGGCTGGTCGCCAACGCGATCCCTGATGCGCATCTGGCCGCGCTGGCTATCGAGTACGGGGTCGGGATCTGCTCGGCCGACACCGACTTCGCCCGATTCGACGGTCTGCGTTGGGTTAATCCGCTCGCTCCCTGACCGGAGCGTTAGTCGCGGACGCCCGTGGAGTGTGCGGCGTTTGCCGGTCATCGGGCCGGAAGGCGGTGCCGACCAAACCCATGGAGTCCACGCTGTCTGAACGGTGTTCACAGGTGCCAGGCCGGAGACCTGTTCCCGGTCAGCGGGAGCGGTACACGTCGCCTCGATGATCTATCCGCTCGACGATCACGGTGCGCGTGGTGGACCATCGAAGAACTCAAGACACGCCCCCGGGTTTTTCCGGTAGTCGGCGAACGCAGTGCCGCGCCGTTGCGGTGCCGAGAACGGGTGCAGGTTCGGCCACCACGATTCGGTGACCAGCGGGCAGAACCCGCCGAGTCACCGTAGTTTTCGTCTCAGGCCCACCCTGACTTCGCCGAGTACCTGCGCTCCGGTCCAGCCTTGGACCTGCTCGATCTCGACCGGTCCAAGCAACTGCCGCGCGAGGTCGAGCTGTGAGCTACCTGCCCGACACTAGCGTCGTGTCGGAGGTCCGCCGCCGCGGGTGTGATCCGCGGGTCAATGCCTGGATCAGGTCCGTCCCCGCCGCCGAACTGTTCCTCAGCGCGCTCGCGCTGGGCGAGATCCGCCGGGGCGTCGAGCGCCTCCGGCGTCGGGACGCGGCGCAGGCCAAGGTGCTGGGTACCGACGTCACGCTTGTCGCGCCGAACCGGACGGTTGGGGTAGCGCCCGCCCCGTTGCCCGCGCGGCGTCAAGCCAGGCCTCAGCGGCTAGCTCCACCTCCGCGACGGCCTCGTGCGGGGTAGGACCATGCGCGGAGCAGAACGCCAGTTCAGGGACGTCAGCGACCCATACCTGATCTTCGGCGCTCCACGTCACTTCGATGCGATAGCGCGGGTTCATCGTCGGCCCTCCAACCGCAGATCATACCGGCGGATCAGGCTGGCGACCTGCCTGACCTGGTACCGCTTCGCCTGCCCGGCTTCCGCCTGGAGATTGATCAGCTCGGCGACAGCCGGATGCGCGAACACCCGAGCGGTAAGCAACTCGGGGCGGCGCACACCGGTGATCTCGGTGGCGGCGATCGGGCCGTCCCACGCCACCCCGTGTGCGTGGTCGGTCGCGACGGCTATCACTCGCAACCAGCGGGTGGTCTCGTGGTTGGTGACGCGGCCGCTGATCGTGCGATCGCGGACCCCGCCGAGGGTGGGGCCATCCGATGTCAGGCTGTGGCGGCGGGCCGCGTGGTCGAACTGAGTGCGCATCCAGGCGACGCGGTCGGTCACTCGGCCTCCGTGCGGTGCGGTGTCAGGGTCTCGCAGCGCAACAGCATGCGGTAGCGGACGTCGTCGCGCTGGTAGACCGGCAGTGGTGGTCCGGACAGGACGTCACCGGGGTGCAGCCAGGCGCTGTGACCGACCCGGTACGACAGCAGGACCGACTCGTCACTGAGGGTATAACGGGAGGGGTAGAAAATCCCGTCTGCCGCGTCGACCACCCAGAGACCGTCGATCGGTTCGGTTCCTTCGTCCGTGTAGTCCCCGCTGATCAGCAGTCCGGTGATGGTGTGCGGAGCGACGAATCGTGGATCGAGGGTGACCGTTGCTCCGGGGACGTGAAACTGGAGGTGGTGGGGATGGCTGATGCTGCGGGGCGGAAGCCGGCCGTTGATACGGGCGTGAGCGCGGCGGCAGGCGGTCTTGCCGTAGAGCACGACGTCCAAGTCGCCTTGGGTGCCAGCCGACTTGTACATGGCCGAGCCGTATATGCCCAAGGCCCTCTGATCGACATCGCACCAGGCCGCGAGCGGTTCCAGGACCTTGGCGTGCTCGGCGAGCAGCACTGGCCGTGTGCCGCGCAACCAACTCGACACGGCTCAGCCGCGCGCTGCACCACGCCCCTACCCGGATGCGCGACACCTGGCCCACCCATGCGGCTGTACACGAACTAGGAGACGAACTGCACTCACCGAGCAGCCACCGCTGAGCCCAGATCGGTCGGTGTTCAGGTCCGCCACCCTCAGCGGGAGCGGTATACGTCGCCTCGATGGTCTATCCGCACGACGATCACGGTGCGCGTGGCGTCGTCGATTTCGTAGACAACACGGTACGCACCACGGCGCGCTGAGTGATACCCAGCCAGTTCCCGCTGTAACGGCTTGCCGAGCCGGTACGGGTTGGCAGCTAGCGGTCCATCGATGAACTCGAGACACGCCCCTACGATCTTTTCCGGTAACCGGCGAAGGCAGTGCTGAGCTGTTGCGGTGACGAGAACACGGAAGGGTTCTTCAGCCACGAGGCCGGCCGAATTCCGCCCGGACTTCCTCAATGCTCACCGTTCGCCCCGCCGCAACGTCTTGCGCAGACTTCCGGATCTCGTCCAGCGCCCCTGGCTGAGACAAGATGTCAAGCGTTTCTTCCAGCGACTCCAGATCCTCGGGTGAGAGGAGTATCGCGACGGCCCGTCCGTGCCGGGTCACGGTGACGCGCTCATGGGTACGTTCGACCTCAGCAATCAACTCAGAGAAGTGATCTCGTGCATCGCCCACTGGCACCGCGCTCATGAGGCCAAGAGTACGCCAGACTTCTCGCCAGATCTACTCTCTCGCGGGAGATCCTCGCCGTAGTGCGACAAGCTGTGAGACTGGACCACCTGATGACCGAAGCAGGTTGTGTTCTATCGGTCGGCGGCCCGTGCGAGCATCGCTGACGCTGCCAGCCGAGGATGAACGAGGTGTCGATGTCCACCAGCGCGTCTGGGGTAATCAAGAATCATGCTGCGTTCATCTGGTCGGTGGCCGACCTGCTGCGGGGTGACTACAAGCAGTCCGAGTACGGCAAGGTGAATCCTGCCGCTCACCGTGATCCGTCGGCTGGACTGCGTGCTGGAACCGACCAAGACCAAGGTTCTCGCCGTACACCGGCAGTACGGCGACCGTGCCGCGATCCTGCGGGCGGCCGCCGGTGACCTGGCCTTCTACAACACCTCGCCGCTGACCTTGCAGCGGGTGTTGGCCGATCCGACGACGATCGCCGACCAGTTGCGTGCCTACCTCGCCGGGTTCTCCGAGGCCGCGCGGGACGTGATCGAGAAGTTCGAGTTCGACACGCAGATCACCCGGCTGACCAGGGCGAACCTGCTGTACCTGGTGGTGTCGAAGTTCTGCGACCCGCAGGTGGACCTGCACCCGGACAAGGTGTCCAACCTGGAGATGGGCTACCTGTACGAGGAGCTGATCCGCCGTTTCTCCGAGCTGTCCAACGAGACTGCGGGGGAGCACTTCACCCCGCGCGAGGTCATCCGGCTGATGGTCGACCTGCTGCTCACCGACGAGCCGGAGTTGCACAAGCCGGGGATCGTCAAGACACTGCTCGACCCGGCGTGCGGCACCGGCGGCATGCTGTCGATCTCCGAGCAGCGACTGCGCGAGTTGAACCCGGACGCGACCTTGAAGACCTACGGGCAGGAGCTCAACGCGGAGACCTACGCGGTCTGCCGCTCCGACATGATGATCAAAGGGCAGGACGCGGACAGTATCGCGTTCGGCAACTCCTTCTCCGAGGACGCCTTCAACGGCGAGAGGTACGACTACCTGCTGGCCAATCCTCCTTTCGGCGTCGAGTGGAAGAAGGTCGCCGACATCGTCAGGGCCGAGCACCAGCGGGATGGCTTTGGCGGACGGTTCGGCGCCGGTCTGCCACGCATTAACGATGGCAGTTTCCTGTTTCTGCAGCACATGATCTCGAAGATGAGGCGGCCGGCGCAGGGCGGCACCCGACTCGCGATCGTGTTCAACGGCTCGCCGCTGTTCACCGGCGCGGCCGGCTCCGGCGAGTCGGAAATCCGCCGGTGGATCATCGAGAACGATTGGCTGGAGGCCGTGGTCGCGCTGCCGGACCAGTTGTTCTACAACACCGGATTCTCCACGTACTTCTGGATCGTCACCAACCGCAAGAGCGCCGAGCGGCGCGGCAAGGTCCAGCTCATCGACGCGCGCGAACTGTTCATCAAGATGCGCAAAAGCCTCGGCAACAAACGCAAAGAGATCTCTCCGGAGCAGATCGCCGAGATCGTCAGGCTGCACGGCGACTTCACCGAGAACGAGCGGGTGAAGATCCTCCCCAACGAGTCGTTCGGCTTCCTACGCGTCACTGTGGAGCGGCCCCTTCGCCTGCGCTGGGAAGTCACCGAGGACACACTCGCCGCATTCCGCGCCCACCCCAAGATCGTCGCCCTGTCCGACGAGGTCCGCGCCGCGCTGGAGACGGGTCTCACCCGCTGGGGTGACGAGGTGATCACGGACGTCAAGCTGGCGACGAAGCGTGTGGCCGAGCTGTTTGTCGGTGCCGGCCAACGGGGAAAACCGTTGCAGAAGGTGACGCTGGAGTCGCTGGCCGTCCGCGATCCAGATGCTCCGCCCGTCCTTGACGACAAAGGCAACACCGAGACCGCCCCGGCCCTGGGTGCCGTCCACGTGAGACGAGCGGAGAGCTTGGGGCAACGACCACCATGCATGAGCCTGAAGACCAGGGACAGGGCGACGGCAACGGCCAGCACCAGCCGACGCAGCCCACCAGCGAGCACAGCATCCAGCACGCGGCAGCCATGCCACCTACGGTGCTCGTCACCGAGATGGACAACGGCGCACTGATCCTCCAGGGCCGACCTGACGGACCGCGCGTGCATCTGAGCCGGGCGGACGCCCTACCCCTGCGGCGGGAGCTGGCAGCAGCCTTAGCCTGGATCCACCGGTGG
>QHBZ01000014.1 GCA_003244055.1 Pseudonocardiales bacterium | reverse complement strand
GTTGGCTCCGTCGGCGAGCATGGTGCCCAGCGACACGTCGGGCTGCTTCACGCCGAACCCGATGAACGACAGCGCGGTCTCTGCCTGCACCGTGGCGACCACGCCGAGGGTGAACGTGACGATCAGCAGCGAAGCGATGTTCGGGATCATGTGACGCAGCACGATCCGCAGCGAGCCGACGCCCATGAACCGGGCTGCCTGGATGTACTCCCGCTCCCGCAGTGAGGTGGACAGCGACCACACCACCCGCGCGCCGAACATCCAGCCGAACGCGGTCAGCACCAGGATCAGCACCTTCCAGTCCCCGCCGGCCTTCTGCGAGATCAGCGCCAGGATGAGGAAGGAGGGCACCACCAGCAGGAAATGCACGACCCCGAGGATGGCCTTCTCCGCGGTGCCACCCAGGTAGGCGGCCGTCGCCCCGACGAACGCCGCGATGAAGGTGGTGAGCAGGGACACCACCACGCCGATGACCAGCGAGCGCTGCAGGCCGTGCGCCGTCTGGGCGAAGGTGTCGTTGCCAGGGCCGTTGGTGCCGAACCAGTGCGTTGACGAGGGCGCCGAAGTCAGGTCGGTGAAGTCGACGTCGGTGTAGGTATAGGGGGTCAGCATCGGGCCGACAATGGCGAACACCACCAGCAGGGCCAGGATCACCAGTCCCGCCACCGCGCCCCGGTTGCGGAGGAATCGGCGCGTGTAGAGGCGGCGGCGGGACAGTGCCTGGCCGCGGCGGGCTCCCCGCTGCTCGATCGGGGACAGCACAGGGTCTGGGGACAGCGATGGGTCGACGTCGACGACCGTGGGCTGCAGCGGGGGAACGTTGATGGTCATCAGCTCGCCCGCACTCTCGGATCCAGTGCCACGATGGCGATGTCGGCGAGGATCGCGCCGACCGCGGTCATCAGCGCGGCGAATGCGGCGGATGCGACCGCGCCGTGGATGTCGTTCTTGCTGATCGTCTGAATGAGGTACTGGCCCATGCCCTGCCACGCGAAGATCGTCTCCGTGATCACCGCCCCGGTGAACAGCAACGGAATCGCGAACGCTAGCGAGGTGGCGACCGGAATCAGCGACGTGCGCAGCCCGTGGCGGCGGATCGCGGCCTGCCGGGTCAGCCCCTTGGCCCGGGCCAGCCGCACGAAGTCAGAGTTGATGTTGTCGAGCAGTAGCGAGCGTTGCAGGAGGTGGTAGCCGGCGTAGGTGATCACGGTGAGCGAGATGGTCGGCAGGATCAGGTGCCGCACCCGGTCGCCCAGTAGCGGCCAGAATCCGCTCACCGTGGGGGACTGAGCGCCCGCGACGAACAGCACCGTGGCGCCCACTGACTGGTTGAACGCGATCGCCAGCAGGACCACCGCCAGCGCGACGACGACCAGAGGAAGGTTGAGGGCAATGATAGACACGCCTTGGTAGAAGCGGTCGGCGAATCGGTACTGGCGAGCAGCGGTGTACACGGCCAGGTTGATCCCGATGAGCGTGGCGAGGATCAGCGATCCCAGCACGAGCTGGGCGCTGACCCCGATCCGGAAGCTGATCTGGGAGTTCACACTCTCCCCGACCGGCGAGTACCCCCAGTTCCAGTGCCCGACGATATCGCTGATCCAGTGCCACCAGCGGTCCAGCAACGGGGTGTCCCGGCTGAGGTTGTACTGGGCCAGCGAGCGGCTGATCTGCTCGGGCGTGCGAGGTGGCCGCAGCTGGAGGTAGTTGGCCCGTGGGTCCAGGAAGAAGTTCGCCAGGAAGTACGTCAGGTTGGTGGCCACGACGATCATGAGCAGCCAGCCCAGAGACTTTCTGAGGAGGTATCTCAGCAAGCGCAGCGCTCACTTTCTCTCGTGCGGATCGGTCACGGAACGTACCCGATCGCTCGTCGTAGTGAACGCGAAGGCGCTCACCTGCGATAATTGCAGACACTACGAACTCAGGGGCGAAGAAACCGTAAACCTACGTGTCCCGGCTGCGTTCGACGAGCCGACCCTGACAATCCGACCAACCGGGACTCGCGGCTGCGGGCGTCGGCCAGGCAAGCTGGCCAGATGGTGATCCCGATCCGTGACGTCAACCCGGTGCATCGCACGCCGTGGGTGACCTACGCGCTGATCGCGGCGAACATCGCTATCTTCCTGCTCACACCTGCCTCGGCGATCACGGTGACGGGTGCGGCCAGCCTGGCGCAAACCTGCCAGCAGCAGGCGTTCTATGACCGCTACGCGGCGATACCCATCGAAGTGGTGCACAACCAACCGCTGGCCCTGGTGCCGGACGGACGCACCGGGGTAGGCGACCAGGGTCCCGGGTGTGTCGTGGCCCGGCCGAACTACCACAAGAACCCGATGCTGTCGGTTTTGAGCTCCCTGTTTCTGCACGGAAGCTGGCTCCACCTGCTCGGCAACATGCTGTTCTTATGGATCTTCGGCAACAACATCGAGGACCGGTTCGGCCGATTCCGATACCTGCTGTTCTATCTGGCCTGCGGTGTGGTCGCCACCTACGGCTTCGCGCTCACCAACCCGCACTCGACCGAGGTACTCATCGGCGCCTCCGGCGCCATCGCCGGGGTACTGGGAGCCTATTTGATTCTCTATCCACGGGCGCGAGTCTGGAGCCTGGTGCCGGTGCTGTTGTTTCTCCCGCTGCGACTGCCCGCCTGGCTGGTGCTCGGTCTGTGGTTCTTGCTGCAATGGGTTTACACCGCCGGCTACGCAATCTCCTCAGCGGGATCGGTCGCCTACCCGGCCCACGTGTTGGGCTTCGTCAGCGGTGCACTGGTCGCGCTGCTGATGCGGGGTGCGCAACGTAGCCACGGTGAGGGCTCAGCACAGTGATGGTGTTGGAGTTGAAAACCAACGGAAGGAAGCGCCCATGGGAAACATCGCACGACGTGGCCCGCGTTGGGCACTGTGGCTGTGCGCGTCGCTGGGAGCGGCAGCCGCCGTCAACGAACTCGGCGGCAAGCTGCTGCCGGTCCTGCGGCGGTCCTTCCTGCGCTTGCTGATCGGCGTGAGGCGGCTGCGCAGCGACTGGCCAGCCGTTGACGGACGCGAGGAGGCACTGGCCGCATACGT
>QHBZ01000013.1 GCA_003244055.1 Pseudonocardiales bacterium | reverse complement strand
CTGCTCGCCACATTGATGACCCAGTCGGCGCGTCATCAGGATTACCAACCGTTGCCGATCGACTACGTCGAGGCCTTGTATTCGGAGCTGGCGGCAACGGGGCAGGCGGCGCTGTTCGTGGGCGAGGTGCACGGCGAACCGGTCGCCGCGGACCTGGTCACCGTATGCGGAGCGATGGTCCGGGGTCGGCTGGCCGGATTCGACCGCACGGGCGAGGCGGCTCACCTCAGCGTCCCCGCCGCCATCCGGTGGGAGATCATCCGGTGGGCGAAAGCACGCGGGTACCGATGGTACGACCTGGGAGGGCTGCACGAAGAAGCGCTACAAGCCCTGCTTGCCGGCGAGTGCCGGCACAGCGACAGCTGGCCGAGTTCGGATCAGGCGAAGGTAGCGTTCGGAGGTAGCCCAATCCGGTATCCCAGCGCCGTCGAGATGATCGATTCGTCACCGGTAAGGACCGCGTACGACCTGTCACGACGGTGGGCCGGCGGCCGCCGCCTGGTCGCCCGAGCGACCCGACGGTTCCGCGGCGCCTCACCATAGTGCCCATGGCGTCACCGCAGGACTCGAACCGGTCCGCGGTGCCGTCCCAGGATGTGGCCTCATCTCCTCCGGTTGCGAGGACGTTTCCTGCCGTGGCCGTGAGCCCATATGAGGCTACTGTCATCGTGTTCCGAAGACGGAGCTTTCTATTGTTTCTAGGTTGAAGTATCGAGAGGGGTTGGCCACATGGTGCTTTCTCATGCTTATCGCATGTCCGTTGAAGCGGAGGGTCTGGATGCCCGTTCGGCCTGGGAAGACCTCGTCGCCCGTGACGAGAGCGTCGCGCTGTCGAAGACACCCGAGTGGACTGACTGCATATGCCGTTCCGGTCGCTTCTCGGACGCAACTTTGCTGTTCCGAGCAGAAGATGGACGTCGACTGATCCTGCCTCGTCTGCGGAAAACCGGAACGCCTTCCCCTGTGGGCCTATTCGAATCACCGCCGCACGGATGGGGTCTTGGTGCTGATGCAGGTGGTGTCCTCAGCGAAGGAGGTCCGGCGTCGGCCAGCCAGACCCGGGCCCTGATCCAGGAGATCAAAGGCCATCCCGGTCTGCGCACCCGCGTCATGGTGGGTGGGGACGACGCCGAGACATGGGCATCGGTCGTTCCGGGCACAATTTATTCGACCGCCCGGACTGCTCAGGTGCTCGATCTCCGCGGTGGATTTTCTACGGTGTGGTCGCAACGGTTCACGAGCAAGGTCCGATCTAATGCTCGGAAAGCGGAACGTCGGGGTGTTGTGGTGGAGTCGGACAACACTGGACGGCTCGTTGCGGTGTTCGATGCGCTGTATCGGAGCTCGGTCGACAGGTGGGCTCAGGAGCGGGGTAATCCGTTATCCTTGATGCGCTGGCTCGCGCAGCGCCGCGAGCCGCAGACCAAGCTCGCAGCAGTAGCCCGGAGCATGGGTGCGCGTTGCACCGTGTGGATAGCGTCGCGGGGAGGTGAACCTCTCGCGGGCATTTTCGTCCTCACGAAGGGTTCGCGGGTTACCTACTGGCGGGGGGCGATGGACAAGGAACGGGCGCGCGGCACCGGCGCGAACGAACTCCTGCACCGTCACGCGATCGAGACCGCATGCGCCGATGAACGACAGAGCTACGACTTCGGCCTCTACCAAACTGAAGAGCTGAAGAGATTCAAGAGTACTTTCGGAGCGCGGGAAGTTCCCGTGCACGCCTACTACTTCGAGAGATTCCCCACGGCGGCTGCCGAAGCCAAGTGTCACCACGCCGCCAAGCAGGCGGTGCAAGCAGTAGCGCGGATTGCGCACACCTGTGGGTGAGCCGATACGCCGGGTCCGGTCGGCTGGTTTTCTGTCAGGGGGTGTTGGATGGCGTCGATCGAGCGGCCCGCGTATCAGTGGCTGAGGTGGGGTCGTGTCTGGGTTTGTGGTGCAACGGAGGCGATCGAGGGTGGCGGCTAGACCGCTTCATGCGTTGACCGGCCTGCTGGCTTTGCTGCTCGGTGTCGCAGCCTGTGGTGGTGGACACGAGTCGGGCAAGCCCGCCGAACAAATCCTCCACGACGCCCAGGCTGCGGCCGAGAAGGCCTCGTCGGTGCACATCGTGGGTGATGTGACTCGCGGCGGCGTCCGCGCCAAACTCGACCTGTTGCTGGCCGACAACGGCGACGGCAGGGAACAGATCACCACCTCGGGTCGCACGGTCGAGGTCGTCAAGGTCGGTCAGGTCCTCTATGTCCGGGGAGTACCGGGCCTGTCCGGGCCTGGCTACCGGCGGCTGTCGCTGTCCGATCCTCGGGCCGCGCCGCTGGTTCGAGCGTTGGACAAGAAGGCCGTATTCATGCAGTTGGTCAACGCTAAGGACACCGTCTCCATCATCGGTATCGAGACGGTCAACGGCAGCGCGGCGGTCAAGCTCAAGTCGCAGACTGGCCCCGGGATCCTCTACGTCGCCGATGATGCCGAGCGACCCTATCCGCTGCGGGTCGACAGCACCGCCAGCGGCCAGGGTGTCATCACCTTCTCCGACTGGGGCGCCGACGTGACCATCCCACCGCCACCCGGCAGCGGTGGCTAACACCCTTGGCTGGCTGGGTATCAGGGCGTTTGCGGGCACCAGCGCGCTCGCCGCCCCGATCGTGACCGGTCCCGTCGGCGAGAGCCTCTCGACGTCGGTCGGGCAATGCGCACCGTCCCATTGTCCATCCGCCGGGCGTTGATCGTCCGAGACCGGGGATGCGCGTTCCCCGGTTGTGACCGACCCCCGGGAATGTGTCAAGCGCACCACGCGCGGCACTGGATTGATCATGGCGAAACCAGTGTCGACAATTGCGTCTTGCTATGTGGCGCCCACCACCGGCACGTGCACCT
>QHBZ01000012.1 GCA_003244055.1 Pseudonocardiales bacterium | reverse complement strand
ACCTACTGGTCCAACATCCTGGCTGGCGTGGACGCGATTACCGACGCCCCGGCGTCCCGCTGGGACGCGTCCTACTACGATCCCGAGGCTGCCGCGACCGGGCGCGGTGACCGGCTGTACTGCCGCCGCGGCGGGTTCGTCCAGGCAGCCACATTCGATCCGACCCGATTCGGGATCATGCCGCTGGCGGTCTCGGGAACCGAGCCCGACCAGCTGCTCGCACTGCACACGGCCGCGGAAGCGCTCGCCGACGCCGGCGGCGAGAACAGGCTCGGCGATCGGTCTCGGGTCGGCGTGATCCTCGGCCGCGGCGCCTACCTCACTCCGGGCCTGGCTCGGCTGGACCAGCGGATCCGCACCGCGAACCAGCTCGTCACCACGCTGCGCGAGCTACTCCCGGACCTCGACGAGGCCCGGCTGGACGCGGTCCGGACCGCCTTCCAATCCCGGCTAGGCCAGGAGCGGCCGGAGTCCGCGATCGACCTGGTACCCAACCTGGTCGCCTCCAGAGTGGCCAACCGGCTCGACCTGGCGGGCCCCGCCTACACCATCGACGCCGCCTGTGCCTCGTCCCTGGTCGCCATCGACCATGCCGTAGCGGAGCTGACCGCCGGGCGCTGCGACGTAGTGCTCGCCGGCGGGGTGCATCACTGCCACGACATCACGCTGTGGAGCGTGTTCAGCCAGCTCGGCGCGCTGAGCCCCAGCCAGCAGATCCGGCCCTTCCACCGCGGCGCCGACGGCATCCTCATCGGTGAGGGCACCGGAGTGGTAGTACTTAAGCGGCTGGCCGACGCCGGTGATGATCGGATCTATGCGGTGATCCGCGGTAGCGGGGTGGCCAGCGACGGCCGAGCGAGCAGCCTGATGAGCCCGCGCGCCGACGGCCAGGTGCGGGCCATCGAGCGGGCCTGGCAAGCCGCCGACCTGGACCCCACCGAGCCTGGTGCGCTTGGCCTGCTCGAGGCGCACGGCACGGCGACCCAGGCCGGCGACGAGACCGAGCTGGCCTCGCTGACCCGGGCCTTCGGACCGCCGAACGGCGCCGGTCGCGACATCGGCATCGGATCGGTCAAGTCGATGATCGGCCACGCGATGCCGGCCGCCGGCATCGCTGGACTGATCAAGGCCGCCCTGGCGGTGCACCACGGTGTGCTGCCGCCCACCCTGCACTGCGACGATCCGCACCCGGCTCTGGCCGGCTCCCGCTTCACGCCGGTCACCGAGGCCCGACCATGGCCCTCCCGCGGTTCCATGCCGCGCCGGGCCGGGATCGACGCATTCGGCTTCGGTGGTATCAACGCGCACACCATCCTGGAGCAGCCACCGTGCGCCCAGCGCTCCCGCCGAACGAAACCGTCCGGTCCCGAGCGGGTGCTGCTGCTGGCCGGAAGCACGCCGGCCGATCTGGCCCGGCAGCTTGAGGCGCCAGATGCCGGCCTGCTCGACCGGAACGACGCGTCCGCCCCACCAGCCGGGGGGCCCTGCCGGCTGGCGATCGTCGCGCCCACCGCGCGCCGCCTGACGCTGGCCCGCAGGGTCGTCACTCAAGGCACGCCCTGGCGGGGCCGCGACGACATCTGGTTCACCGCCACGCCGTTGCACACGAAGTCCGCACCAGGTCAGCTGGCGTTCGTCTTTCCGGGGCTGGAGCAGGGATTCGAACCTCGAGTGGACGACGTCGCCGACCACTTCGGGCTGGCCAGGCCCAGGCTCGGCGACAGCACCGTACTCGGCCAACACGGGCTCGGCGTGTTCACAGTCGGCCGGCTCCTGGACACCGCGCTGCGTGAGCTCGGCGTGATACCCGACCTGGTAGCCGGGCACAGCGTCGGCGAATGGAATGCGATGACTTCCGCAGGCATCCACCCGCGCGAAGCAGTCGAAGAACTGATCGCCTCGTTCGACCCCGCCGCGCTGCACGTCCCTGGTCTGGTGTTCGCCGCGCTCGGCTGCGGCGCTGACACGGCAGCCGAGGCGATCGGTGGACTGGACGGGATCGTGGTATCTCACGACAACTGCCCACATCAGTCGATCATCTGTGGTGCGGAAGCTGCCGTGGTCACGGTTGTGGATGGGCTACAGGCCCGAGGGGTCACCGGCCGGGTGCTGCCATTCCGGTCCGGCTTCCACTCGCCGATACTCGCCCCGTACCTGGGCCGGATCCTGGACACCTTCGCTGGCTTGCCGGTACGTCCGCCGACCATCCCAATCTGGTCAGCCACCACCACCGATCTGTACCCCGACCAACCCGAGGCCATCCATACGCTCGTCGCCCGCCACTTGCTCGAGCCGGTTCGCTTCGGCCCGCTGGTCCGGCGGCTTTACAAGACGGGGGTGCGGGCCTTCGTCCAGGTCGGCACCGGCAGCCTGCCCGGGTTTGTGGCCGACACCTTGGTGGGTGTGCAGCATCTCGCGGTGACCGCCAACTCCTCCCAGCGGTCCGGCCTGGACCAACTCCGACGGGTTGCCGCAGCATTGTGGGTGGAGGGCTGGGCGCCCCGGTTCGACCGACTGCCCCTCGCGCCGCGGGCACGGGCTTCGTCCAGCGGTCCCGCCGTCGCCCTCGCCTTGGGTGCACCGCTGGTCCGGCTCGGCAATACTGTTGCGGCGTTTGCTCCGACACGACCCGCACCCGCGCTGCCAGCGGAGCTGGCCGCTACGGGACACAGGGTGCTGACCGAGTTCGACGCGGCACTGCGGGACGTCACAAGCGCCGCCTCGGACGTCGTGGGTTCGTGGGCACGAGCCACTCCCAAGAAGGCGAGCACGACTCCCAACAAGGCGAGCACGACGCGAACCCTCTCCCTGGCGGCTATGCCCTATCTCGCCGACCACTGCTTCTACCGGCAGCCCGACGGCTGGCCCGAGCCGGCCGACCGGTACCCGGTTGTGCCCTTGACCACGGTGCTCGAGCTGATGGCGGACGCCGCTCGGGCGCTGAGCCCTGGCCGCACCGTCGTCGGCGTCAGGGACGTCCGGGCGCAACGCTGGCTCTCAGTCGCCCCGCCGGTCACCGTCGCAACCTGCGCAACGCTGCACCCGGATGGCAACGTCACCGTGGTGCTCGACGGCTACGCGCGCGCCACCGTGCTACTCGCCGACGACTACCCGGCCTCGCCGGCGCTTCCCGGTCCGCCGCTCACCGGCAGCCGACCTTGCGACGTCACTGCGCAGGGGCTCTACCTTGACCGGTGGATGTTCCACGGCCCGGCCTTCCAGGGTGTCTCCGAGCTCGGCTCAGTTGCCGACGACGGGCTCGTCGGTGAGCTGATCGCCCCACCCGCACCCGGGGCGCTGCTCGACAATGCCGGGCAGCTGCTGGGGTTCTGGATCATGATGTGGACCGCGCAGGATCGGCTGGCGTTCCCGGCCGCGATTGACCAGGTGCACTACTACAGCTCACCTCCCAGGGCCGGTGAGCGGGTGCGGTGCACGGTCCGGATCGGCTCGGTCTCCGCCACCGAGGTTGTCGCTGACCTCGAGCTGCGGCGCGCGGACGGCCGGCTATGGGCCCGCATCGACCGGTGGACCGATCGCCGGTTCAACACCGACGAGGTGACCTGGCCGGTCTTCGTTTTCCCGGAGCGCAACCGAATTGCGCAGCGTCAGCCCGGCGGCTGGTACCTGGCCAGGGATCGGTGGCCGGACCCGGCGACCCTGGAGCTGGTCATGCGTCGCTATCTCAACGCCGCCGAGCGTGTGGACTACCAGCGACGCAGCCCGCGGGCGGCGCGGCAGTGGCTGCTGGGTCGGATCGCGGTCAAGGACGCGGTCCGGCAGTGGCTGTGGGACGCGGGCACCGGCCCGGTGTTCCCGATCGAGGTCACGGTCAGCAACGAGGCCTCGGGACGGCCGCGGGTGACGGGGCCGTTCGACGAACCGCCGGATGTGTCCCTTGCGCACACCGGATCGCTGGCCGCAGCGCTGGTCGGTCCTCCCGGGGCCCGATCGGGCGTGGGCATCGACATCGAGCGGATCGTCGACCGGGATGACCACACCGTGGCCGCGATCCTCACCGCCACCGAGCGCGACTTACTCGACAACCTGTGCTCATCGGTTGCGGAGCGATCGAGCTGGGTGACCCGGTTCTGGGCCGCCAAGGAGGCCGTTGCCAAGGCCGCGGGCACCGGGCTGGGCGGGTGCCCGCACCGCTTTGCGATCGAACGGGTCGACGGGAACCGGCTGCTGGTCGCGGCCGGCGAGGGGGCGCCCAGCCGCTGGGCGCAGACCGGGATGGGCGCCGAAACCGAGCCGTACGCAGTGGCCTGGACAGGGGCGGAGAAAGGAATCACTGATGACGACTGATCAGATCTTGGCCGAGATTCGCGCCATGCTCATCGAGATCATCGGCTCGGAGTACGCGCTGGGTCTCGACATCGGCATGGACACGTCATTCGACTCGGATCTCCAGCTGGAGAGCATCGAGTTCGTGAGGCTGGCCACGATGCTCGCCGATCAGTACGGCAATCGGGTCGACTTTCTCGAATTTCTCGCGTCCAAGGAACTCGATGAGATTATCGAGATGACGGTCGGTGAGCTGGTTACCTACATTGCGAACTGTTCAGCCCTTGCGGATGCGATCGATGGCTGAAATCATTGCGCGTGGCGTCCGGTTTCACGTCCAGCGGTTGGCATCACGCCACCGAACAAGCCAACCAGAACACCCGGTTGTATTCATTCACGGGCTGCTCATGGACAACCTGTCGAGCTTCTATTACACGCTGGCCAATCCGGTGGCGCACGCCGGGGCCACGGTGATCCTGTATGACATGCGTGGCCATGGCCTTTCCGAGCGCCTGAGCACCGGCTACCGGGTCAACGACTCGGTAGCCGATCTCGCCGCTCTTCTCGACGTCCTTGGCGTCGACGGTCCAGTTCACTTGGTCGGCAACAGTTACGGTGGCACTGTGGCGCTCGGCTTCGCGGTCGCGTGTCCCGAGCGGGTGGCCAGCATGATGCTGATCGAGGCCCACGTCCCCATCCCAGGTTGGACCGAGCAGATGGCCGCCACAATCACGAATATCGGATCGGACCTCACCGGGGGCGAATTGGGACGGTGGATGGCCCAGCACCGCAAGCACGCCCGATCTGCGACGCTCGTAAGAGACATGATCGCGCACACCTCCTTGATGGCCGATATTGTGGCCACGGAACCCCTCGCAGAGGAAGCGCTACGGGCGTTGACCTGTCCGGTACGCGCCGTGTACGGCGAGCACTCCGACGTTCTCCACCACGCAGACGTACTCGATGGTCTGCTATCCCGGTATACACTCACTGTCCTGCCGGACGTCGACCATTGGATACTGCCGAAGGCAACACAGGCGTTGCGCGCCATCACCTTGGAATGGTTCACTGCGCAGGCTTCGGTGAATGCCTGATGAGCCGGTTCCTGTTCGTGGTGCCCCCGCTTGCCGGGCACACCTTCCCCACGGTGGCAGTGGGCCGGGAGTTAACCGACCGCGGCCACATCGTCGCCTGGGCCGGGCACCCCAAGTACGTTGCCCCGCTGCTGCCGGCTGGCGTGACGCTACTCCCCGTCGACGAGACGCTGACCAAACTGCGCCGCCGCCCGCACGGCTTGCGGGGAGCCGCAGCGTTCCGGTTCCTGTGGCAGGAATTCCTGATCCCGCTGGCCCATTCGATGGTGCCTGGGACGACCGCCGCAGTGGATGAATTCCGACCCGACGTCATGGTGGTGGACCAGCAGACACTGGCCGGCGCCCTGGTGGCTCGCCGGCGTGGGCTGCCGTGGGCCACGTCGGCCACCACGTCGGCCGAGCTGACCGACCAGTTCGCCACCATGCCCCGACTGGCTGCCTGGGTGCGGCAGTGCGTGGACGACTTCCAGTTCGACTTCGACGTATCCGACCCGATCGACCTGCGGTTCTCCGACCAGCTGGTGCTGGCGTTCACGACCGAGATGCTGGTCGGGCCGCCCAGGGCCTTCCCCGGGCACTTTGTGTTCGTGGGTCCCTCGATCGGCGCTCGCGCCGATACGCCCACCTTCCCCTGGGACTGGCTGGACCCCGCCCGCCGGCACGTGTTGGTTTCGCTCGGCACCGTCAACCCGGCGGCCGGCCAGCGGTTTTTCGCCACCACCGTGGAGGCAGTGGCACCCCTGGCCGAGCGGCTGCAGGTAATCCTGGTCGCTTCGCCCGACCTGATCGGCCCGCCGCCCGATCACGTACTGGTCCGCGGCTTCGTCCCGCAACTGGACCTGCTTCCCGTCCTGGACGCGGTCATCTGCCACGGCGGCCACAACACGGTGTGCGAAACCCTCGCGCACGGCGTGCCGCTCGTGGTGGCCCCGATCCGCGACGACCAGCCCGTGATCGCCCGCCAGGTCGCTGACGCCGGTGCCGGCATCAGAGTGCACTTCGGCCGGGTCGGCTCAACCGAACTGCGCCATGCCCTCACCACGCTGCTGGACGACCCGTCCTACCGGGCCGCGGCGCGGCGCGTGCAGACCTCGTTCGCCACCGCCGGCGGCGCGACCGCCGCAGCAGACCACCTGGAGAAACTGACATGACCGGTCCGTTCCAGGAAGCCCCACCGCGGGAATCCACACCCCGTCTGAACGGTCTGGACGCCTGGTTTCTCGCTCTGGAGCAGCCGGAGCAGCCCATGCACACCATGGCCCTCGCGGTCCTTCGCCCCGCCAAGGATGACTTCCAGACGCCGACTCCCATCACCCTCGCCGACGTTCGCCGGCACCTGGCCTGCCGGCTCGACGTCTTGCCGGCATTCCGGCTCCGCGTCGCACCGGTCCCGTTCGGCATACACCATCCGGTGTTCGTCGAAGACTCCGACTTCGACCTCGACCATCACCTCGACCACACCACGCTCCCCGCGCCGGGGGGACCCCAGGAGCTGGACCGGCTGTACGCATCCCTCGCCGAGAGCTGCCTCGACCGCCGCCATCCGCTCTGGCGCATCACCCTCGTCGACGGACTCGATGGTGGCCGCCAAGCTCTCGTCCTCGAAATCCACCACTGCCTCATGGATGGCGCCGCCCTCCTCACCACGTTCGCGCGCCTGTTCTCCAGCGAGGACACTCACCTGGGAGCCCCGGTTTCCGGGTGGCGCCCGGACCGCGCCCCGGGCCGGTGGCGCCTGGTCGTCGACGCACTGACCCGGCACGGCCGGGGGCTCGCCCAACTGCCGGCTCTGGCCCGCAAGACCAAGCGGGGGACAGCCGCCGTCCAGCAACGATGCGCCGAGTCCACGATCGCCGTTCCCCGGCCAGGCGCCGACACGCCGCCGTGCTCGCTCAACGCCGGCTTCACGCCCGAGCGGCGCTTCGCGCGGGCAGCGCTGCCGCTGGCCGACGTCAAGCTCGTGGCCGACGTTGCCCGCGTCACCGTGAACGACGTCGTGCTGAGCGTCGTCGCGGGAGCGTTGCGCGACTACCTCGAGCGACGGCACGATCTTCCGGACCGTCCGCTCGTGGCGAACGTGCCCGTCGGGATGGAAGCATCAGCCGATCACCCCCGCGCCGTGGGCAACCGCTTCACGCGCCTCGTGACCTCGCTGGCGACCAACGTGGCCGACCCGTGGGCTCGGCTCCAGACGGTCAGTGCGGTGACCCGCGAGTCCAAGCAATGTCTCGATCTCACAGGGCGTGAGGTCCTGGGCGAATGGCTGGACCTGGTGCCGCCGGCCCTCGCCTCCGCTGCACTCCGGCGCGGCGAGCGACGACGGCGCCGCCATCCCGAACACCTGGACACCAACGTGACGATCTCCAACATCCGTGGTCCGGCACGGCCGTGGTCCTTCGGGTCCGCGGTAGTCGAGGAGATGCACATCACCGGGCCACCAAACAGCGGTGTCGGCGTCACCGTCGTGGTCTGGGACTACGCTGGCACTCTGCTGGTCGGGATCCTCTCCTTCGCCGATTCGGTCGAGGCCCCCGCTGAGCTGGCCGGCGGGCTGTCCCGCTCGCTCAGCGAGCTGGTAGCGATCGCTGCCGGCGCCCATCTCGCGGTTGGCAATCGCTCATGATGACCAAGCCAGGCGACCTGTCGGTGACCGCGCTGTATACCTCGCAGGTGTGGGCGTGGGGCGGCCTGTCACACTCTCACCTGTTCACGAGCTCAGATGCCAAGAGCGTGTTCGACGCGACCACCGCCGGGCTCGCCGCCGCGAGAACGTCGCATTGCACGCTCGCGCCGCTGCACTACTCGCTACTCCATCGCCACGTGATGATCGATCACCTGTTGCGCGCGTCGGGCTATCGACACGTCATCGAGCTGGCTGCCGGGCTCTCTCGACGAGGCGCCGCCGTCACCAGCGACGCGGACGTGCGCTACACCGAGCTCGATTTGCCGCACGTCGTGGAGCTCAAGCGCGAGCTTCTCCAGCGCACCGACGAGGGCCGCGCGGTACTCGCGCGGCCGGGGTTGCGCCTCGTCGAGGGCGACGTCGAGACCGTCGCGCTCGAACCGTTCGTGCGACCCGGCGAGCCGGTATTCGTGATCGCGGAAGGCCTGATGATGTATCTGACGGCCAACGCTCGCCGTTGCCTGTTCGCGAAGGTGAGGAGGCTCGCGGCAATCACTGGACAGGTGCGGTTCCTGTTCGATCTAGTGCCCACGAACGAGGAGCCCGAGCACGACGTCACCGGGCGCGTGATTGACGCGGCGATAAAGCGATTCACGGGTGGGCGGGGCTTCGAGCGCGACACGCGGACCCGCAACGACATCGTGACTGCGCTGCGCGAGGCCGGCTTCGACGATACCGAGGCCGTCGCGTCGCGCGATATCGCGCGCGAGTGGAACCTGCCGGATTCCGATCAGCCAACGCAGGTAGTGCTGTTTGTCACCCGGGCGTCGTCGCCGGGCGGCGACGGAGAGGAGGAGGTGACGTGCAGTCATTAACGCAACCGGGTGGAAGTCGCCCGTTGCCGGTAGTTGGCAAGCAGGCAAGCGCCCCGGCTGGGGGACGTCCTCCCCTCGCGTCGCTGGCGCGTTGGCCGGTGCTGGCGATCGCCGCCGGGGTCGGATTGGTGCTGTTGCTGACAAGTGGACGCGTCGGCTACTTCGA
>QHBZ01000011.1 GCA_003244055.1 Pseudonocardiales bacterium | reverse complement strand
GGCCGGTACCCGAGTCACCCACGAGGAGCAGCTCGCCCCGCGCCGGACGCTGGGCGGTGAGGTGCTGGCACCGTTGCTCCCCAACACCTCCGCGGCGTTGGCCCCGGGTGAGATCGGGCCGGGGCAGGTCCGGGTGATCACTGAGACGATCAACGCGATCCCCAGCACGGTCAACCCCGCCGACCGCGACGCCGCCGAAGCCGAACTGGCCCACCACGCCCGATCGTGTCACCCCATGGCCCTGCACAAGATCGGCCAGCGCATCCTCGCGCACCTCGACCCCGACGGACCTGCACCCCCGCGACGAGCCGGAACGCGCCCCAGTGGCGGGGGAACTGCGATTTTTGGACCGCCGCGACGGGGGACTCGGGTTGGAGGGATACCTCGAACCCGAACACAGTGCGCGTTCCGGACGTTGATCGAGCAACTCGCCGCACCCCGACCCGCCGCCGAGGGCATCCCCGATGCGCGCACCGCTGCCCAGCGCAACGCCGACGCGTTGCTGGAGGTCTGCGGGCTGGCCCGGGCCGCACAGGACTGCCCGTCGACTGCGGGGGAACCACCGCACCTGACCGTGACCATCGACAAGTGCACCATCGGCACGTACATCGGACCGGTTGGGACGTTCTCATCCACCACGGACGCGTCGAATTTAACCCACCCGCCATCATCGACCCGAAACGCACCCCACTACACAACCCACTTCGCTGCTAACAATCAGAACAACCGCAGCTCGAGACTCTCGGTGCCACGCAACTCGTCATAGTCGACGGTGACACAGCGAATTCCACGGTCCGTGGCGAGGGTTTGAGCCTGCGGCTTGATCTGCTGGGCGGCGAACACCCCGCGGACCGGGGCGAGCTGCTGGTCGCGGTTGAGCAGGTTCAGGTACCGAGTGAGCTGCTCCACCCCGTCGATCTCTCCCCGACGCTTGATCTCCACTGCTACAGTCACGCCTTCGGCGTCCCGGCACAACAGGTCGACCGGCCCGATCGCGGTGGGATACTCACGGCGGATCAAGGTGAATCCGGGACCCAGCGTCGTGGTGTGCTCGGCCAGTAGGGCCTGCAAGTGAGCTTCGACACCATCCTTCACCAGACCTGGATCCACTCCGAGCTCGTGACGTGAGTCGTGTACCACCTCGTCGATCTCGATGATCAGCTGTTCACCGGTCCGGTTGGTGACCGTCCAGCGGCCTGTTTGTTCGGCCACCATGCAGGGCGGGCTCATCCAGTTCAACGGCTTGTAGGCGCCGCCGTCGGCGTGCACGCTCACCGATCCATCCGCCTTGACCAGCAGCAGCCGCAGTGCCATCGGCAGGTGCGCAGTCAGCCGGCCCACGTAGTCCACCTGGCAACGAGCGATTACAAGACGCACGGTGGACCAGCGTAGAGCACCGCCCTCAGTGCCCTGAGTCGACGTGAGCACGGTTCGCGATCTACGCCGATCGCGTTTACGAGAGCACCGTCGACGGGTTGGTCGAGAAGGTCATGTTGTCAGCGATCGATATATACAGCGTTTGAACGGACCTTCGTCGTGTTGCCATTTTCAGAAAAGGAAGCGACTCCGACCCACTGACCAGCTCCGTGCACACCAGGCTGCCCGGTAGGAGGCACATACCACGTTCCGGTCGTTCCTTGCTGAACCACTTGATCGGAGTAATCATGAGACGCCATTATTGCGCACCCCTGGCCGGTCCAGGAATCCTCGTTTCCACTAGGCAGGTTCGCGCACTTCCACAGTCGACCACTTATCGAAGATACACTCGTGGTCACGCTGCACGATGCCCTCATCTTGAAAATAATGCCACCAGAACCATCCGAATAGTGTGGATTGTCCGCCTGGCCATGACAAACCGTCGGAACCCCGTTACTCGGTAGGTCAAAATGATCAGATGCAGAGTGACTCGCCAGTGGAACGTTCGGAGTTGAAAAGCCGGCGAAAGCAGCGCAGGACACCAATCCCGCCAGGAAATGCACAGAAGGTAGGAGGACACCTCTCACTTCGAGCCAACCCCTCCTCTACTCAGCGTGAGAACGACGGCACGCAGAGTGTGACACCTTCTGGCTTCGACCGGTAGTTCGCTCCATGTAGTCAGCTGCGAGCTGTTCGGTGCTGCTTCAAGTCGGGTTAGCCGCAGAGGCGGTCGTGGGGCAGCCCAGCTACAGGGTGAAGCATGAAGTCAGCAGGCTGATCGTCGGCTCCCTCTGGACCGATACTCACCACACGGTGGTCGGTGCGTTGGCCGCATTGGGGTCGATGCCCGCCAAGCGGATCAAGCCGGGCCCTTCCGGCGAGGGACCAACAACATGAAGGGTCCAGCTCCGGTCCTGTCCGGCATGATCCTTGGCCCAGGCAAGGGCGTCCTGTACGTCGCCACCAGCGAGCTCCCATTCCTCTGACTCGTAGCCCACGGATTCGGACGGTATGTGGGTATGTGTGGAATCATGTCGAAAGAAGCTCACGTAGAACACGGGATTATCCAGTTCCCAGGTCGTAGACCGCGGATCGACCACCCGAACCTGCATGAGTAGTCACCCTACCCGCCTAGCTGACCGGCATCGTGGCTCGGGATGGTGCCGCTGGCCATGGGGGCGCACGCGTCTCGCACAGCTGCCGCATTGACATTCTGCGCGCTTAGTCCGCCCAGGTTGGGAGACGCTTCGCCAGGAACGCGGCCATGCCCTCATTCGCGCCTGCGGTCTGCGACGCGGCGGCCATCACCTCTAACGCGATGGCATAGGCGTCTGCCTCGGGCCGGTCCAACTGCGCGTAGAGGGTCCGCTTGCCCAGCGCCTTGCTGGTTCGGCTTCCGCGGGTGGCGCGGGCAAGCAGATCGTCCACCCCGGCATCCAGCTCGGCGTCCGGGACTGCCCGGTTGACCAAGCCCCATTCCGCGGCAGTTCGGGCATCCACCACGTCGCCAGTCAGCACCATCTCCATCAGCGCTTGCGCCCGATCGATCGAGCAACCGGCTGGCGCTTGCGCGGACTTCGTGGGTCAACGGGGGCGGATCAGGTCCACGATCTGGTCCATGATCTCGGTGAGCTCGAAATCTTTCGGCGTGAACACCCGAGCGACCCCCTGGGCACGCAGCAACTCGGCGTCCTGCGGCGGGATGATGCCGCCGACCACCACGGGCACGTCCCCGGCACCCGCTGCCCGCAATCCCTCGACCACCGCGGGCACCACTTCCAGGTGCGAACCGGACAGCACCGAGAGCCCGACCACGTGCACGTCCTCCGCCACCGCAGCCGCGACGATCTCCGCCGGAGTGAGCCGGATGCCCTGGTAGATCACCTCGAAGCCGACGTCGCGGGCCCGCACCGCCACCTGCTCGGCGCCGTTGGAGTG
>QHBZ01000010.1 GCA_003244055.1 Pseudonocardiales bacterium | reverse complement strand
CACCCGACGATCGCCTCACGCCACTGTTCGAGACAAGCGACCATCGCCTGCCTCGGATCCAGTAGCGTCTCCATCACGAGACCATTGTCGCACCCACCCCCGACAATCCCGGGGCTCAACCAGAAGCCGACGGCCGAGGATTTCCGCGATTCGACGACCGGTCGAAAAAACGTAGGTTACTGCCGCGTCAGCAGCCACTCGCCCGGCGCGCCTTGTGACCTTCCTGAGCCTGCTCTCTGGTTCCCGAGCTCAACAGCAGGGTCGGCCTGCGGCTGTGGCACGGCTCTACTGTTGAGTTCGGGAACTCAGGCGCACCTGGATGCGTGCCTCGCAGTCACCCATGCGGCTGGCATGCTGATTGATATACCCGGCGAGTACACCGCGACGTGGCCGGGTACACCTGCCTGAGATCAGTAGGCGAGCAGACTGGGGGCCAGGATCAGATGAGCGACCGTGTACCGGCCGTCGCCGATCGTCCTGCGCGGCCGCGGGTGGTGGTGCTCGGGGCTGGATTCGCCGGAATGAACGCGGCACACGCGCTACGCGGAGTCGATGCAGCCGTCATCGTGCTGGACAAAAACAACTATCACACCTTCCAACCGCTGCTCTACCAGGTGAGCACCGGCTATCTAGCGGCCGAAGAGGTCGGTGCGGCGTTGCGGACGATCTTTCGCCGGCAGTCGAACGTGACCGTCCGGATGGGCGACGCGGTCTCGGTGCGCTGGGCAGACCGCACGATATGCCTTCGTGACGGCTCCGCGGTGCAATTCGACTACCTGGTCCTGGCCGCTGGCGCCGAGACGAACTATTTCGGCATCGCGGGTATGGCCGAGCACAGCTGGCCGCTGTACACGCTGGACGACGCGGCTCGGCTGCGAATGCACCTGCTCAACCGGCTGGAGGAGACGACGACGGCCGACCACGCCGCCGAACCCATCACGGCGGTGGTCGTTGGCGGTGGTCCGACCGGGGTGGAGACCGCCGGAGCGCTCGCGTCGATGGGTCAGGAGCTCGTCGGCCCGGACCACGCTCTGCGGGTGACGCTGGTCGAGGCCGGACCGCGGTTGCTCGCCGCGTTCAGCCCGCGGTCGTCCCGGCGAGCCCTGGAGGACCTGCGACGTCGAGGCGTCGAGGTACGCCTGGGCGACACCGTCGACAGCGCCGACGCCGGGGGTGTGACGCTGGCCGACGGGCACCGGATCGACACCGACACGGTGATCTGGGCCGCCGGGGTGCAGGCGAACCCGCTAGCCCGCGCGTTCGGGCTGGAAGTCGGCCGGCACGGGCGGATCCTCGTCGACCCGACGCTACAGGTGCCCGGCCACCCGAACGTGTTCGCCGCCGGCGACCTAGCCGTCACAGCACCTGAGCACGGCGGCGCACCGCCGATGCTGGCGTCGGCGGCGATCCAGACCGGCCGGCACGCCGGCGAGCAGGTCGCCCGGCTCATCGCAGGCAGCCCTTCGACCAGCCCTTCGACCAACCTGCTGACGCCGTTTCGCTACCACGACAAGGGGATCATGGCCGTCCTCGGCCGCGGTGACGCGGTAGCCGAGCTGCCCCTGCGGCCAGCCGCCGGGGGCACCAGCCGGTACCCGCTGCGGTTCGGCGGCCTGCCCGCGTGGTTGCTCTGGGTGGGCGTGCACATCGTGTACCTGATCGGGTTTCGCAACCGGCTCAAGGTCCTGCTCGACTGGGGATGGAGCTACTTCACCTCCTGCGGCGCCGGGGCCATCCTCGTCCACCCGCCGGACACGCGGCAACGCATTCAGTCCACTTCGAACAGTGGCTCGTCGGAGGAGCGGATGTCGTGACTGGGTAGCCCGCCGGGATGTTCGCGGCGGACCCGGTCCAGGCAGGTCAGCGCGATCCCGAGGTGCTGGCGTTTGCTGGCCTCGTAGAACGCCGACGCGCTGGCGGACAGCTTCGGTGAGGCGTGCAGCGGCTTGTCCGAGACGCACAGCAGCGTCGCGTTGGGGATGCGGTACCGGAACCCGTTGCCGGCGATCGTCGCCGACTCCATGTCCACCGCGGTGCTGCGCGAGGCTCGCATCGCCGCGAGCGTGCTGCCCTGGTTGAACTCCCAGTTGCGGTTGTCGGTGGTGTGCACGACGCCCAGCCGGTATTGCGCCTCGGCGGCGTCCAGGGCGTCGTGCACGTGAGTCACTAGGCCGTGACTCTCACTAGCCGTGACTCTCACTAGGGATGGCCGGCTACCCCCGCCGGCTGAGCACGACCGTCAACGCGCCCAGTGCGACACCGGAACTGGCGGCACCAACGACGGCGCAACGCTCAAGCGGGGGCAGCTCGCGCCACGAGGCGACGGTCGTAGCCACGTCGACCGCGTCGCAGAATGACCCGGCGACGGTCCAACCCAGCAGCCCACGACCGTTTCCTCGAAGAGATGCGAGCAATGCGCCGGCACCGAGCGCGATGTCCCGGCCACCCGCGGCCCTGCCCAACACCACTGCCGCCGGGCCCGCCGCCTCGGCCGCACCCACCCACGTCCGCGCCATCAGCGCCGGCCGTACCAGTGCGACGACGCCGATGGCGACCCGTCCCGCGGCGAGCGCCCTCCCGCACAGTCGAGCTCGCGGCATCATGTCGACTCCTTGGATTCGATCACCCTCCTACCTTCCCATGGCCTAGCCGGGCTGACCTGCCGGGTGACGTTGAGCTGACTGCGCCGCGGGGTATACCTGCCCCATGGCCGATGGGCGCGCGATGAGTGACCAGCACGAGCGCCTGCAGGCTTACCGCGCCAAGCGCGACTTCTCGGTCACCGCGGAACCGGCCGGATCCGCCGCCCCGACCGGCCAGAGCCGGTTCGTCGTGCAACGTCACAGAGCCCGCCGCCTGCACTACGACCTGCGCCTCGAGGTGGCCGGGGTACTGGTCAGCTGGGCCGTGCCGAAGGGGCCGACGCTGGACCCCAAGGCCCGGCAGCTGGCGGTCCACGTCGAAGACCACCCGCTCGAGTACTTCGACTTCGAGGGCATCATCCCGAAGGGCGAATACGGCGGTGGCGACGTCATCGTGTGGGACTGGGGCACGTGGCAGCCCGCAGAGACTGACGACCCGGCACGGGCCATCGAGCGCGGGGAGCTGCACTTCGACCTGCGGGGCGACAAGTTGGCCGGTCGCTTCGTGCTCGTCCGTCGAGACGAGGGCCGGCCTGGCAAAGAGCAGTGGCTGTTGATCCACAAGAACGACGACCACGCACGGCCCGGATGGGATCCGGAGGATCACCCCCTATCGGTCAAGAGCGGCCGTACCAACGACGAAGTCGCCGCTTCGCCCGAGTCGCTGTGGCGTGGTGACAAGCCGGCCGCCGAAGCCTCGGTTCCGGTGGCCCAGACACCGGCACCGGCGTGGGACCCGCCGACCGCCGACGAGCTCGCCGCGCTGGACGAGCTCGGGTCAGCGGGCCGGTGGGCCGTGCAGGGCAGGGAGGTCAAGCTGACCAACCTGAACAAGGTGCTCTTCCCCGGGCGGGACGAGGAGGCCCCGGTCAGCAAGCGTGACCTCATCCGCTACCACGCCATGATCGCCCCGTTCATGCTCCCGTACCTCGCCGGTCGCCCGGTGAACTCCCACCGGTACCCCGACGGGGTCGACCACCCAGGGTTCTGGCACAAGGAGGTCCCCAGCCACGCGCCGCAGTGGCTGACCCGCTGGCACCGTGCGGAAGCCGACCCGGGAGAGGCGCAGTGCTACGCCGTGATCGACAGCGTTCCCGCTCTGGTCTGGTTGGCGAACTTCGCCGCGGTGGAGCTGCACCCGTGGACCTCGCGGCTACCCGACGTGCGGCAGCCGACCTGGGCGCTGATCGACATCGACCCGGGCTCGGGCAGCAGCTTCGACGACGTGCTGGTGCTCGCCCGGCTGTACCGGGTGGCACTGGAGCACCTCGGCGTCGACGCGATGCCGAAGGTCACCGGCCAGCGGGGGGTGCAGATCTGGGTCCCGGTCCGCGCTGGCTACACCTTCGCGGACACCAGGGTCTGGGTCGAGCAGGTGTCCCGCGCGATCGGTCGTACCGCCCCGGAACTGGTCAGCTGGGAATGGCAGAAAGACCGCCGGGAAGGGCTCGCCCGGCTGGACTACACCCAGAACGCAATCAACAAGACGCTGGTGGCACCGTTCAGCGCTCGGCCCGCAGCCGGAGCGCCGGTGTCCGTCCCGGTGCATTGGGACGAGCTGCAGGACCCCGACCTGCGACCGGACCGCTGGACGATCGGTACCGTGCTGGACCGGGTGCGTCTCGTCGGCGATCCGCTCGCCCCCCTCATCGGCCGGGCCCAGGAGCTGCCGGCGCTATAACCGTTGTTCGGTTCGCCGTTGGTCGGTTCGGACGCGACGCAGCCGGTCGCGCCACCAGGTAGCTCGCTGGGGGTCGGCCAGCTGGTAACGGTCGAGCAGCGCGGGGTCGGGTGCGGGTGGCGTGCGCGGCACCGCAAGGTAGCCGTCGACGGCGCGCAGCGAGCCGGACCCGCCGACCACATCGCCGTCCAGCAGGGACAGCGTGCCAAGCCCGCAAGCGAAGTCCAGTTCCGGCAGCGCCCCGGCAAGCGCTAGTTGGGCGGCGAGCCCGATGCTGGTCTCCAGCGCGGAGGACACCACACACGGCAGCCCGGCGGCCTCGGCGACCTGCAACGACCGCCGCACACCACCCAGCGGAGAGCACTTGAGCACCACCACATCGGCGGCCCCCGCTACGGCCACCCGCAACGGGTCTTCGGCGCGGCGGATGGACTCGTCTGCGGCGATGCGCACGTCGACCTGGCGGCGGACGGCGGCGAGTTCGCCGATGGTGCGGCAGGGCTGTTCGACGTACTCCAGCCCGCTCGCGGCCTTGTCCAGCCGGCGGATGTGGGACACCGCGGTGTCGACGTCCCACCCGCCGTTGGCGTCCACCCGGATCGTCCCGCCGGGGCCCAGCGCGTCGCGGACCGCCTCCACCCGCGCCAGGTCCTCAGCCAGCGACTCCGGGTGGTCAGCGACCTTGACCTTGGCGGTGCGGCACCCCGACCTGGCGGTGATCTCGTGGGCGTGTTCCGGGCCGACCGCCGGGACGGTGCAGTTGATCGGGATGCGCTCGCGCACCGGTGGTGGCCAGCCGATGGTGCACTGCTCGACGGCGGTGGCGAGCCACGGCCCGGCCTCGGCATCGTCGTAGCCGACGAACGGGCAGAACTCGCCCCACCCGGCGGGCCCTTCGATCAGCATCCCTTCCCGGACGGTGATCCCCCGGAACCGCACGCGCATGGGGATGGCATACCCGCGGGCGCCGTCGAAATCGACCGCGCAGGTTTTTTGTGTGCTTACTCCCTTTGGGCTGCTCATCAGGTGCTGATGTCCT
>QHBZ01000009.1 GCA_003244055.1 Pseudonocardiales bacterium | reverse complement strand
GCGGTCCAGAAGCTCCTTGTCAGCCATCCTCGCTCTCCTTCCCGCAGTAGATGCGCCGCAGGCGGCCATCCGCCGGCCACGCCGTAGCGACATGCCACAACCCGCCCGGTGGATGGCCCTCGGGCACCAGCACCACGACCAGCACCCGGTCCATACCCGCCGAGTAACCGACCACCCGAATGGCCTCACCGGTGCGCGATTTCGGATCCCGAGCGACGAGCCGGTGGGGATCGAACACCGCCTCAACAGCGTGCTCCGGCTTAATGTCCACCGCGCCGCTGTAGCGATCCGACCGCCGCAGGTGAGCTTCGTCGGGCACGTCCACCGTGTCAATCGGTAGCCGTTCAACCGGTACCCCATCGTACAGGTCACCCTCCACGAACCATCGTAATACGCCGTATCACAGAAAGCTAGTTAGATCAGAATCGGCGCGACACTGACCATGGTCGCTTGCCCACCTCCTTTGCTCCGAGCGCCACCGTGCCGATCCACTGCGAGGCCGATCCACTGCGAGCTCTCGACCACACCACGCACCCGTGCCCCCCGCGTGCTACCCCAGCCATTCCGTCAGCGTGTTACGCAGCGCGGTGGCCCCGTCCTCGCCGAGACTGATCACGCAGGAGCCGTCGACATGGGGGTCGAGCACGATCGTCCCGTCGCGCTTGGTCACCAGCAGGTTGGTGAATCCCATCGCGGCCCGGTGCAGCTCACATGGCGCGGGTATCACCCGGCGGCGGTCGCTGCTGCTCGGGTGATCGGCGCGGTTGTCCGGCTCCTCGATTACCGGTCGCGGCAAGCTCGGGTCAGCCGACGACTTTCTGGGCAGGTCAGCAGCCATGCTGCGGTACTTCCATGTGAATGCCCATCTGCACTCCGATGTCTCGGTCTTAACGCATCCGGTCGGGCGCGGTACCACCAGAAGACACCTGGGTAGGGGTAACTACCCGGACAAACTGTCCGGGTACACGCAGTAGCAGGCCTATCGTGCGACGGGAACGGCCGCGTTCACCGCGTCGAGCACTGCTGACCACGGCAGTTCGCGGCCCGGCGCGCTCCGCGGCTCGTGCAGCGGCCACACGTCATTGCCGTAAACAAGGTGCACGCCGGCCCGACGCAGGGCATCAATGTGGCTGTCCCATGACGGGTGCCGGGCGTGCGCGGCATTGACCCGGGGGAACACCACCACCGGCAGATCACGGGCGCCGATCGCCTCGTTGACCTGCGTCAACTCCTGGTTGTCGGCAATGCCGAGGGCGAGCTTGGCGACCATGTTCGCCGAGGCCGGGGCGACGAGATAGCAGTCTACCTGCGGGTGCGGGCTGCGGTCGGGTCGGCGAACGCGGGTCGACGCGCACTGGAAAGCCGGACGCCTCTTCGATGTCCGCGAGCGTTCCGGATCCCCGCAGGCACCGGCCGGCGGTCGGCGTAAGTGTTACCGCGACGGTCCAGCCCGCGTCCTGGGCAGGCCGGATCAGGCACGGAACCAGCTCTTCCAGGCCGCCCGAGCCGGAACCGACCAGCCCCCAGTACCCGTGAACCCATACGACTACGCCACCGCCCGGCAGCGTTCGGCCAACGCCAGCAGCGGCGAAGACTTCTTGCCCGCAGACGCCGGCGCCCGGCGGTATATCGACCGCACGACTTCCCGGACAACCGCGCTGTGCCGCACGATCCCCGGCGACTTCCGCTCAGCCGTCAGCAACGTTTGCAGCGCGTCATCATCCTTGGCGACCAAGCTCAGCGCACGCGCAAGGTCAATCAAGTGCGTGACCTGGCGCTCGACCGGAAGATGCCCGACGTTGATCCGCAGGGCGGAGTCAATTACCTGGATGATGTCGCCGAGGTCGAGCGCTGCCGAGACGCGGTGCAACTCCACATTGGACGGGCCGAAGCCCGTCTGCCAGTAGTTCGCATCCACACCCAATTGATCCGCCGCGCGGCCAGCCTGCGCCAACAACTCGTTTGCCGTCGATCGGTCTTGATGCCGGGCGGCAGCCACGGCCGTACGGAGACAAAGCATCCCGTACAAACTAAGCGCCGCCGGGTCACCGGCCCCCATCTTCGGCCAGAGCCATCGGGCGGCGACTTCGCCTAGTTCCACGGCGTCATCGAACCGGCCGACCGCAAGTAGCGCGTGGGTCCCCGACCGGGCGGCCGAGGCCAGTACCAACGGGTCGTCCGACTCATCGGCGGCCTGCATCGCCCGTTCCGCCGCGATCCACGCAAGGTCGGCCTCGCCGATCTTGCTCAGCGTGGTCGCGGCCAAATGATGAATACGCGCCGAAACCGCAGCACAGGACCGCCGGTACGCCGCATCATCGACCGACGCGGCCTCCATCCGTTGAGTCGTCTTGATCAAGCCAGGCAACGCCGTCACGACCCGGCCAAGGTCGCCGTGCTGGTAACTCAACCACTCACTTTCAGCCAGCCGCGTCACAGGAACCGTCGACAAACACGCTGGTGATGGCCTCAGGCAGCCCGGAGAGGCCGTCACAGCAGCAGATCAGAATGTCGCGCAGCCCACGGTTGCGCAGCTGCGTGAGCACCGACAGCCAAAGCTTCGCGCCCTCGGCCTCAGCGATCCAGCAGCCCAGGGCGTGCTTGCGGCCCTCGACGTCGACCCCGATGACCAGGTAGGCGGTCTTGATCGTGACCGCGCCCCTGTCCCGGACTTTGATCCGCAGCCCGTCGACATAGACGATCGGATAGACCTCATCGACCGGCCGATTGCGCCAGATCTCGATTTCGTCGACCACCACATCGGTCACGTTCGAGAGGGCTCGGAACTCTGAGAAGCAGTGAGAACGTTTCTACTGGCCAAAGCCAGTGCCCGACTTCTCCGGCGCAGGTCCGGGAGCTCAGGGCGGACGAGCTGGCCTGTAAGCCGGATCCTGTGCACCGGGGGCCTTGCGGCGTCCCGGCCGGCGGTCATCCATCTCGGCCTGCCGTCGCCGGCAGGCTCCAGCGGCCTACCCGCAGGCATCGGGCGGGCCACCCTCGATCGCCTGCGCAGCGCGCCGAAAGCGGGCGCGCCTTTTGGCCTTGCTCCGGGTGGGGTTTACCGAGCCGTCCCGGTCACCCGGGACGCTGGTGGTCTCTTACACCACCGTTTCACCCTTACCCCGCTCGCGCGGGGCGGTCTGTTTTCTGTGGCACTGTCCCGCGGGTCACCCCGGGTTGCCGTTAGCAACCACCCTGCCCTGAGGAGTCCGGACTTTCCTCGACGGGCCCGTTTCCGAGCCCGACGCGACCGCCCGGCCAGCTCGTCCGCCCCACCAGCATAGATCTCCGCGGATCGAGTTAGCGTGGCGCCTCGTGCCGTCCACCCACCTGGCCCTGCTGGTCGTCGCGGGCATCGTGTCGGGCGTGGTCAATGCGGTGGCCGGTGGTGGGTCGCTGCTGTTGTTCCCGGCGCTGCTGGCGGTGGGCTTCCCTCCGCTTGCGGCGAATGTCACCAATTCGGTCATCCAATGCGCCGGCAGCGCCGGCCTCGCGCTGGGCAGCCAACGCGAGCTTCAGGGGCAGCGGAGCCGGGTGCTGTCGACGATCGGCGTCGCGGTGGTGGGTGGGCTGGTGGGCAGCCTACTGCTGCTGGTGTTGCCTCCCGCAGTGTTCGACGCGGTAGTACCCGCGCTGGTGGCGATGGCCAGCGTGCTGCTCGGGGTGCAACCGTGGCTCGCCCGGTGGATCGGCGAGCCGGAACCCGATGCGCCGGACCGTCGCGCGGTCTTGCTGCCTGCGGTATTCCTCGCCGCCATCTACGGCGGCTACTTCGGCGGGGCGCTCGGCGTCATTCTGATCGCGGTGCTCGCCCTCACCGCGCATGATGACCTGCGCAGGCTCAATGCTGTCAAGGGCGTCCTCTCGCTGATCATCGCTGCGGTCAGCGCGGTGGTGTTCGCCGTTGGCGCACCGGTGGACTGGCGAATCGTCGCACTGCTTGCCCCCGTCAACCTGGTCGGCGGCTTCCTCGGCGCGAAACTCGCCAGCCGGCTTCCGGCGCCGGTGCTGCGAGCAGGGGTGGTCGTGGTGGGTCTAGCGGTGTCGATCTACCTGTTCGTCACGTGACCGGTGTCGTTGACCAGCCTTACCGTGGCGGGACCGTCGGGGTAGAACTCCGCGATCGACAGCGATGCGACGTCCAGGTGCAACCGGTGCAGCAGTGACGGTCCGGCGTCCAGCGCCATCCGCAGCAGCGCCTTGATCGGCGTGACATGGCTGACCACGATCAACGTCTCAGCGCCGTGTTCGGCGATCAGCTGGTCCCGCACCCGCCGCACCCTGCGGTGCACCTCGTCCATGCTCTCGCCGCCCGGCGGGGCCGCCGAGGTGTCGGTGAGCCACCTGGTGTGCAGATCCGGATCCTGAGCTTGCGCCTCGGCGAAGGTCAGCCCGTCCCAGGCCCCGAAATCAGTCTCGATCAGTCCTTCGTGGAAGGTCAGCGGCACGCCCAACGCGTCGGCGACGGGCTGGGCCGTCTGCCTCGCCCGCAGCAGCGGCGAGCTGACCACCGCAGCGACGCCCTCGGTAAGAGCCAGGCGAGCGGCCGCAGCGGCGGCTTGCCGCTCCCCCAGCTCGGTCAGTGGCAGGTCCGCGCGCCCGGAGTATCGGCGCTGCGCGGAACGCTCGGTCTGGCCGTGTCGCAACATCAGCAGTCGGGTCGGGGTACCAGTGGCGCCGGTCCAGTGCGTCGGAGCTGCGGTGTGGGTTCCAGGCTTACTGGTGACGCCGGCCTGGGCGTCCATCGCTTCGTTCGCCAGCCGGTCGGCGTGCGCGTTGCGGGCTCGCGGCACCCAGGTGTAGCTGACGTCACCGAGTTGGCGGGCCAGCTCAGCCGCCTCGCCGGCCAGCGGTCGCAGGTGCGGTTGCTTGATCTGCCAGCGCCCACTCATCTGCTCGACCACGAGCTTGGAGTCCAGCCGCGCCTCTGCGGTCAGCGCACCCTCCTTGACCGCGGCGCGCAGCCCGGCGATGAGGCCCGAATACTCGGCGACGTTGTTGGTGGTGGTCCCCAGTCCCTCCGAAACCTCCGCGAGTAGCTCACCGGTGTCGGCGTCGCGCACCACCGCTCCGTACCCGGACGGGCCAGGGTTGCCTCGCGAGCCACCGTCGGCCTCGATGATGACGCGCCGGGTCAACGCCCAGACTCCCCTGATAATCCGGATTGGGCTGAGAGATCGGATGGACGGGATAGGCCCGATTCGGGAGTACGTACCAGCACAACGCCGCACTCTTCGCAGCGCACCACCTCGTCGGAGGCCGCCTCTCGCAGATGTCCGATCGCAGTGCGGTCCAGCTCGAGCCTGCAGGCGCCACAACGGCCCTCCCGCACGAGCGCCGCACCGGTACCGTTGCGGGCCCGGATCCGCTCATAAAGCGACACCAGGTCCGCGGGCAGCTCGCCGATGAGGATGCGGCGCTCCTGCGCACCATGCTCTTCTGCGGAACCCACCTCCGCCAATGCCGCATCCCGGCGGCGAATGGCATCAAGGCGGCGCTGCTCTATGTCGACCAACGCCACTCGGCCGCGCTCGAGGTCGGCCGCAGTGGCCTCACGCCGCTCCATCACTTCCAGCAGCTCGTCCTCCAGCACCGTCTGGCGACGTCGCAGGGTCGCCAACTCGTGTTGCAGGTCTTCCAGTTGCTTACCCGAGGAGATCGATCCGGAATCGAGTAGACCGCGGTCCCGGTCCTCCCGGGTCCGCACCTGCTCGACCTCGGCTTCCAGCTTGCGGATGTCGCGGTCCAGGTCCGACATCGCCGTCTCCGCGGCGACCATCGCGTCCCGGGCGGTCTGCAGGGACTTGTCAGCCTGCTCGACTTCGACGAGTTCGGGTAGCGATCGGCGGCGGTGCGCGGCGCGGGTCAGCTCGGCGTCCACCGCGGCCAGGTCGGACAGCCGGCGTTGTGCGGCGGGATCGGCTTTCACCGCGTAAGCCTCCGAGGTGGTTACACCGAACCGATCGTCCAGGGATCGGTCCGGCTATACGAAACGTGGACATTGACCGTACCGCCGAGGGCTGCGGAGACCACTGCTGCGGCCTGTTCGCACCATGGGTGTTCGCTGGCCCAGTGCGCGACGTCCACCAAAGCCGGACCGCCGGCGGCCAGGTGCTCCGTGCCGGATGGTGCCGCAGGTCGGCGGTAAGGAAAACGTCAACCCCCGCCGTGCTGGCGGCCCCGAGCAGCGAGTCCCCGGCGCCGCCACAGACCGCCACGGTGCGCACCGACCGTTCCGGGTCACCGGCGGCCCGCACGCCCCACACGGTTTCGGGCAGTGCGATCGTGGTCATATCGCCGACTCGACAGTGGCCAGTGCGGCGCGTAGACCGTCCACCAGCGCCGCGGCGATCTCCGGTGGCCGGACCGCTACCCGCAGGTGGTCTCGGGTGAGGCCAGGGAACGTGTCAGCACGTCGAACCGCCACGCCGGCATCCGAAAGCACGGCCCGGACCCGCTCACCGTCTGGCACATGCAGCAGCAGGAAAGGAGCAGCAGCGGGCTGGTGGATCGTGACGCCGGGCAGGTTGGCCAGCTGATGGGCCATCCACTCCCGGTGCCGCACCGCCTGCACAGCCGCAGCAGCGGCCTCGGCGACCGCAGCTGGGGCGCAGCAGGCCCGCACCGCCTCCAGCACCAGCGTGCCGACCGGCCATGGCGGGCGCGGCGCGGCCAACCGGGCGAGTAGATCGGGCGCGCCCAGCGCATAACCGGCCCGGAGTCCCGGCAGGGCCCAGGTTTTGGTGAGGCTGCGGAACACCAACAAACCAGGGGTGCTGCGATCGGTTGCCAACGATTCCCGCTCACCGGGTACCGCATCGGCGAATGCCTCGTCCACGACGAGGACGCGCCCGGGTCGAGCCAGTCCGCGCACAACCTCGGCGGTATGCAGCACGGAGGTCGGGTTTGTGGGGTTGCCGAGTACTACGAGGTCGGCCTCGGCGGGAATCCGTTCGGGGCGCAACCGGTGTGCGGCGTCGGTGAACACCCGTCTGACGGCGACGCCCGCCCTGCACAGTGACACCTCGGGTTCGGTGAACGACGGGTGCACGACCGCCGCTGACCGGGGCGCCAGCGCGGGCAGCAGGGCGAAACCCTCCGCCACCCCGCCAAGCACGAGCACCTCAGCAGGATCGCGATCGTGTCGCGCGGCAACCGCAGCTCGGGCGGCCGCGTCCTGCACGGCAGATGGGTAGCGACCGAGCCCGTCCACCGCCGCGATCAGCCGGTCGCGCAACCACACCGGGGGCCCGCTGCCGCGCACGTTCACCGCAAAGTCGAGCAACCCAGGTGTGGCGTCGACATCGCCGTGGTGACGCAGCAACTGGTCCATGTGGACCTGCAGGTTAGTACACGCACTAGTGTCCGCTGCGTGGATCAGCAGGCAGCATCGTCACCACGCCAGGGCTACCGTGTGACGTAGGACACACACGCCAAGCGTGACGTCTTGCATCGGTGCGTCCAACCTTGGAGCTAGACGTGTTTTCGGCCGGCTGTGAGCCGGCACTGTGGAACATGGCCCAGACCCCGCCATGGAGCACTCAGCGTTGATCGGTACGTGATTGGCACCGCCGTGGTGCCACCGATCGTGATGACGACGTGAGGAACCATGACGATGAGCACCTCCGCCGCGGCATCCACTCCCGCCGACAGAAGCCGGCCGACCCCTCCGTCGCCGATGACCGCCCCGCCGGATGACGGCGGTCAGCTGATCACCAGCCCGGATCCTCGCACCGGACCACGCCCGATGCTGCACGGTCGGCGCCCTGGCGGCGAACAACTCCTCGTCACGCTGTTCATAGTTCTACCGACGCTGGCCCTGGTCACCGCAGTTCCTTTCGCCTGGGGTTGGGGGCTGACCTGGACCGACATCGGTTTGGCCGTGTCCTTCTACTTCGTGTGCGGCCTCGGTGTCACTGCCGGCTTCCACCGCTACTTCACCCATCGGGCCTTCAAAGCCAACCGTGCCTTGCGGATCGCGCTGGCGATCGCGGGCAGCATGGCCTTCCAAGGCTCGATCATCACGTGGGTCGCCGACCATCGCCGTCACCACATCTTCACCGACAAGGAGGGCGACCCCCACTCCCCGTGGCTGTTCGGCACGTCCGCTGCGGCGGTGGCCAGGGGCTTCTGGCACGCCCACCTCGGCTGGCTGTTCAAGAGGGACTTGACCGACACCTACCGTTTCGCCCCTGACCTGCTCTCCGATCCTGATATCCGCCGGGTGAACCAGCAGAACGTCGGATGGTCGACACTCAGCCTGACCATGCCGGTCCTGCTCGGCGGTCTCATCAGTTGGTCCTGGTGGGGCGCACTGACCGCGTTCTTCTGGGCTGGACTCGTACGCATCGCCGCACTGCACCACATCACCTGGTCGACCAACTCGATCTGCCACATGATCGGGAACCGACCGTTCACCCAGCGCGACCGCTCGACCAACTTCTGGCCGCTGGCAATCTTGTCCATGGGCGAGTCCTGGCACAACCTGCATCACGCCGACCCCACGTGTGCCCGTCACGGCGTCGGCCGCGGCCAGCTCGACATGACCGCCCGCCTTATCTGGATCTTCGAGAAGTTCGGCTGGGCGCACGACGTCCGCTGGCCAAGCACCCGCCGGCTCGCCCGCGTGACCGCAGTCCAGTAGCCGTGCAGAGCTTGACGAAGGGGAGGTTCGGATGGAGAAGTTCTCGTTGACGGCCCTGGTGCGTCAACAACTCGACCTCGCGCAGAAGGCATCAAGTGGTCGAAGCGCGCACACCGTATACGGCGGACACGAGCATGTGCTGCGCCAAACCCTGATCGCTTTGGCTGCCGGCCAGAAACTCGATGAACATGACAACCCGGGAGAAGCGACCGTCCACGTCCTGCACGGGCGCGTGGTTTTGAGAGCGGCCGACACGTCCTGGCACGGTTCGTCCGGAGATCTTCTGATCGTGCCCGACGCCCGGCACTCACTCGAGGCGACAGAGGCCGCAGCAGTGCTACTCACCGTAGCCAAGCGCCGCTAGCGCCTGTCCGTGCTCGGGGATCGGCCACACTAGGCGACGTGGGAAGCTCAGGGCGTTATCACGTGTGCTTCGTGTGCACCGGGAACATCTGCCGGTCCCCGATGGCCGAGATCGTCTTCGCCGACGCGGTGCGCCGGGAGGGACTGGCCGACCGCGTCCGGGTGAGCAGCGCGGGAACCGGTGGCTGGCACGTCGGCAGCCCAGCCGATCCGCGAACCGCCGAGGCGCTACGCCGGGCTGGATACACCTGCGAGCATGTCGCCGCACAGCTCGGTGCGCAGCACCTGTCCGCCGACCTGTTGGTGGCCCTGGACTCCGGCCATCTCGCCGCGTTGCGCCGACTGATCCGTGATCCACAGCGAGTCGTGTTGCTGCGATCGTTTGACCAGGCCGCTGGTCGGGACCTCGACGTCCCAGACCCCTACTACGGTGGCGAGCACGGCTTCGATGACGTGCTGAACATGGTGCGCGGGGCGGTACCCGGCTTGCTGGCGTGGGTACGCGAGCGGGCATGACACCATTATGAGCAGCCCGGCCGAGGCCGTCGCCGCGATCACCGGTCAGCCGGTGCGGACCGCGACCCCCCACGGCGTCATCTGGCGTCTGGAGTTGGGCGACAGGCGCACGGTGGTCGCCAAGCGGGCAGAACCTGGACAGGTGATGGCCGAGGCGGCGGGGCTGCGCTGGCTGCGGGTACCCGACGGGCCACCGGTACCGCAGGTGCACGGACATGACGAACAATGGCTGGTCACTGAACATATACCGGCCGGCCGTACCGACGGCGCCGCGGCTGAGCAACTCGGGCGTCAGCTCGCCACGCTGCATGGCGCGGGCGCCGCCGCCTTCGGCACCGCGCCCACCGGAGGGTCCGAGCAGGCGTGGATTGGCGCCGCGCCGATGGCCAACATCACCGGGCCGCACTGGCCGCAGTGGTACGCCGCGCAACGGGTGTTGCCTTACCTGCGTAGCGCGGTAGACGGCGGCGCGGTAGATGCCGCCGAGGCTCGTGTGGTGCACCGCGCGTGCGAGCACATCGAGGAGTTGGCCGGACCTGATGAACTGCCGGCGAGACTGCATGGCGATCTGTGGTCTGGCAATGTCCACGCCGGCACCGACGGGCGGTTGTGGCTACTCGACCCGGCCGCGCACGGCGGGCACCGGGAAACGGACCTGGCGATGCTCGCGCTGTTCGGCTGCCCGCATCTGGAGCGGTTGCTCGCGGGTTACACCGCCGTCGCCCCGCTGGCGCCCGGCTGGCAACAGCGGGTCCCACTGCATCAGTTGTTCCCGTTGCTGGTGCACGCGGTGTTGTTCGGTGGCGGCTACGGACGCAGCGCGGCAGCGGCCGCGCGGGCGGCGTTGGGGTGAGCGTGTGGATGAGTACCGGCTACCGTGGTGGCATGCGGTGGCGGTTCCTGCTGCGCCCTGGCTGGATGGCGCTGACAGCGATGGTGATCTGTTTCGCTGTGGCGGCGTTCACCCTGCTCGCGCCGTGGCAGTTCCGTCGCGCAGCGCAACGCGCGGATACCAACGCCGCGATCGAGCGCTCCTTCACCATCCCGCCACAGCCGCTGCGCAGCGTCCTGGCGGCCCATGTCGCGCCAACCCAGGACACCGAGTGGCGCCAGGTTCAGGCTACCGGGCACTACCTGCCGGACGCGGAGATGGTGGTCCGGCTGCGCACCGTCCAAGGCGAGCCGGCATACGAGGTACTGATTCCGTTTCGGCTGGCCGACGGATCGAACATCCTGGTCGACCGCGGCTATCTACGCCCGGCGGAGGGAGTGCGGATACCGCGATACCCGCCGGTGCCGGGCGAGCAGGTGACCGTGACCGGCCGAATACGAGCCGACGAGCTGGACCCGCAGAACGGCGAAGTCGTGCAACAGGACGGGCACCGGCAGGTGTACGCGGCGAGTAGCCGCACGGTGACCTCCGCCACCGGGGTGCGGCTGGAACCTGGTTACCTTCAGTTGGTCGACGGTGCCCCTGGCGTGCTGTCCGCGCTGCCACTGCCGCAGTTGGACGCGGGGCCATCTTTCCCCTATGCGCTGGAGTGGCTCGCTTTCGGCACGATGGCGCCGCTGGGGCTGGCCTACTTCGCGTGGCGGGAAGCGACCGAGGGGCGCCGCGGGGAGTGGGAGCCTGATGCCGACGATCCGCATGATCCACCAATGGCCGAGCTCGCCGACCGGTACGGTCGCTGAGTCACCGCGGCCAACGTCGCGCACAGCGCCGCGGCCGCGAGCCCGACAACCCGGGACAGCTCCACCCCCCGGGTGAGGTCACCAGCATCCGGGGGGCGGCCGTGGCCCAGTACCGGGCGCTGCTCAGTGCCATGCGGGTAGATCGTGCGGCCCCCAAGCCGTATCTCCAGCGCGCCCGCGAACGCCGCCTCCACCTGCCCGGCGTTGGGGCTGGGATGCGCCGCCGCGTCGCGCCGCCAAGTCTGCCAGGCCCCGCGGGCCGATCCGCCGACCAGCGGCGCGCACAGCGTGGTCAGCAGGGCAGCGGCTCGCGAGGGCAGCAGGTTGGCCAGGTCATCCATCCGTGCCGCGGCCCACCCGAAGCGGCGGTACCGCGGCGAACGGTACCCGACCATCGCATCCAAGGTGTTGACCGCGCGGTAAGCCAGTAGCCCGGGCACCCCAGCTACCGCGCCCCAGAGCAGGGGGGCCACGACAGCGTCTGAGGTGTTCTCGGCGACAGACTCCACGCTGGCCCGGGCCATCCCGGCCAGGTCGAGAGTGGCCGGGTCGCGACCGCAAAGATGAGGTAACCGGATCCGGGCGGCTTCCAGGTCCCCGGCGTCCAACGCCCGGGCCATCGCAGCGCCTTCGTCCGCCAGCGAGGCGCCACCCAGCACCGCCCAGGTCGCCAGCGCGGTGCCGGCCACCTGCACCGGGGCTCTCCCCCGCCCGGCCCGTTCCACCAGACCACCGACCGCTGCTACAGCGCCGACCAGGCCCGCGGTGTAGACCAGCCCGACCAGCCGATGTTCGGCGTAGCAGGCGCGCTCGGCGGTCACGGCGAGCCGCCCGAAAGCGGCCACCGGGTGATGGCGGCGCGGATCGCCGAACGCCGCGTCGGCAGCGACCCCGAGCAGCAATCCAACCGCCCGCGCTGCGCCCACTCGTCGACCCCCAGCTGTCCGGACCGAAGCGGGCAATCTACTGGAGCCCTCGATCTGGATCCGGCCGGAGCTCGGCCTTGAGAACCTTGCCCAAATCATTGCGGGGTAGCGCAGCCAGATAGTGCACCACCCGCGGTCGTTTGTGTGCCGCGAGTAGCCCCCCGACGTGATCGGCGAGTTCCTTCGCGGCGGGCGGCGAATCGCCGGCGGCGACCACCCAGGCCACGACCCGCTCCCCGAGGTCGGGATCCGGCTCACCGGTGACCGCCGCGTCGGCGATTCCTGGGTGCTCCAGCAGGGCACTCTCGATCTCCCCCGCACCGATCTTGTATCCGCCACTGGAGATCAGATCTGTGGTGCGGCGTCCGATCAGGCGCAGGTGACCGTCCGCGCCGCGGGTGGCGACGTCGCCGGTGCGAAACCAGCCGTCGTGCATCGCCTCGGCGGTGGCGTCGGGTCGGTTGAGGTAACCCAGAAACAGGGTCGGGCCGGCCACTTCGATCTCGCCGACGGTGTTGTCGTCTGACGCTTCCAGGATCTCGCCGTTCTCGTCCACCAGTCGAAGCGCCACCACGTCCAACGGCGGCCCGACGGTGCCCGGCCGGCGCGGCCCTTCGGCTCGGACTGCGCAAGTGATCAGCGACTCGGTCATGCCGTACCGCTGCACCACGTGCTGGCCGGTGGTCGCGGCGATCCGGTGGTGGTCGGCGACGGACAGCGCGGCCGAGCCCGAGATGAGCAGGCGGGCCCGACCCAGCGCTGCGGCAACCTGGGGATCCCGCTCGGCGGCCGCCGCCAACCGGTGATACATCGTCGGTACCCCGAACAGCATCGTCGCGGAACCACCCAGCTCCCGGGCAACGCCGTCGACCGAGAAGGAACCCAGATGGTGCAGCGCACCCCCCAGCCGAAGCGGTCCGAGCACGCCGAGCACCAGTCCGTGCACGTGGAACAACGGAAGCCCGTGTACCAGGACGTCCTGGGCGGTCCAGGCCCAGGCCTCGGCCAGCGCATCGATATCGGCGGCTAGGGCCCGGCGGGGTAACACCACACCCTTGGGTGGCCCGGTGGTGCCCGAGGTGTAAACGATCAGTGCCGGCGACTCGGGATCCGGTTCGGGCGGCATCGGGGCGCTCGCTGCGTCCAGGTCGACGTCGAGTCTCGTCAGCGCGCGTAGCGGCTCGGGCAATGTGACGTCCGGGGCGGTGAGAATCAGGTCTGGGGCTGCATCGAAGGCGACGTGCTGCAGCTCCCGGGTGCCCAGCCTGGGGTTGATGGGCACCGCGGGCACGCCGGCAGCAAGCGCCGCCACTATCGCCACGCACGTCTCCAGCTTCGGCTGCGCCCATATCGCGACCCGCCGGGCATCGGACAACTGACGCGCAAGTGCCGCGGTCACCACACGCAGCTCCCGATAGGTCACGCAACGCTGCCCGAATCGCACCGCCTCGGCATCGGTGGGCTGATGTAATGTCGGCAACAATGCCAAGGTGCCCACTCGCAGTCCTTTCGACGTCCGCTTAAGGTAATGTCCGATGCTATGGTCGAGCACGCTAGCACCGTCGATGGTGATGCCCGGCCGTTCGAATGGTGGATGACGTCGCACCTCGCCCTTGCGGTGGCTTTCAACTGTTTTCTCCCGGTGCTGCTGCCTTCGTACGTGCTCGCAGCAGGGGGGACAGCCACCGATGTGTGGGTGGCGATGTCGATGGCGGGGCTGTTCGCCCTGCTCGGGCCGTCGATCGGGCGGTTCGCGGCGCGGCGCCGGGCGCACCGATCGGTGCAGGTAGTGGGCTTGGCGGGGATGGCCACGGGGCTGATGGCCCTGGCGCTGTCCCATGGTGACTCAAGGTCGATCGTGCTTGCCATCGCAGTGATGGGCGTCGGCGCGGCAGCGGTGGCTGTCACCGCACCCACGTTCATCCTGTCCAGCGATCTACCCCCACACTTCCAGGCCCGGCAGCTGACCTGGCTGCAGCTCAATCTGGACCTTGGCAAGATCGCGGGAGGCATACTACTCGCGTTGATGGCGACACAAAAGTTGTCATTTGATACCCAGTTTCGAGTAGGCAGCCTGGTTCTTGGGTTGCTCGGCGTACTGGTGTGGACGACCAGTCGATGCGCCGCCCGCCGAATCCGGCAATGCGACCAAAAGGAAATGAATCCCATAGCGGCAAGTGGGTCTTCGCGCACCGCAGTGCCATGGAGAACGCTGCTGTTGTCGCTGTTCGGCGTTCCGGTCGTCGCCCAACTGCTGGGCAGTATGACCATGATGGAGACGCAGACCTCGACGATGCTCACCGTGTCCGGGTTGGTCGGTATCGGCTTGTACCTCCTCGCCGGCCGCTGGATGACCCGATCCACACCCGGCGTGGTGTGGGCGACCGGCCACGTCCTGCGCGGAGCTGGGGGCGTCGTCCTCGGCGCGGTGGGCCTCTCCCGTGGGATGCCCCAGCTCGTCGTGTTGGCCGCGTTCCTGGTGCTGGAGTCGACCCCGGCCATCGCGTGGATGGTTCAGACTCGGGCGGCAGCGCGGCTGGCTCCCCAGGAGACGTCAGGAATGATCGCAGCGGTGGGAGCGGCCCGATGCAGCGTGCCGGCCGGGCGGCTCGACCAGCGGGCAAGCCGCCACACCGAGCGCGTCGGCATCCTGGTGTCCGCGTCACCGAACCCACTCCTGTCGCAACCAACTTAGCCCTACGTTGTGCGCTCAGATCGGTCACCGACGGAGAGCAATCGGGCCGAGGGCGAGCGGGTGGCACGACTGCTTGGACTGGAACGGCTCCCGGAGGAAGGCGGTCTCTTCCGCCGGACCTACGCCGATGAGCACAGCTCGGTGATCTACTTCATGCTGCTCGCCCCGGACTTCTCGGCACTGCACGCGCTTGACGGCGTGGAGACCTACCATTGGTACGCCGGATCACCGCTGCGGATGCTGCTGCTACATCCGGGAGGGAAGATCGAACAACCGGTCCTTGGACCCGACCTCGCGGCGGGCGTAAGACCGCAGATCATCGTCCCCGTCGCGGTGTGGCAGGGCGCCAGTCCGCTCGGCGAGTGGACGCTGGTCGGCGCCACCATGGCGCCTCCCTTCACGTGGTCGGCCTTTCGCCTCGGCCGTCGCGCCGAGCTGCTCACCGGCTGGCCGGACGCGGCACCTCGGATTCACGCCCTCACCCGGACCTGATCGCTGCTACCCAAAGGGTTGATCACGGTTTGCGTGCCTACGGTGACACACGATGTCGTTGTCGGCACACAAGCCGTGATCTTCTTTTCGGGGGACGGCATGTTGAGCGCCGGTGGTCGCAAGTCCCGGTGCGGAGCCGACATATGGGTCGCGCCCAGCCCGTTGGATCCAAGTGGGCGCAGCAGGATTTGAACCTGCGACCACTCGCTTGTAAGGCGGCCAATCTGTGTTAACTCTAGTGTCTACCACGTACTTCGCTGTCGACCCCGACCGCTCTGTAGGTCACAGTCGCTCCGATAGACGTGAGTTCGCGTCACAGATGATGTCATGCCATGGATGTCACGCCATCGAGCTGTAGGGTTCCAAAAGTCGACCACCTACGCTGATCGCGCGACGTCCTGGTCACTACGAAACAATCCATCAGTGGTCCCGCAAGTTCGAGCAGACCTTCGCGAACCAGCTACGTCGCCGACGAGGATCTGGTTGTTCTGCCCTGCGTGCCGCTTGCCGTCAAGGTGACCTTGCGCGGGGACGCACGTCCGGCGGCCCGCACGGTCTGCCGATCCCGGCGTGCTGGCAGCCGCCGTCACTCGGCACACGCTGGACGCAGAGTCGCAGTAGCGTCCACCTGCCTCTACAGGTAGAGCCAGGTAGCCCCATCATCGTCCGTTACTCGCCCGTCATCGCTCGGCTACGGGAGGCCTACCTAGCGCCGGCCGACGTCCTGTCCGAGCTTGCTGATCCTAAAGTCCTCGAACCGCTGAGATTCCCGAAGTGCTGCAAGGTCAGGATCGTCCGAGAGAATCCAGGCACTCTGCGAAGCCAGAAATCCACTGTCGCCACATGCTACCGCCTTCTCCAATTCTGTTACCGCTGCATCGATTACGTCAATTCTAGCTTCCACCCCCTTCATTTCCCTTTGAAGCAGGATTGAGATCACGCACGCTGCGTTATAGTGCTCATGCCAAGAACGAAGCGCGCCGCCTCGCCGTCCGGATTTTCTCACAATCCATCTTCTGAGGCTCCCGACGTTAGCCGGCCAGCCGCCGGCAACTAAATTCTTCAGACCTGGCTCGAGAACGGGCTCGTCGATCGGGTATAGCATCGAACTCTCAGCCTTGGCGATGTGACTGCCCAACTGCCCAACGTCCTCGCCATCTTTGCCTACAAAGATCATTGCTCTGCGAAGGATCGCCCGAGGCAAGAGAAGTTCTAACGATCGACTTGGGACGACATGGATTTGCTGGCGACGGCGACGGCTGTATATGCCGAACCTCGGGCGCTCGGTAAGCAGGTGTTCAACCTCCCAAACTCCGATACTGGTGAAGAATAGTCGGGCGCCCAACTTTCGCTTGCCAAGATCCTTATCGTTGACTGCGATCACTCGGGCCGGGTCCACAAGAAACTCGTCAGGATTCATAGTCAAATCGTCAATCTCGCCGAACTGTTGCTTTAGGCGAGCAATCGGCTCAGCGTAAGCGACTTTCATGCGACTTGAGAGCGACCTTCGCAGTGCGCTCAGCCCTTCGAGACGTGTTGCATTGTTCACGTGGCACCGGGGCTCATCGGTTGACCACCATTCGTTGGCGAGCTCCTCTCCAAGACTCAGCAGCAGCGCATACCGATATCGAGCAACATACACGACCGGGTCGCTCGGATGTAGTCCACGCGCGCGTCGCTTATCGTTCCACCTCCGGGCTGCATCGGCATCTGACTCACCTTTATGGGGTGGCCCGAAGCGCAAATAGGCTAACCGTCGATCTCGTCGCGCGGCTTGCGAAATTATACTATCGTATGTCTCCAACGCCGCTAGGTACTCTGAATTCAGCTCCAGCAGCTTGCCCTTTTCAAGTCGAAGGGCAAGGTTCGACGGATCGAGTTTCAGTGCTTTGTTCAGAGCGCGCAGCGCGTTAACGTAGCATTCCTTCCTTTGAGCTGCCGCGCTACCAAGATCCCGACTCTCTGAACCCGCCCAGTACAGGCCTCTATCCTGCTCAACGCGAAACTCCTGGTAGACCGAGAATAAGTCGGGCGGCAGTCTAAGGCCCTGCCAGAGGGTCCAGGGCGCGAGTTTGCACTTCCGTGTGCGCGGGAGCACCATCGCAGCAATCCACGCCGCAGCCTTAGCAGTTGCCTGCTCCCAGGATTCCTCGATTATGGTCTCAGGCGCCAGAACATGCTTTGGCGCTCTCGTCAATTCTATAAGAAGCGCACACGACCCCGAATATGCTCCGCCGCCGACTAAGTCGGGTTGCAGGATCGCACATCGGACTTCATAGCTTGATCGAGGGCTCAGAAGTCGAACGAATCGTAACAGTGTTCCGCCAAATCCGTCAGTTCGGCCGCCAACCTCCTCAACCACCTGCAGGAAGTCGCTAGATCGGCCCGGCGACGGGATAGCGGTCGAACCTTGCAATTGGGTTTCCACCAGGAGGCGTTGAAGTTCGGCTCGAACGGCTTCGCCCCGCGCGGAAGAGCCGGGTTGGTCATCGGCAGAATTCTGCCTACGCTCGCGATCCACCGTCCAGTCAACAACAGGAAAAATCAGCAATGGACCCGGTTGATAGGCAAGCCACTCTATTCGCGCTCGCCAAAACGCGTGAATCGCAAGAAGTAGTAATGCTAAGGGAACAACCGACGCCGCCACAACTCTCACCGTACTAACAGCAGGATCGTTAGACGGCTGGCCGAGAAGAGACTCCGGCGACTTCCTCATTGCGAGCAGCCATATCGCTTCCACTGATAGCCATAGCAACAACCAAAATATCCACCTCAGCCTTTGGGCGGGCGGCAGATCCGATGGGTCGCTATGTGCCTGTTCCTTACGACGCCTCATCGCCCCTCCCCGTCCGCATCTTCGGCCACGCACGCCAGAATGCCAGGATCAGAGAGACCAGGACTCCCAAGCCGATCCATCCGATGCCGATAGGGACGGCCTGTCGGACGGCCTGGTCTCCACCCAGAGCCAGCAATACGCTTGCGACCACACTCACAATCGCAACGAGCGGCAATCCGGGCACTCGAAACGTTCTTGGCAGGTCCGGCCTGCGAACGCGCAGGACAACCGTTCCTATGGCGACAAGGGCGAAGGCGACGGCAGTACTCATGTTGACGAGCAGCGTCAAATCTGTTTCGTCGAGGAGAGTAGTTGCGAGGATCACTCCTACGGTGGCTAGAAAGCCGGATAGGAGGACGGTCCCGATGCGTTTCGACGGGTGACTGTCCGCAGAGTCGCTCTGCGGTCGCAAGTCCCGAAGGACCGCGACTAGGATGCGGCTCTGACCATAGATCAGAATGATCACACCCGCGGGCAGGCCGATCAGGGCCGCGACGGCCAGCAGCTTAGCCGTACCTTCAGTGTTTCCACCGACGATGGAAGAAAGCATTACCAAGAAGTACACGAATCCCGTTAGACCGAAGACAATTAGGATGCTTGAGGCAAGGTCCTTCTGTGGATAGCGGGCTTCCTCGGCTGCCGTACTTATGACATCAAATCCGAGAAACGCGAAATATAGCACGGTGAACGCTGGCAACAGACCCGACACTTCCACGCTGCCCCGGGGGTCCGGGTGAGGCACATGCACGGTTGCCTCACCGAACTTAACGATTACTGCAAGCAGTAGCGCTCCTACTTTCACAACAACGGCGACGGCTACGAATACGGCAACGGCAGTGAGGCAATTCTTATTGTCGAGCTTACATAGTATGGCCACGCTGAGCGCGATTAAAAGCGTCGCGCATAAGGCCGTTTGGATGATGCCCGATACGGGCAGATAGTGAGACCAAGCGAGGGCGATAACGCTTGCGCCTGCAGAGTACTGCAACAGGAGCATCCAGAAGACTACCCAAGCAAAGAATTTCCCGAGTGAGGCGTAGCAATAAGTGTAAGCGCTACCGCCGACAGGAACCGTCGACGCCAACTCGGCGAAGCAAAGGGCGGCTGCCAGGCACGCAACGCCAGCAAGAATCAATCCATAGAATGAAGCCCAGGCGCCGTACCGGCCGATGGATTCCCCGACGCGATTAAAGATGCCAGCACCAATGACAATGGCCAAGCCAAGTGGTACGAGATGCTTTTTGGTCAGACGGCGATCGCTCCCACCGCTCTCTCTGATTATTCGTTCTACTTTCTTTCGCTGCGTCAACTCGCTTCCGGCGCTCTTCATCAAGACGCGGAGTTCAGACACGCCGACGCGCTTGTGCACGTTCCGATCCGCAGATGGAGCTTCTCTCTCTGCCACTGCTCTCCTCGGGGCGATCCATGATTGCGGGGGGACGATTACAATCTGCGGCCCCCTGAGCGGTCTGTCTTGGCTGGCAGCCCAATCTTGCCGTACTTCACTTGCCGTACTTCAGATGCTCCCATGTAGGTCGCCCGCGTTGAGCGGCTCACCGCGTTAGGGCTCCAGTTCCAACACAGCCAGGGCGTCGGCGAGCGTGGCGGCTCGTCCCGCCAGCGGGAACTCTCGGATCTGGGCGCGCGCGAAAGGGTCGATATCGAGCGTACACGCCATGAATTCAACGATCAGAGGCCGAGCTCGGTGTTGGCCTCGCTCCACGGCACGTGCTGGCTCCAGCTCGTCGCGGTCCGAATCCGCCAGCGACGAGTGATGGGGCTCAGGATACTGCGACGCGGCCATCATGAGGCACACCATAAACCCAGACAGGTCTTCGGGCTGGCATCCGCAGCGAAGTGCAAGAGCTGCGCTTCCGTCCGCGGCCATGCGCTGAATATCGAGCCACGGCAGCACGGTCGGAAGGCACGGCGGCCGGCCTGCGCCTGCGGGTGAGTCTGGTCAAGGGGGCGGCTGCGGGGTCTCAGTTCCATTCCGTACAGCGAGCCACAGCAGTGGCGCCCAGCGCCCTGATCAGCACTGCAGCAACAGGTGACACTATGTGAACGGTCGAGCGGAGATCTGAAAAGCAGTAAGTCGACGGTTCGACCCCGTCCCTGTCTACCACCTCTACCAGCCACAACGGCTGGCGCATGATCCAAATTGCACCGCCGAGGGTCTCAGTTGTTCCCTCGTAAGCTCGTCGCCCGCGATACCTGGCGTGCCCGCCCCAATGCCGGGAGCGCGTGGGAAGGGCAGAGCAGCGCGGTGGCGCCATGAGTGCTCGTGCGGTTGGCGGCCAATCTGTGTTGACCACGAGATCTGCCAGGTATTTCGTTGCCGACGCCGACCGTTCTGGTGCGTCACAATCGCTTCAGTAGACGTGAGTTCGCGTTACATATGCTGTCATGCCGCTGGGCCAACGCTGTGACCTTCAGACGGCTGTCAGGAGGGTCTTGACGCGACGGCGTTGGCGTGCTGAGCCAACCTGTGCAGCGAGCCGGGCAGCATGGTCGGCGTGGATGCGTGCTTCGTCGGTGTCGCCGGTGGCCGCGAGGGCGGTCGCCAGGTCGACGCGGAGAGCCGTCTCAGCGCGAACGAACGATGGGTCAAGCCGCGTGAGTGCGTCGGTGAGGACAGCGGTGGCGTCGGGGTCTCCGAATCGGGCGAGTGCGTGGCCGCGCCAGCGGGCCAGGTGAATGGGGTCGAGCGCAACGTAGGGACGTTTGTCGGTCGGGTCGTCGGGTAGCAGTTCGGCTGCGTGGTCGAAGGCGTGCAGGCTGGCGGTGCGGTTGCCGTGGGCGGCGAGGGCTTCGCCGTGGGCGGCGGCCAGCCATGCCCGTAGGACCTGGGGCGTGGTTACGTCCGCGCGACGTCGGGCGCTGTCGAGGAGGTCGATGGCGTCGCTGGTTTCTCCGGCATCGATGAGGACGAATGCTTGTTCGGCGGCGGCGTGGGATTCGTGTGCGATGGAGTCGGATTGTGCTGCGGTGGCGCGGGAGTGTTCGTAGTGTTGCCAGGAATCGCTGATGTCGCCAAGGTCGAGTGCTTGCCATCCGGCGAGGGTGTGCATTTCGGAGAGTAGCGCGGCGAGTGGTTCGCGGGTGCCGGGAGCAAGGCTGTGGGTGGCGAGTCGCTCGACTTGCCGTATTTTGGTTTTGAGTTCGTCTCGGACGATGATGGAGCCGAGTCTCCGGTCGAGTCGGCGGATACCGTCGAGTTGTTGGTGCAGCAGGTTGATAGTCGAGCGATCCACGCGGCGAGCGGCGTCGAGTAACTGGCGCAGTTCGGCAGTAGGGTCCTCGTCTTCGTTCGCTGTCTTGGTCTTCGGTGGCGCGAGGAGAGCGGTAATCGGTTCGTTGAAGAGTCTCTCGAGTAGCCGCGCGGTGGCCGGCCGAAGCGTGCCGAGGGGTCGGCCGCTGACGAGTCGTTGAAGGTGGCGCAGGCTCAGCGTGCCTGGTTCGTGATTGTCCCGGGCGAAGGTTTCGGCGTGCTCGATGAACTCCTCGAAGGTCATGCATCGCTGGCGGATGCGGTGTTCGAGCAGTGTCCTTGCTGGCCGGTCGACCACTTCAGCTCCTGGGCGTGGCGTCCTTGTGGCGGCGGGATGGCGGGCTTGCGTCGTTTCGCTGATACCACCCCTGCTGCACGATTATTTCAGCTCGTCACCCGAGGGGAACGAGCGGGGAGTCTCGGTGCCGCGCTGCCCTAAGCCCGCCGGGACTTCCGCGTCACGGCCGGGGCCCGGTGCGGCCCCGACGCACGCCGGTTCCCCGGCCGTGACACCCCCAGCGATCGCTACCCGAGGTGGACGCCGTGGAAGAGCAGACCGCGCCCGGGGACCGGACCCGCGGCGTCGCGACCGTGTGCACTGCGTGTCCCCGATGACGGGTACCGCGTCGGTGGACGGGCTGCGTCCCGAGCTGCTCACTACGCTGGCGTTGCGGCGGGCCCTCGGTCGTGGGGTGGCCAGGTCGGGCGAGGTGTACCTCGATTACGGCCATCCGATGGGGCGTTACCTGACCGGCACGTTCACTGAGCTGATCGACTGCGGGTTGCTCGCACTGGCCGATGATGATGGGTGGGGTCTACGGCGGGTCACGGTCACCGATGCCGGGCAGGCTCGGTATGCGCACATTTGCGGCATCCTGCGCCGGAATCCCCGGTGAGTACGCGCGGTCGCGGTCGACTTCGCCAGATGTGGGTCACTTCGGTGGCGGATCGTCTGGACCATTCGGTTACGCCCGAGGCGATGGAAGCGGCGCGAACGACGGGAGGACGGCCGGTGGCCGCGTGCGGTGCTCAGCTTCTCCCGGACGCCCTGTGCGCGCCACCGCAGCGCCGGTGCCCGAGTTGCTTAAGGTTCGAGCTGCCCGCGCAGCGGCTGGTCAATCGAGGGCGCGACGGCCGGCACGCTCGGCACAGTGCGTGGCGCCGGTTCCGTGACCGAACCCGTCACAGCTGAGCCCGCATTCTCAACGGCGCCTTCAGACGTGATTTGTGACGGGTGTGACGGGTTCACGCGGACCCGTCACACCCGTCACACAAGACGTTTCCCCTGTTCACAACCCGGGTGAACCCGTCANNTGACGGGTTCACCCGGGTTGTGACGGGTTCGGGTGGTGGGTGTGACGGGTTCAGACCGGGCCTTCGTCGAGTTCCGGGTTGTCTTGCTGGGCGGTGATGGCGGCCCGGATGTCGGCGATGAGGTAACCACGGGCTTGGCGGCTGGTGCCGTCGTCTGCGTTGACTCGACCGGGGCGGGGTCGGCAACCAAGCTCACCCATCTGCCGGCCGAACGCGGTGGGCTCGACGTCGAGTGCCTCGATGAGTTCCGCAGTCGCGACGAACTCACGCCCGTCTCCGTCCAGATCGGCACCGAGGTAGGCGACCACCGACGCGAGTGGCTCCGGCAGATCGGGAACCGGCGGCGGCTCGTCGCCGGTGGTGATCTGGCTGGGGCCGATGACATCGGCCACCATCGCCGGGTCGAGCACCGGGACGGTGGCTGCGCCGATGGCGTGCCCGGTCAGAGTGCCGGACGTTGCGCGCAGCGCCCGGCCGCGTTGGCAGAGGGTGGCCCAGTCATTGTTGGGCATGTAGTCGGTCCGGACCATCATGGCCAGCACATCGGCCCCGGCTGCCGTCTCGCCGTCCGGGCGGAGAATGCCGACACCTTTGTGTGAGGGCAGGAGTCGGCTGCTGTCCCATCCGCGGGTGTTCATTTGCTCGCCGAGGATGATGTTGCTGTCGCGCCAGTCCATCACCCTTAGCGCGAAGCGGGACCCGAGCACGGCCCGCAGCGCAGACGGGATGGTTTTGGTGTCGGGTCGTTGGGTGGCCACCACCAGGACGATTCCGGCGGCGGGTCCTTTTTTGGCCAGCCAGGTGAGCAGTTCGCCGATGTATTCCCCAGCGGGGATCATTTTGCCTTGAACCTTGATGGGTGTGCGTTCTTCGAGGGGGACTTGCACTTCGTCGATGAAGATGCCGGTGATTGGCATGCCCAACGACGGATCACGCGACATCGCGGGAGTGACTTTCGATTCGGGACAGACTTCGTTGTCGAGTTCCCTCATGCGCCGGTAGCGGCCTTGGACTTCGGTGATGAGTTCCACCAGCCACGCGGCCAGCTCCAGGACGTGGGCGGGTTCGTCGCCGGAGAGGAACCGGTGCGCCACCTGCGCGGCGGCGTCCCAGTCCTTGCCGGCCTTGAAATCGGCCACGTATAGGCGGGTGTACGGGTCGAGGATCAGCCCGGCGGCGGCCAACCGGGCGGCGAACGTCTTGCCTTGGCGGGGGATCGCCCCGACCAGGAGCGAGGTCCACACCAGCGGGAGGTTGATGCGGCGATCTCGCGCGTCGCGCCCGAACGGGACGGGTCGCCAGGCATCCCAGCACGCCACATCGAGCAACGGTGTGCGTGTGGGTGGGGTGGCGTACGGGTCGGTGTCGGCGACCCACATCGCCACCCGCCCGGCGTGCCCGCCATTGCCCCGGACCCGCTCGACGAGCAACTGCACCTCATCGACGGCCAGCGCCGACGCCAGCGCTTCCCGGTTCTTGATCACGTCGGTGGCCTTGCGAGTGGCCGGAAGATCGACCGTGATGGACCAACCGGCCCCGATCCGGTTGGCGCGCTGCACCAATCGGAGCGTTTCGTCTTTGCCGATGAGTTTGGCGTCGCGGAAGGCGTCGACGAGGATCTGCGGGTCCATGGTCCACGTAAGGGATCGGGCGCCGGCCAGCACGGCCCGCCGGCCGGGGCTGCCGTCCTTGCGCCGACCGGTGATGGCAAGCACGGCCGCACCGATGAGACCGTTGATCCACAGCACCAGGTGGCCGTAGAACATGTCGGCCACCGCCACACCAGCCGTACTGGTCCCGACCACGGCGCCGGTGACCCGCCACCGCAACAGGGTCAACTCACGGATCTCGACGTACTTATCCGCCAGCTTCTCCGACTGCTCGGCCGCTTCCCGGTAGTCCCGCACGGTCACCCAACGGCGCCACGCCCGAACGGCCAGCACCGTGCCCCGACCAGCCGCCCCCACAAACCGCCACGGCGCACAGATCACGGTCACCGCCGCGTCCTTGACTGCCTGTATCGCGTGGGCTCGGCTCTTGAACGCCGCCGGGACGCGGGGTGAGCGCTGCCACCACGACGCCACCCGGTAGGACTGCTGGCGCTGACCGCCCGGGAGCTCGTCGTCCTCGATCAACTCGCCGTCGAGCACCGGATCGGCCGGGACCACCGCCGCATCCTGCGGTGTGCTCATCGCCGGTCACCTCGCCAATAACCGGCATCTAGCGAGGTCACTGACCTGGTGAGGGCATGCGCAGTGATCAACGCCGGCGCACCGAGCACCACCCAGAACAAGGTGCTGCCGGGGGCGTAGGTGATCGCCACCCACTGCACACCAACGATCACCCCCGCCGTGCCCAACACGTGCCCGGCCAGCGACGCAACCCGCGAAGCCGCATGGCCAGCCTGCGCCGCCCGACGCCCGCGCCGGCCGCCCGCGCGCCACATCATCAACAACGCCAACAGCACACCCAGGGCAGCGACCACCTGCGTCGGACTCAGATCGACAGTCATGAGCTGCGCCCTCCCTCCTGGTCTGTGCCGTCTTGCTGGTGGCGGCGTCGCTGCCAGATCGGGTGCAGCGCGCGCCGGTCGCCCTCAGCAAGCGCGCCCCACACCCCTGTAGTGCACGGACCAGCCATGCGCAGCTCCAGCTCCAGGCACTGCTCGATGACCGGGCACCCGGCGCACAACCGCGCCGCTAGTCGTCGGTCGCTGGGTGCGCAGTCGTCCCAGTCCGGTTCCTGGGCTGGCCACAGACCCCACAGGCACAGCCCACGCCGCATCACGACATCTCTCAGAACCTCGTTCGGAACCTGCCTCCACCGGTCGAGCCCAGCGGCCACGGCTTCGTAGTCCGGGGTGTTGTTGGGGTTCACCACGGCGCACCCCCGGTTGCGCGGGCCACCTCGCGAGCGGCGCGCCGCTGCGCGGCCATCGCCGCCACGTCCACACACCCACCGGACTCGGCCGCCTCGGCGGCCAGCCGGTCGACGGCACTGGCCGGGATGACATACCGGGTGCGGATGCGCACTGCCGGGAAGGCATCGTCCCGGATGGCGCGGTAGAGCGTCGCCGGGGTCACCCGCAGCACGCGGGCGGCTTCCGCGACGGTGTAGAACGCCGGGCTCCCGGCGCTCTTATTGGTGCTGTCCATAACTCAACTCCCAAAGAACAAAGCAGAATGTCATCGGATTTGTGCACTGATTTCAGTGCTAGATGGTGCGCGGGATTACCGAAACGACACGCGGGACTACTCTTCGGCGCTTAGGGCGGAGCGCGGAGGAATAGGTGGCGCAGGACTGGTCGGCGGTCGCCAGAGCGATCGATACGAGGCTTGCCGAGCTCAATTGGCGCCAACGCGAGTTGGCCGAACGGGCTCAAGTATCGGTCGCGATCGTGCGCGAGCTGCATCGCAACACCACCCAGCGCCGCCGCAGCTCCCGCACGCTCGAAGCGCTGTCGCTCGCGCTGGGGTGGCACCCCGAGCACCTCGACGCCGTGCTGCGCGGTCACACCCCGCCCGACCGGGGCCAGCCCACTACCTCGCCGGTGGACCCGGTCACGGCCCGGCTGACCTCGATCGATCGGCGCCTGGCCGCCATCGAACGGCGCCTCGACGAGCTGGCGGCCCGCGATGGCTAGACCAGCCGGTGACCGGCCGTCTGTGGTGTCCGTGATTTCTTGCATGGCACTACAAAACGCCCTGAAGGTGCCACTTCGTAATTGTCACCGGTTAATAACCAGACCATTAACCAGCATTAACCGCGCAGCTCAGGGCCGGTTCATTCGAGGCGTGAGCTGGCCATGTTGACCTCGCTTCAGGCCGTGCGCCGGCACCTGGGCTACACCGCAACCCAGGTGATCGATCTCGTCACCCGCCGCGCCGACGCACTGAACCTGCCGATCGCCAACAAGGCAAGCCTGAAGACCAAGCTGTCGCGCTGGGAGAACGGAAAAGAACAACCCAGCCAGATCTACCAGCGACTATTTCGCGAGATCTACGGCCGGACCAACACCGAACTCGGCTTCCCCGACGAACCCGACGAAGACCCCGAAGCAGCCGAGCTACGCGCCCGGCTCGCTGTAGCCCGTACCGTCGATTCAGAGACCGTTGACGTCTTCCGCCACCAAGTCGAGCTTGCCCGTCAGGTTGACCGGCGCTTCGGCGCCCTCACCCAGCTTGACCAGCTCCGCGACCAGATCGACCAGGTGCACCAACTACTCAGCTACCGCGCTGGACCGCAGCGGCCCGCGCTGGCCAGAGTCCTCGTCGAGGCATCCACGCTGGCTGGATGGCAAGCCCTTGACCGCGCCGCCCTCGGCCAAGCCTGGACCCACTACGAACGCGCCAAAGCCGCCGCCCGCGAAGCCGACTCACCCGCCCTGCTCGCCCACGCCACCGCCGAACAAGCCTTCGTACTCATCGACCTCGACGAAACTACCGCCGCCGTTGACCAACTCGCCCACGCCCGCAGCATCGTTAACGGCACCGCTACACCCCTACTCCGCTCATGGCTCGCCGCCGCACAGGGCGAAACCCTCGCCGCCGCCGGCCACGCCGACGACGCCCGACGAGCCTTCGACACCGCCTCTGATCTGCTCCCGGCCGACCCTGTCGACCCCGCGCTGCCGTTTCTGTTCCTGGGCGATTCCCACCTCGACCGCTGGCGCGGTAACGCTCTGGCCCGCGTCGGTTCACCCGAGGCCATCGACCAACTCACCGCCGCCCTCGCCCGCCTGCCAACCGACTTCGTCCGCGCCCGCACCGGCCTACTCGTCGACCTCGCCTGCGCCCACGCCGCTGCCGGTGACCGCGACGCCGCGCTCACCCATACCCGCCAAGCCCGCCGCCTCGCCACGCAGATCAAATCCGACCGGCAACAACGACGACTCAACCAACTCGTACTACCCGGCGGCAGCGCCACCGCCGCGTGAGGCTAGGTAATACAACAACGCAACCAAGGTCCCTGACCCCAGCAGCTCACGGCGCTGTGCAAGCTTCGGCACCCGGGACAGCGGTACCCACTCCACCCGGCCCACCTCCTCCGTGTCGGTCGGCTCCCCGATCCGCTCAGCCCCCCGCCACAAAAAAACGTCGACCGGCGCCGTGACCTGACCCGGGAGCGGCTCGAAACTCACCAAATGCTCCGGCTCCCCCACCGGACGCCACCCGCTCTCCTCCTCCGCCTCCCGCGCCGCCGTATCGGCCCCGTCCTCCCCCTCATCCACAAGACCGCCCAGCAGCTCAAATCCCCACTGCTCAGTGACGAACCGGTACCGCCACGACATCAACACCCGATCTTGATCGTCCACGATGAGCGCCACCGCGATCCGGCCGAGGTGCACCACGTGGTATTCCCACCGCTCCCCGTTCGGCGCCTGAACATCTACCAACCCCAACCGCACCCACCGGTTGTCATAGACCGTCTTCTCCCCGAACGTCCGCCACCCGCCGCGTTCCTCTGCCACGATCGCAGCGTAGGCGCGAGCGCGAGTACCGAGTCCTGCGGTCGCTGCGCTCGGCTCGCGCTCGTCGCCGTGCTTCACGGTTCCGCACCGGCCGCAAGGTGATATCGCACCAGATGTGGTGCTGTGGGCACTGGGAATACGCCTCAGAAGTCCGGCTGCGACTCGCAAAATTCGGAAGCACCCGGAATATCGACAGAGACTCAAGGTGCGGGTTACGCAGCCTTCTACCTCGGCTCCCAGCAACCCCGGCTCAGTGTCCGACCTCTCTTGTCGGCGCGCCCGCTTGACGACCTGACGGCGTGCTCGGTCCTGGCTGAAGAGCATCAGGGATTCCGGTACAAGTCTGGCCCCCTGTCCGACCCACTGAGCACTGCTTCTTCAAGATCGGTGCAGCCACCGTCGGGAACTCCGACCGGCGTTCCCTGCCTGCTTACAGCGACCTCAGCGTGATCGGGCACCATCTACTGCGTGACCCGTCGATCGTCTGGTGCCGTGGGCCCCAACGCCTGTGGGCGGTGGCCGTGTCGCTAAACTCAACGATCTCCGCCCTAACTATGGGTCATCGAGCGTGCCCAACATTGTTGATGGTGTGTCGTTGAGGTCTCTTACTGTTAATGAAGCTGCGCTAATCCTCGGATTAAATAAGGCACGTGTGCGCTATCTGTGCCAGGTGGGCGAGATACCAGCAGTCAAGGATGGCCGCACATGGGCTATTACTGATCAACGGATCGAAGACTTCGGACGGCTCGACCCGGTCGACGCTGTGGTGCAAACCGAACCGGATGTTGCCAACGCACTTTCACGGATTGAGTGCCAGGACCTCCTGGCTGACAGTTGGGTCCCGGATATCCTCAGGCACGAGGATAAGCTATCGAACCGCGAGAAGCTCCTTGGGGTTGTGAAGTCGCGGCTCGCAGGCCACCTCGTTGATGCGGCAATGGAGATAGAGATACCTAAGACTCCGTTCTTTGCAAGGACGGGGCACTTACTTACACTTGAGGATCGGATCGGCTACCATGCCACGGTCGGGACATTTGCAGCCAAGGTTGAGAGCCGGCTCCCGGGGGTGGTTTTCTCCACTCGATTGGCACCGACGCGATCAAAGCGTTTAACAAAAAATGGGGTGCAACAATGGAAGCGTTGGCGTAAGTACGTAATTGCTACAGTGAAAGCAGGAAACCCCTGGCTTATCAAGTCAGACCTTGCCGCCTACTTCGATTGCATGCGGCATGAAACTCTTTTTACTGAGCTTGGAGAGATTGGCGTTGGGAATGAAATCATCAAGCATCTTCGTTCATTCTTGTCGTCCTGGTCAAACCTCTCAGAGCAGGGCTTACCGCAGGGTCCAGATGCATCGCGGATTCTCGGCAACTTTTATCTGGTTCCTGTTGACGAAGTCATGTTACGCGAAGGCTACAAGTACTCGCGATATATGGACGATATCAGGATCGTGGGCAAGTCAAAGGCCGAGGTCGTACAAGGGATGCGGCGCTTCGGAACTGAGTGCCGACGGCGCGGTCTGTTCGCAAGCACCGCTAAGACGAAACTGCTGTTCGGTGAAGATGCTGAAACTTTCGACGCAGACGACGACATCGCTAGCGCGGCCAACCTAATGGACCAGCGACGTCACGGAGAAGCGGGCAAAGTACTCAAGATTATTCTTGAGAAGGCCCTTCTTGCCGACGGCCATATCAATGTGCGCGCAACCAAGTTCAGCCTGTGGAGGTTGGCTCTGCTACGGGAGGAAGACGTATGCGAGCTTGTCCTCGGCCGACTCGACGACCTGTCCCCTGTTGCGTCAGTCGTAGCGGATTACCTGAGTGGATACGTTTCTCGAGATTTTGTTCGAGTGGGTTTATGCAACTATCTAGAGGCACCCGAAAGCGTCCACGACGACTTTCTGATGACTTTCCTCTTTTCGGCAATGTTGGAGCATGGAGGCATACTTCCTCAACCATGGATTAAGCACGCTAGGCGTACAAGTCAGGATAAGAACAAGCCGAAGTTTCTCAGAATTGTTGCCGCGAATGTTCTGGCGCTCGGGCGAGTGCTGTCCGATTTGACGTGGCTACGAATTGAGGCTGCGCAGGAGCCAGACCCGGAGCTGCGACGCGGGTACGCAACTGCACTGAGGCGTACAGGTCGCTTGGATGCACCGACAGCGAAAGTTCTACAACTACGGTCTAAAGAATTAGGCCAGACGGTCGACTACTTGAACTCTACTGACACGCTTCCGTCGCTAGTACGGTGTTATAGCCGAGTCCCTATCCGCAGAAACCTATAGTAACCAGGTCGCCGTCCGTGCAATTGAGATAGTCGGAGCCTGGCCCGGAACGGCACCCAACCGTCTTATGCGGTCGCCGTCTACCCACACGTATTTTGATGTGTCGTAGCTGGTGGCGGACCTAAGTTGGTCACCTCGAGAATCAGAGCAAACTGCGTCGAAAATATCGGCGATTAGGAGCTCGTACGATTGCGCATAGTCACTGTAGCGAATTTCGTTGATATGCCTGCGTCTGAAGTCAAACCGGAGGTCTGTGAGAATTGAAAGCGGGAGTCCTCCGCTTACTATGAGTTCCTCGTAGAACTCACGAAAAGCGCCCTGCTCGCGGTTTCTCCCGGAGTCGAACCACTTGAGGAACGAGAGCAGGTAGCGACCTTTGACTCGAACTCGTAGGTCATCTTCGCTGACCTTGTCGATGGGTATGAAGTTGTCTGATTGCAGATTCCATGATCGAAATTTCTCGATGGCGCTAGGATTGAACTTGTACACGCCGCCAACCGGTTGAAACTGATCTGGGTACCTCGAACCTCGAATCAGAAGGTACCGGCCGTCGACTTCAATTCTGATGAGGTACGAAGCGGATATTCGAACGTCCGAGTTCCGTAGGCGGACCGTGTGGATGTAGACGTTCCACGGGTAGGGATGGGTCGCCCAGAGATCGATGATCGGTATCAGTAGTCCTGTTGAAACCCCGGTCAAGAGACCAACCACGACAGGATCATGGACGAAAAAGAGGGCTACTGCTGAGGCTAGAATCAGCAACAGGTAGATGCTTATCCGACTCAAATCTTGCTCCCTCCATCATCCAGATGAGCTGTGTCAAAGCCTCTCACTGAATTCCCGCAGCAGTGTCAACAGAATGTACTTCGGTCGTGTTCACCGAGATGTCAGCTTCTGGCTGGGGCTCTACCTCATCCCATGATGCCCGCAGTCGATCTGCCGCGTCCGCTGTGCCGCGTTTGGTGATCCGCCTGACGGCGACGTCGCGGGGCCACCACAGCCACCCGGTCACGCACTGCACGCTCATCCTTGCGATTGCACTTCGCCACCAGCGTCGAAGGAACTCTTCTTGTTCCGACGAAAACTGAGAACTGTTCCCCGACCGTCACCGTCGGGGGGCAGTCGGATCGTGTCAGATGGCCGAGGAGCCAAGGATCTCAACAATACAACCGGTAGCGCCAGTTTATCGCCAAGAGCTTGCGCGGGTGTGTTGCCGAACGCTGCGTCGAGGAGCTTCCACAGCAGCAGTGGATGCTCGGGGTGGACGGTGACAGGCTCGTTCTTACGCCAACCGCGGGCCGACAGCTGCTTGAACAGCGACTCTCTCCTACTGCTGGTAATGAGATCAAGCTGACCGGCCCTCATGATCAGAGCCTGGATCGACACACCCCAGATCGCCTTTAGTCGCGCGTAATCGGCCAGCTTCAGCTTATCTGACAGCGCCTGCTCAGCGCGGACTTGCGGGATTAGCAACGCGGACGCGAAACGGTTCGCCTCCTGCTCTGCCATTGGTGTCCGAGGCCGGTGGGTGTGTAAAACTAGATGACCCAACTCATGCGCGATGGTAAACCGATCACGGTCGGCTCTGCGTCCTGGGAAGTATCCGACAAGTGCGTGCTCGCTCGGTCCGGCCCAGAAGGAGACACCGAAGTGACCAACGTCGGTAGGAGTGTCTTCACTAGCCTCCCCCGGCAAAACCATCGGCGCCACCGGAATTCCTGCGCGTTCGCAAGCACGTATTAGGTGCGGAATTGGTCCGTCGGGTCCAATTTTCAGTGCTTCTCTCGCTTGGGTCGCAAAGCTCTCGATATCTTCACCAGAAGGGTCGTCGAACGCACGCGGCAGATCAGGCGTCGGATACCGACCCATTCGGCATAGTTCGGCAACTACTCGGTATGACTCACCAAATAACGCCTCGGCCCTCTTCGTGCTTGTCCGGCTAGCCCCCGCAAGTTTTCGGAAGCGGAGAGATCCGAGCGGTAGTTCCGACGGGACAACGTAGAAAAATGAGAGGGGCGTACCGGTGGCGTTCCCAATAGCTCGCAACAACTCAGTGTTAGCGCTTCTCGTGCCATTTTCGACAGAGGAGATCTGCGCCTGCGTCACCCCTGTCGCGTCGGCAAGCTGCGCCTGCGTAAGACCGAAAATCGTCCGCGCGACCCGGATTCGCTCACCTGCGAATTCAGTCGGCGACTCCACCTTCTTCGCCCTCCTCTAGGTCCTCGCCAGCAGGAATGTCAAGTTCCATGCCGAAGTCGTTCGGCCTCCACTCAAGATCTCCGAAATCGTCCACCAGCCGCGGGAGCATCACATCGAGATCCGTCCGCGCTCGCGCACAGTACCTCCACGTGCCCACGGGCCTAACGATCCGGATGCCGACCCGGAACGCCTCCCAATCGGTGACACGCCACAGTCCAAGCAACTTGCTCCCCTCGAACAGCGCAGGCTGATGAGCCACCCCCATGCCGAGGAGTGAGTCGTTGCAGTAGTAGGCGCGGCGGGCCCAGTTGGGTCCCGGGGCTGGGACATCCTCAGTCGACGACGCGTGGAGCATCCGCAGCGTCGTTAGCCCGAGCCCGTGTGCGAGCCAGAGCTCCCCGTTACGGCTGTGCTTCCCAACGAGCTTCCACCCGCCAAGCTGCACATCGAGCAGCTGCTGGTGAGCGAGTGCGCGAGCCTGGTGCGTTCCGAGCCAGTCGTACACGCGGTCACTCAGGCCAGCAAGGCGTCGACACTCGACGCTGCGCTCCGTGCCGTACTCGAACGCACGATGAAGCGGCTCACAGAGTTCAGAGACCATGCTGAGCAGCCGCGCCTCCGGGCGAGTGTCCATGGCTGTTATATTACAACAACAAAAGCCACGTTTGCCGACCACCCCTTGCCTCGGAGGCCGCGGATAGCACCGGCGCAGCGCGCGTTCAGATCCGTCGACCGCGGGCGGCTGGTCTTGCTGGGTGCTCACCATGAGCAGCAGGTGACCGCGCTGCGCCTTGAGCACGACCGGTGGCCAAGAACAAGAGGTCCCGATCTTGACAGGGTTGATCTTCATGAACGTTGCGATGGGACCGGCTGGGACGCTGGGAGCATTATTGGTGTTAGGTCCTCTCAACCGGCGGCCCGGCCGAGGCAGTGGTCGGCACCGGAAGTCCGTCGGGGTTGGCGTCGACCGGACAGCTCCAGCACTACCTGCCCGGCGATCGTGCACGACACCAGACCCACTCGACTGCGCCAGCAACCGGCAGACCCGGCTGCTGGCTGGGCACTCGACCTGCGATCAGGTCACCCCCGACGGACTTCCGGTGCCGACCACTGAGGGGTTCATCCAAGCCACCGCTTCAGCACGTCCCGCAGCGCGCAGGTCTCGTTCTCACCGAGCGTGAGCACGTACGCGCCGGTGATGTGCGGGGCGAACACGATCTGTCCGTTTGGGACACCACCACGTTGACGAAACCCGCCGGACCCGTGGTGCAGCGCGCAGGTCCCGTGGATCACCTTGCGGTTGCCACTGGCCGGGGGCGGCTCGCTGGTCGGCTGCGTCGTCACGAGCTGCGCTTTGCGGTTCCCACGCAAGGGCTGAACAACGCAAGGTGCCTCGGCACCACACGGCGCAGTGCCAACGGCGACGACACCAGCACCGTTTAGCGCACGCGGGCACCGTCCATACCCCCCTCGTCCGGCACGTGCTCGCCTGAGCTGCTCACGCACGACCGGCGGGACTCAGTCGGCCGGGAGTTGCGGGGATGGCCTGCCGGGCAGGCCTGCCCGGCAGGCCATCCGGTGTAGCCCATCCGGGAGTCCGTTTCTGGCCAGGGACAGCACGGGTGTGGTGCTCGGTGCAGCCCTGTCAGCGTGCCGAGGCGACGAATGTAGTCAACAAATTGCAGACACCAGAGTAGCGGATGTCCATCTCGTAGTCGGCTATCTGAGACTCATCTCGCCCGTGGCGCCTAATGGCGTCGACTAGTAGCTGGCGAAGTCCGTTGGCGTCCTTTGGGTCGGCCTCCGCGGTTAGCTTTTTCACAATAGTGCCCCGCCACCGCACCTCAAGATCGAGTAGTCCTGTGCCCTTACTTGTATGTGTCTTCGTCGGTGCATCTACAATTCCCGACGCTCCATCCCTAGATTTGTCCTCCAGTTTCGGTGGCCGAACCACAATTGCTCGTCCCCCGGGGCATGATGTGAGCAGTCCCCATGCCTTGAGCAGCTCCGTTGCACGGTGCACGGTGGCGACGGAGACGTTGTACTCGGCAGCGATTTGCTTCGTTGGGGGCGCGTGTCCGCCGTCAACGAATACGCCAGCCAGGATGTCACGCCGAAGCTCCCCCGCGATCCGCTCGTACGGGCTTTGCGGGTCAGTCTTCGCCCGCTCGACTGGATTTAGCCATACGGGCCGCTCTGGCATTCGGCCACCTATCTGCTTTGATGCCCGCTGATCGGCTTCAGACACCCAAGCGGTGTACGCCTTTAACGTCGTGGTCCCTCCCCCGCCGTGACCGAGCCGACCAGCAACAGTGCGTATGTCCACCCCAGCCACGATCAGCTCAGTTGCAGAATAATGCCGAAGTTTGTGGAAAGTGGTTTCCACGTCCAGACGCTTGGCGAGCCGATCGTATCGTTGAGTTAGCGAGCTCGGGGCCAGAAACCGGCTGCCATCGGGCTGAGGTGAGAAGACGAAGGCGTCCTTGTCGAGGCTGAGACCGAGCGCAGCAGCGTGAGCCCGGCAACGCTCGCGATGTTCAGTCAACACAGCAGCTGTCTCCGGATCCAACGCAACGCGCCGCTGCTGATGTGTCTTAAGATCTCCCTCAATCCAGCCCTCGGCGCTGTGGCTGATGGCCCGACGCAGCCAGAGGACCGCCCGCTCGGGGTCCAGCTCGACGTGCGACCACCGCAGGGCGCACATCTCGCCCCGTCGCGCGCCCGTCGTCATGGCAACCCAAACCAGCGTGCCCCAGTCCGGATCTCCCCATGCTTCGTTCACGATTCGCGCCGCGTCCGCAGCGCTTGGCGGCTTTGGATTCGGCGTCGGTGCGGCCGGCGGCCCGGCCGGGGTGACTGGGCTAACGCTGACCCACTTCCACCGGACCGCCCGCCGGTAGGCACCGGAAAGGATGAAGTGCATGTGGCGGACCGTGGTCGCGCCCAGCGGCCGGCACACATGTGGGTAGCACCGTTCGTCACACCTATGCTTGCCGGGCGTGCGATGTTGCATCTCAGCACGCCCGCCTGAGCAATGATCCCGGCATCGCCGAAGCTCGGCGTAGAACGAGTCGAGGATCTCCGCATCTAACACCGCTACCTTCACCTCGCCGATCAACGGGCTGATGTGCTTCCGCACATAACTCCGGTACAGCTCCAGCGTTCTGGGCGCCCCGTCGAACTGGTCTAAGTAGCGAGCGAGCAACTGGTTGACCGTGGCCGCAGTGCGCGGACTTCGCCGCTCCTCAACCTCACGTACCAACCGATCTCGAACAGTGCGGGCCTGCCGCTCCGCCTTCGGCCCCGCCGGGACGACTTCGGTGAGGTAGTGCCGACGCTTGCTCACCGGGTCGATCCCGGCGTAAACACGGACCCTCAGCGCGCCACTGGGCAGCTCATCGATGCCACCTCGTTCACGTCGCGGGTGATCTTCCCGTGTGTGCACCATAGGCAGAGCGTAACCAACTCGCGTCACCTGTGATGTCACGGTACAAGATCGACCGCGACATCGAAGCGATTGCGGCTGGTTGCTGGGGTGGGCGCAGCAGGATTTGAACCTGCGACCACTCGCTTGTAAGGCGAGTGCTCTACCGCTGAGCTATGCGCCCGACGCCCGCCCCCTGGCAGCCGGGGCGGCACAGTATTTTCAGGCTGGCAGTGCAGCCAGAGCCTGCTTCCAGACGGTCTGGTCGCGAGGCTCGCCCGGCCCGTTCATCTCGGCGAAGCGGATCACGCCCTGAGTGTCCACCAGGAAGGTACCTCGGTTGGCGATGCCGGCATGGTCGTTGAACACCCCGTAGTCCTGCGCGACCTTGCCGTGTGGCCAGAAGTCGGCTAACAGGGGAAAGTCGTAGCCCTGCTGGTTCGACCACGCCTTGAGCGTGTAGACGGAGTCCACCGACACCGCCAGCACCTGCACATCGGCGAACTCCGCCAGGTCCTCACGGAGTTGGTCGAGCTCACCGGTGCAGATACCGCTGAAGGCGAGCGGGTAGAACACCACGAGCACGTTGCGGTCACCGCGGAACTCCGACAGCGTCCGCTCCTGATTGTTCTGATCGTTCAGGGTGAAGTCCGGCGCCTGGTCCCCGACCTGCAGCGACATCGCTAGCCTCCTCGACTTATCCTTTCCCTCGCACCGGATGGAGCGAGGGACCCGGCACCGGCTCAGCGTTTGGCCTTGGCCGCCTTCGGGGTGGCCAACCTGGTGGCTGTCCAATCCTCACTGACGCTGAGGTTCGACGTCTGCGCCAAACCCACAGTAGGGGCCGCCTCAGCAAGATCTGAGGGCTCGACATGGCCGTCCCGTCCGGTCTTGGGCGTGAGCACCCAGATCACGCCGTTATCCGCCAACGGCGTTCGGGCGTCGACGAGGGTATCCACTAGATCGCCGTCCTGGTCACGCCACCACAGCAGCACCACATCGACGACCTCGTCGGAGTCCTCATCGAGGAGGTCACCACCAATCACCTCCTCGATCGCCGCGCGCACGTCGTCGTCGACGTCCTCATCCCAGCCGAGCTCCTGCACGACCATGTCACTTTCAATCCCGAGCCTCTCGGCAACGCCGAGTTTGCCGGTGTCTCCCGCCGCAGCGGCGACCACGGTGTTCACCCCTCCACAACGTCAAGCCCGGCGGCCTGCGCCCGGCGATCTTTTACTCGATGGCGTCCAAGCGAACACTGCGGTGGACCTAAAGCGCAACTGCCAGCAGCGGGACACGCCGATCTGGGCCTGTCTGAGGCCTGATAGGCGAACTTATTCGCCCGCCAGATTACTCGTGGGTAGCAGTGACATCGATCGCGAGGCCGACGAGCATGGGTCTGCATGGGGCACGATGGTGGGCATACCACGAGAGATTGAGGCGAGGAGACCCCTTGGCCACGAAGAACGATCGCACGCCAGCGCGGGTGCGAGTCATCCGGGACGGGGTGGCGGCCCACCTACCAGACATCGACTCGGAAGAAACCGCGGAGTGGCTGGAAGCCTTCGACTCCGCGGTGCTGTCCGGGGGCAAGCAGCGCGCCCGGTACCTGATGCTGCGGCTGCTCGAACGGGCTCGCGAGACCGGCGTCGGCGTGCCCTCGTTGACCAGCACGGATTACGTCAACACCATTCCCACCGAGAACGAGCCGTGGTTCCCGGGTGACGAGGACACCGAGCGGCGCTACCGCGCCTGGATCCGGTGGAACGCGGCGATGATGGTGCACCGGGCGCAGCGTCCCGGGGTCGGCGTCGGCGGTCACATCTCCACCTACGCCTCGTCGGCCGCGCTCTACGAGGTGGGCTTCAACCACTTCTTCCGCGGCAAGGACCACCCCGGTGGCGGGGACCAGGTTTACATCCAGGGTCACGCGTCTCCCGGTATCTACGCCCGGGCGTTCCTGGAGGGACGGCTGTCCACCGATCAGCTCGACGGATTCCGCCAGGAGTTCTCCCACGCCGGCCCGGGTGGCGGCCTGCCTTCCTACCCGCACCCGCGGCTGATGCCGGACTTCTGGGAGTTCCCCACTGTCTCCATGGGGCTGGGGCCGATCAACGCGATCTTCCAGGCGCGGTTCAACCGCTACCTGCAGGCCCGTGGTTTCAAGGACACCTCCGACCAGCATGTGTGGGCCTTCCTCGGCGACGGCGAGATGGACGAGCCGGAATCCCGCGGGCAGATCCAGGTCGCGGCCATCGAGGGGCTGGACAACCTCACCTTCGTGGTGAACTGCAACCTGCAGCGCCTCGATGGTCCGGTCCGGGGCAACGGAAAGATCATCCAGGAGCTGGAGTCGTTCTTCCGCGGCGCAGGCTGGAATGTCATCAAGGTGATCTGGGGCCGGGAATGGGACGGCCTGCTGTTCGCCGACCGGCAGGGCGCTCTGGTGAACCTGATGAATGTCACGCCCGATGGTGACTACCAGACCTACAAGGCCAACGACGGTGGTTATGTCCGGGACCACTTCTTCGGCCGTGACCCGCGAACCAAGGAACTCGTCAAAGATCTGTCCGACGCAGACATCTGGAACCTCAAGCGCGGCGGGCACGACTACCGCAAGGTCTATGCGGCGTACCAGGCCGCCACCCAGCATCACGGCCAGCCCACGGTGATCCTGGCCAAGACCATCAAGGGCTACGGCTTGGGCTCGCATTTCGAGGGCCGC
>QHBZ01000008.1 GCA_003244055.1 Pseudonocardiales bacterium | reverse complement strand
ATCAGGAAGTACACGTTCGGGGCAACCAGATAGCCCACCTCGGTGGATACGGGTTCGCCATCGGCCGCAAGCATCTTCTCGACATCCTGGTGCAGCGAGCTGTAGAGCTCGGTGTCGATGTCCAATTCGACCGCGAGATTGAGGACCTGACCGAGCTCCCCGACGCCGACCTGATCGTCGCCTGCGACGGCGCGAACAGCCGCGTGCGCAGAGCCCATGATGAGCACTTCCAGACCGATGCGCAGGTGGGCCGGAACAAGTATATCTGGCTTGGCACCCACCGGGTCTTCGATTCCTTCATGTTCGCGTTCGAAGAGACAGCAGCCGGCTGGATCTGGTTCTACTCGTACCCTTACAACGCCGACACCACCACCTTCATCGTGGAGTGCTCGCCAGAGACGTGGACCGGACTCGGCTTTGACAAACTCGGCTCCGATGAGAGCCTGACGCTGCTGGAGAAAATCTTCGCACACCACTTGGACGGCCACTCGCTCATGAACTCCATGCGCGACCTCGGCAAGATCCCGTGGCTCAACTTCCCCCGAATCACCAACACCTCGTGGCATCACGACAACGTTGCCCTCATGGGCGACGCGGCGCACACCACGCATTTCTCGATTGGCTCGGGTACTACGCTCGCGATGCAGGACGCGATCGGGTTAGCCGGCAGTCTGGCCGCCCACGATGACCTTCAGGTGGCCCTCAAGGACTACGAGGAGAATCGTCGCGTCGAGATCATGGGCCTGCAGAGCGCCGCGGTGAGCAGCACCGAATGGTTTGAAGACGTTCCGAGCTACATCGATCAACCGGTCACCCAGTTCGCCTACTCGCTCTGGAAGCGCCGCGGCAATTATCCACTGTGGCGTTACCAGCTCCACCTAGCGACCCAGATCGCGATATTGCGGAAATTGCGGCAATCCGTCAGTGCGCTACGGAACGGTTCCCGAGCACGGCAACGGATGAAGCTGGCCGATCACCCGGTAGCGGCAGGTCACGGTACTGAGGACCACGATGCTGCGGACACCGCCGCGTCCGTACGAGTCGAGTGATTTCGGCCTGTCGCTCGACATCAAACCAGGACAAGGCGGGAGGGCAAGTGGCCAGAAGCTTGAGCATCGTCTGCGTCGGCGGCGGACCTGCAGGCCTGTACTTCGCCATCTCGGCAAAATTGCGTAAAAGCGACAGCGACATCACCGTGATCGAACGAAACCCGGCCGGGATTACCCACGGCTGGGGCGTCGGATATTGGGATGATGTCCTTGACAATCTCTACCGCAACGACCCGGTCAGCGCCCGGGAGATACAGCGATCCACGGGAGTGTGGTCCGGCGTAGAAGTGCACGTCGGGGGCAAAAAGGAGGCCTACCTCGGCGGATATGGGCTCAGCATGGGCCGCCAACGGCTGCTCGATATCCTCGCCGAACGCGCCACGGATCTCGGCGTGGACGTCCAGTTCCAACGCGAAGTAAGGGATCTGTCCGAGGTTGCGAATGCCGATTTGATCGTCGCTTCCGATGGTCTCAACAGCCGGACGCGTCAACTCTTTGCCAACCACTGGCAGACCGACGTCGAGGTGGGCCGGAACAAGTATCTCTGGCTTGGCGCTTACCACGTATTCGATGCCTTCACCTACGCATTCGAGCAGACACCGGCCGGCTGGATATGGCTGCATGCGTACTATCTCGATGCCGAGCGGAGCACATGCATTGTCGAGTGTTCGCCGGAGACCTGGGAGGGACTCGGTTTCCACACGCTCGGGATCGACCAGAGCATCAGGCTGCTGGAACAGATCTTCGCGCGTCAGCTGCGTGGCCGTGCGTTGATCAATCAGATACACAATGGCGAGAGACTTCCGTGGCTCAACTTCAGGATGATCAGTAACAATAGCTGGTACCACGACAACGTCGTACTCGTGGGTGACTCCGCGCACACTACGCACTTTTCGATCGGCTCGGGTACCAAGCTGGCGATCGGAGATGCGATCTCGCTCGCCACGAATCTAGCGGAGCACGATGACCTCCACAGCGCGCTCAAGTCCTATGAGCAGCAACGTCGTCCAGAAGTGGCGGCGGTACAGCGCAATGCCGCGAAGAGCATGCGGTGGCTTCAAGACTTGGCGAACCACATAGACCAGGACAGCGTACAGTTCGCCTACGCGCTGTCGCAGCGCTTTCGGGTCCGGCAACCGTTGTGGCGATATCACCTCCACCTGGCAACCCAGATCGCGGCGCTGAGGCGCGTCCGCCGCACGGTGACATCCGCCCGAAGATCACGTCACGCCCGTCTGCGCGAACGGACGGCTGACCCGCCGGCGGCTGCGTCACGCCAACCCGCACCGCGACCGTGATCACGCCTGGGGCATGTCGAAGATCTTGGTCAGATTGGCGGCGAAGCCGATGTCGCCGTCCAGCTTCACCTTCCCGGTGATGAACATCATGGTGGGAGCGCTGTTTCCGGAAACCAGCGCGAGAAACTGGTCGGCGGCCATCGTCAGAGTGAGGCGCGGATCGTGGGACGGCTCCTTGCTGGTAGAGCACTGTGGCGTCGAACCCGGTGGCGTCGAACCCGGTGGCGTCGAGGAACCTCGGGCCCCGGTGATCCAGGTTTCGTACACGTCGTCGCCGTTCGGGCTGCCGGTGATCCGCCAGTGGATCGCGGAGTCTCGACCCGGCGCGTTCTCCGGGCGGAACTGACCGGCCATCCGGCTGAAGACCCCGTCCAGCACGGCGGCACGTCGCAGCGGATCGTCGAGCACCGCGTCGAGCTGCTCGGGCGAGGCATGTTTGATCAGCCTCGCGAACTCCTCCGGTGACACCGTCCTCGGATCGATGCCGTCGATGTCCGCCATCGTCGCTCCTCATCTACTCCTGAGCAGGGTTACGATCATGCGGTGAACCCGGGTGTGAGTGGCAAACAGGGTTCAAGCACTGTTTACCACTCACATGCGACGGTCACCGTCGCAATCCTGTCGTTCCGGCTCGGCGTGGCGGATGGCGTGTCGGTGGCCGCGGCGCAGTGGGTCACGGGGCTGCGCCGGATGGGCTGCCGGGTGCGCACCATCGCAGGGGCCGGTACGGCGGATCATCTGATGCCCGGGCTCGCCTTTGACGTCCGCCGCCCGGCGCGCGGCCGGGACATCGAAGCGGCGTTGCGCGGTGTCGATCTCGTTGTGGTGGAGAACGTCTGCTCGCTGCCGATGAACCCGCCGGTGACCGAGGCGGTGGTGAATGCTCTGCAAGGCCGGCGTGCGGTGCTGCGCCACCACGACCTGCCGTGGGAGCGCGAGCGCTACGCGCACCTGCGCGGCTGGCCACCCGATAACGCCAGCTGGCAGCACGTGGCGATCAGCCAGCGCAGCGCCGCCGAGCTGGGTCGGCGAGGCGTCGACGCCACCGCCGTCTACCACGGCTACGCGCGCATCCCCCACCGCGGCAACCGCGCCGCTGGACGGGGGGCCGTGGGCGTGGCGCCCGGCCAGCGGCTGCTGTTGCAGCCCACCCGGGCGATCGCGCGCAAGAACGTCGCCGCGGGGATCGCGCTGGCGCAGGCGATTGACGCGGTCTACTGGCTGACCGGGGCCGCCGAAGAGGGCTACGGTCCACAGTTGGAAAACCTGCTCGCCCGCGCACAGTGCCCCGTGCGCCGCGGGCTACCGGGCCGGCTGCGGATGGCCGACGCCTACGCCGCAGCGGACGCGGTGGTGCTGCCCTCGACGTGGGAAGGCTTCGGCCTGCCGCTGATCGAGTCCGCGCTGGCCGAGCGGCCGCTGGCGGTGAACCCCTACCCGGTGGCACGGGAGGTGGCGCGGCTGGGCTTCGCTTGGTTCCCCGTCGACGATCCGGCCCCACTCGCCGCATGGCTCGACGACCCCGACCCGACGCTGCTGGCCCGCAACCGTGCCCTGGCCGAGCTGCACTTCGGTCCGGACGCGCTGACCAGCCGGCTGTCTGACACGTTGGCCCGCGCTGGGCTGCGGCCGCCGGGCGCTCGCTAAGGTCCGACCATGTCGATGCTGGACGATCTACTGATCCGGGTGCTGCGCGGCCCGGTGCAGCGCCTGTTGGCCGAGGAGCGCAACCGATTCACCCACGGTGAGAGCGAGGACCCGCTCTACCGATACCGCCGGCACGGCGCCGCCGAACGGCTGCATATCGATCCCAGCGCGATTGTGAACAATGCGCTGTTCAACGTCTCCGGTGGGGAGATCACCATCGGCGAGTACGCCTTCTTCGGCCACGAGGTCGCGGTGCTCACCGGCACCCACGACATCACCAAGTTCGGCCGGGAACGCCAGACCACCTTCCCCCGATCGGGGCGGGACGTGGTGATCGAGGAAGGCGTCTGGGTGGCCAGCCACGCGATGGTGCTCGGGCCGGTGCGAATCGGCAAACACGCGGTGGTCGCCGCCGGTTCCCTGGTCCTCGACGACGTCGCGCCCTACACCGTCGTGGCCGGACGTCCCGCAAAGGTGATCAAGAAGATCCAACCGGTCTCCTACGACCAGCGGTGAAGGTGGAGATCGGTGCGGGCGAGAAGCCGCACCCCGACTACGACATCCACGTCGACATCCTCCCGCTGCCCGACATCGAGGTGATCAGCTGGATCGACCCGCTGCCGTTCGCGACCGCCTCGGTCGACGGGCTGCGGGCCAATCACGTGCTCGAGCATCAGAGCTACGAACTGGTCGAACCGACTCTGCGTGAGTGGGCTCGAGTGATGCGCCCAGGTGCCGCGCTGGACATCGGAGTGCCGGACGCCCGGTTCGTCGCCGGGCAGTGGGTGCGCGGCGAGATCGATACCGCCGAGGCCAACTACTGGATCCTTGGTGGCCACTCCGACCGGGCCGCCCATCAGGGTGCTGACTCGCGCGGTATCCCCCGGTGGATCTGGAACGCCCACCACACCATGTTCGACGCCGAATCACTGGGCTCATTGGTTACCCGCTGCGGCTTCGTTGACCTGGACATCGTCACCTACGACATCCGCAACCTGAGGTGCTTGGCGCTGCGCGCCCCGTGAGTGGCGATGCGGGTGATAGGTAGTCTCGAACCAGTTCGATCTGGTTCAAAGCATCATCCGCTGCTTCACACGATGGTCTCAATCACGCCCCCATCGACCCGCAGCGCGGCGCCGGTCGTGGCTGAGGCTTGCGGCGAGGCCGCATAGACAACGAGGTTTGCCACTTCTTCTACACTCGCGGCGCGTTGGAGGATGGAGCTCGGGCGGTTCTCCCGCACGAAGGCGGCAGCCGCCTCCTCGATGGAAAGACCTGACTCCTCCTTGGCCTCCTGCAGCATCGCTGCAAAGCCCTCCGACAATGTCGGGCCGGGAAGGATCGCGTTGACGGTGACGCCGGTGCCGGCGACGCGCTTGGCGAGGCCGCGCGAGATCG
>QHBZ01000007.1 GCA_003244055.1 Pseudonocardiales bacterium | reverse complement strand
GACGGCCGGCTGGTGTCGGTGCCCTTCTCTTTCAAGGAGCCGGGCCCAGACGGGATCCCGATCTATCTGGCCGATCCTGAGCGGGCCGCCAGGGTGGCAGGAATCGCCGTGGCGCTGGCCCGGCTGCGACGGGTGCCCGCGTCCGGCAAGCGGCTGGCGATCGTGCTGTCCGCCTACCCGACTAAGCATTCCCGGATCGGTAACGCCGTGGGACTGGACACCCCAGCGTCGGCGGTGGTGTTACTACGCGCGCTCGCCGAAGCCGGTTACGACCTCGGCGACCTGGACCTCGACGGCCTGGCGGGAGACGCGCTGATCCACCGGCTGATCGCCGCCGGCGGCCACGACGTGGAATGGCTCACCGAGGACCAGATGGCGAGCTCAGCCATCCGGGTGCCCACCGAGCAGTACGCCCAGTGGTTCGCCGCCCTGCCCGCGCCACTGCGGGACAAGGTCGTAGCGACCTGGGGTGAACCCCCCGGGCAGCTGTACGTTTCCCAGGGCGCTATCTACGTCGGCTCGCTGATGTTCGGCAATGTGGTGCTGCTCATCCAGCCGCCGCGCGGATTCGGTGAGAACCCGGTGGCGATCTACCACGATCCCGAGTTGCCCCCATCACATCAGTATCTGGCCGCCTACCGGTGGCTGGAGCACTCCTTCGGTGCGCATGCGATGGTGCACCTGGGTAAGCACGGCAACCTGGAATGGTTGCCCGGCAAGGGGCTGGGCCTGGCCGCGCAGGATGCCCCGGACGCGGTGCTCGGGAACCTGCCGCTGGTGTACCCGTTCATCGTCAACGACCCTGGTGAGGGCACCCAGGCCAAGCGCAGGGCGCACGCCACCATCGTCGATCACCTGATCCCGCCGATGGCCCGGGCGGACACCTACGGTGATCTGGCTCGTCTGGAGCAGCTGCTCGACGAGTACGCCACCATGGCGGCGCTGGACCCGGACAAGCTTCCCACGTTGCGCGGCCAAATCTGGACGCTGATCCAGAGCGCCCAGCTTCATCATGATCTGGGCGCGGATGCGCCGCCGGGTGACGACGCTTTCGACGAGTTCGTGCTGCACCTCGACGGCTACCTGTGCGAGATCAAGGACGTGCAGATCCGCGACGGCCTGCACGTGCTGGGCCGCGCCCCGGAGGGTGATGAGCTGGTCAATGACGTACTCGCGGTGCTGCGGGCGCGCCAGGTCTTCGGGTCGGGCCAACCGCTTCCCGGGCTGCGCGCGGCGATCGGGGCGTGCATCGGCCTGGACGACGAGCAGGGGTCGCTCGCCGACGTCGACCGTCTGGAGGGGCTGGCTCGCAGGCTGGTGCAGGGCACCCTGGCAGCTGACTGGGATCCGGCGAAGGCGCCTGCTGTGGTCGCAGAGGTGTTGGGAGAACCGGATGCCGGGGTGGTGTCAGTACTGCGGTTCGCGTGCACGGAGCTGGTCCCGCGGTTGGCCGGCACCCCCGCAGAGATCAGCAACGTGCTGCGGGCCCTGGACGGGCGGTTCATCGAGCCGGGACCCTCCGGTTCGCCTACCCGCGGTCTGGTTTCGGTGTTGCCGACCGGACGGAACTTCTACTCAGTGGATCCGAAGTCGATCCCGACCCGCAACGCCTTCGACGTGGGCAGCGCCCTGGCCGACTCGTTACTCGCACGCCACCGTGCCGACACCGGTGTCTGGCCGGCGTCGGTGGGTCTGACCATCTGGGGCACCAGCGCCATGCGAACCCAGGGCGACGATATCGCTGAGGTGTTGGCGCTGCTCGGCGTCCGCCCAACCTGGGACGACGCCTCCCGCCGGGTCACCGGCCTAGAGGTGGTCGGGCTCGATGAGCTCGACCGGCCTCGGATCGATGTGGTGCTGCGCATCTCGGGCTTCTTCCGGGATGCCTTCCCTCACGTGGTCGCGTTGCTCGATGATGCGATAGGCACCGTCGCGAGGCTGGACGAGCCGGTGGAGCGCAACTTCGTCGCCGCGCACTACCGGGCTGACTTGGCGACGCACGGCGACGACCGGCGGGCCCGCACCCGGATCTTCGGTTCCAAGCCCGGCGCGTACGGCGCCGGGTTGTTACCGCTGATCGACAGCCGGGAGTGGCGTACCGACGCCGATCTCGCCGAGGTTTACGCCACCTGGGGGGGTTATGCCTACGGGCGGGGGCTCGACGGTATGGCGGCGCGTGGCGATATGGAGCACGCCTTCCGGCGTATCACGGTGGCCGCCAAGAATGTCGACACCCGCGAACACGACATCGCCGATTCTGACGACTACTTCCAGTATCACGGCGGAATGGTCGCGATGGTGCGGTCCTTAACTGGGCGCAATCCGGCCGCCTATGTCGGTGACTCCGCGATACCGCACGCCGTGAAGACCCGTTCGCTGGCCGAGGAGACCCGCCGGGTCTTTCGTTCCCGGGTGGTCAACCCGCGGTGGATCGCCGCCATGCAGCGGCACGGTTACAAGGGCGCCTTCGAGCTGGCCGCCACGGTAGACTACCTATTCGGCTTTGACGCCACCGCCGGCGTCGTCGAGGATTGGATGTATCACCAGCTGGCCGAATCCTACATCTTCGATTCCGGGGTACAGCAGTTCCTGCGCAAGTCGAATCCGTGGGCGCTGCGCGGGATGACCGAGCGGCTGCTTGAGGCCGCTGACCGGGGCCTATGGGCCCGACCCGATCCGGCGGATCTCGACGCGCTGAGGGCGGTTTACCTGGACCTCGAGGGCGACCTCGAGGGGCCCTGAGCTGGATGGCGCTGAGCTGGATGGCGCTGAGCACTCAGTGCCCATTGGCGCTGAAATGCATGAAATCCACTGGCGCCGACCACCGCCCACCCCATTTCCAGCCGGCCGACTCGAACGCGGTCACCGCCACGCCGCCGTCTACCACCATGCCCGATCGCACCCAGTCCCGGTCGAGGTAGGACGACGCCAGCTCCGGCAACACGAGGTTGCCTTTGACGGATGGGTTGTTGAACGGGTTGAGGTCGACGGCCAGCCCGTAGGCATGGGCCGACCACTGGGTCTGATTCGAACCAGTCTGACCACGGGTTTGGCGGCAGACAAAGGCGTTGGTGTTGTTGCCGTCCCCGGTCGGCGGCAACTTCAGCTCGGCTTCCGTTGTGATCCGCATTTCCTCGATGGGAAAACCGGCCGCGAACAGCCGCTTGAAGACCCCCACCACGGTCTGCGCGGCATCGGCGTTCACCAGCATCTCGCCGGTATGCGCGCGGGCATCGAAGCCGCGGAAGGACATGGTGAGGTACCGCAGTTGCTCGGGTTTCACCGGACAGATCGGTTTCCAGGTGCTGCGGGCCAACACCTGTGGGGGCACCGGACCGATCGTTGACTGGAACGAGGTCGAGGTGGGTGGCGGCAGCAGATCGACGGTGGACAGCCGCCGGTTCATTAGCGCAGGGGGAGTGGACCGCGCCACCCCGAAGCCATCCGGCCGCCGTGGCAGCGGCGCGGCTCCTAAGACCCACGGAGCCACCGGGCCGGGGGTAGCCGGGGTTGCCAGCTTGCCGGCGGGCCCCGGCTGGGTCCGCGCGGCTGATGCAGGAGCGTGTTGGCCAGCGCGGATCCGCTGGACGACGGTGCCACCAGCAACCAGCAGGGCACCCGCGAGCAGCCAGAGCAGGGTCCACCTCAGAGTGAGCTGCCAGGACCGATGGGGCATCACACCGCCACGATGTCAGACCTTCTGGTAGGCAGGAGCTGTGGGCAACACCGTGTTACACCGAAGGCTAGCCGCCGACCTGTCGACCGCCATGATCTACGCCCTGCTGCGCTTGCGGGTCGAGGTGTTCGTGGTGGAGCAGGGCGTTCCGTATCAGGAGCTCGATGGGCATGATCTGGAGCGGACGACGAGGCACTACTGGCTCGCACTCGATGAGGCGATAGAGCAGCCGCAGGCCACGTTGCGGCTGTTGGAGCCCGTCGACGGCCAATTCCGGATCGACCGGATTTGCACAGCCCGGCAGGCCCGTCGTCACGGTGCGCTCCGGCGGCTGCTCCAGGCGGCGCTGGCCGAGGTAGGCGATAGACTCTGCGTGCTCGACGCGCAGCCCTACTGCGTTGAGCTTTTCGCTGCGTACGGTTTCGTGGTGAACGGGCCGGAGTTCACCGAGGACGGTATCCCGCATGTGCCGATGCGCCGCGAGGCGTCGGTACGGGTTCGCTGAATGATGGGTGCTGCCCGGTATCCGTTCTCCGCGATCGTCGGGCACGACGACCTCCGGTTGGCGTTGCTGCTGACAGCGGTACATCCGGGGATCGGTGGGGTGCTGGTCCGCGGCGAGAAGGGCACCGCGAAGTCGACCGTGGTCCGGGCCCTTTCCGCGCTGCTCCCCGCCGTGACCGCGGTACCGGGTTGCCGCTTCGGCTGCGACCCGGTGGCCCCGGATTCCACCTGCCCGGACGGCCCGCACGCCGCTGTAGCTGGGCAGTCGGTCCGGCCGGCCCGGCTCGTGGAGCTCCCCGTCGGCGCCACCGAAGACCGCCTGGTGGGCTCGCTTGATCTGCAGCGCGCGCTGACCGAGGGCGTCTCGGCGTACCAGCCCGGCCTGCTCGCCGCGGCGCACCGCGGGGTGCTCTATGTCGATGAGGTCAACCTGCTGCCCGATCATCTCGTCGACGTCCTGCTCGACGCCGCCGCGATGGGTCGCGCACACGTGGAACGCGACGGCGTGTCAATCTCGCATGCCGCGTCGTTCCTGCTGGTCGGCACGATGAATCCAGAGGAGGGAGAACTGCGCCCGCAGTTGCTGGATCGCTTCGGGCTCACCGTCGAAGTGGCCGCTTCGCGCGATGTCGAGACGCGCGCCGAAGTGATCCGCCGGCGGTTAGGTTACGAGGCGGATCCGGCTGGTTTTGCGGCGGTGTGGCATCCCGCGGACGTCGAGCTCGCCGAACAGATCGTGGTGGCCCGGCGCGCATTACCTGAGGTGGTGCTCCCCGATGCCGAGCTGCGCCGGATCGCTACGGTGTGTGCCGCGTTCGAGGTCGATGGGATGCGCGCCGATCTGGTGCTCGCCCGCACCGCCATGGCACACGCCGCCTGGCGGGGCGGCGCCGCGGTAGTCGAGCAGGACATCCGGGTCGCCGCGGCACTGGCGTTACCGCACCGCCGCCGCCGCGACCCGTTCGACCAGCCCGGCTTGGACGGCGAGCAGCTGGAGGACGCTCTACGCACCGCGGACCAACCCCCAGACGATCCGCCCGACGGACCCGACGGCGGGGGCGCCGAGCAGGCAGCTGACGGCGAGCATCCCGCTGGGACATGCGATGGCGAGCATCGCGCTGGGGCGGGCAACGGTGCCACAGGAGATCGCCCGTTGCCTGCCCCGACTGCGCCGTTCCGGGCCAGGATGCTGGCGCTGCCGGGCCTCGGTGCCGGCGCGCCCGGTCGGCGGTCGCCGGCAAGGACCAGTACCGGTCGCACGATCCGACCGTCGGCCTCCGAGGGCAGCGGGTTGCACCTGTTGGGCACCCTGGCGGCGGCCGCGCCCCACCAGCGTGACCGCGGGCGTTGTGGCGCTGGCCTGGTGGTGCACCGAGCCGACGTCCGGCGTGCGGTGCGAGTGGGGCGCGAGTCCAACCTGGTGCTGTTCGCCGTCGATGCGTCCGGGTCGATGGCGGCCCGGGCCAGGATGTCCGCGGTCACCGGCGCGGTGCTGTCCCTGCTACGCGACGCCTACCAGCGCCGCGACAAGGTAGGGCTGATCAGCTTCCGGGGCACCGAGGCGCAGCTGGTGTTACCACCGACTTCGGCAGTGGATGCCGCTGCTGCCCGGTTGAGCGCGTTGCGCACCGGAGGGCGCACGCCGCTGGCTGCCGGGCTGCTGCGCTCGGCTCGGGTACTGGCCACCGAGCGGCTGCGCGATGCCGATCGGCGGGCGTTGCTCGTGGTGCTCACCGACGGGCGGGCCACCCACGGCGGGATGGATACCGCGCTGGTCGCGGCCGGCCTGTTGCGGCGCGACGGGGTGGCGTCGATCGTGGTGGACTGCGAGTCCGGGCCGGTCCGGTTGGGACTGCCCGACCTGCTCGCGGTGGCGCTGGGCGGTGCGTGCGTGCGGCTGGCGGAGCTGTCCGCCGACGCGGTGGCCGGAGTAGTCCGTGCCGTCAGATCCGCTGCCTAGACTCTGCTGCCCAGACGGAGGTTCAGATGCCTCAAGGTATACCGGTCGCCGTCCCCGACGACGGGCTTTCCACCCGGCAACGGCGCAACCGGCCGCTGCTGATCGTCCACACCGGAGCGATGAAGGGCAAGTCGACGGCTGCCTTCGGTCTGGCGTTGCGAGGTTGGAGCGCGGGCTGGTCGATCGGGGTGTTCCAGTTCGTCAAGTCCACGAAGTGGAAGGTGGGCGAGCAGGCCGCATTCCAGGCGCTGCACGAGGTGCACCAGCGGACCGGGCAGGGCGGGCCGGTCGAGTGGCACAAGATGGGCGAGGGCTGGTCCTGGGCGCGCAAGCAGGGCAGCACCGAGGACCACGCCGCCGCCGCGGCGCAGGGCTGGGCGGAGATCGCCCGCCGGCTGGCCGGGCAGGTCCACGACCTCTACGTGCTCGACGAGTTCAGCTACCCCCTGCATTGGGGCTGGGTGGACACCACCGAGGTGCTGGCCACGCTGGCCGATCGACCCGGCCGGCAACACGTCGTGATCACCGGCCGCAACGCGCCGCCCGCGCTGCTCGACGCCGCCGATCTGGTGGTGGAGATGACAAAGGTCAAACACCCGATGGACGCCGGCCAGAAGGGCCAGCGCGGGATCGAATGGTAGTCACCTCGTGAGTGGCGATGCGAGCTATGACTCGCATCGCCACTCACGGGTGCTCATCTCGGCTCCCGCCTCGGGCGCCGGCAAGACCACCGTGGCTACCGGGCTGATGGCCGCGCTGCGCCGCCGGGGTACCACGGTGGCGGGGTTCAAGGTCGGCCCGGACTACATCGATCCCGGTTACCACGCGCTGGCGACCGGGCGACCCGGTCGCAACCTCGATCCGGTGCTGGTCGGCGAGCAGCGCATCGCGCCACTGGCCGCGTACGGCGCTGCCGGGGCGCAGCTCGCGATCGTGGAAGGGGTGATGGGCCTGTTCGACGGCCGTGCCGGAACCGAGGGCCACGGCTCGACAGCACACGTCGCGGCCCTGCTGGGGGCTCCCGTATTGCTGGTCGTCGACGTGCGCGGCCAGGGCCGTAGCCTCGCTGCGCTGTTGCACGGGTTCCGATCTTTCGACGAGAGCGTCCGGATCGCCGGGGTGGTGCTCAACCGGGTCGGATCGGCGCGGCACGAGCAGGTCTGCCGGCAGGCCTGCGTCGAGGTGGGTCTGCCGGTACTGGGTGCCCTGCGCCGGGATGACGCTCTGGCGGTGCCGTCGCGGCACCTGGGTCTGGTCACCGCCGCCGAACACGCCACCGCGGAGCGGGTGGTCGCGCGCTGGGCCGATGCGGTGGCCGCCCAGGTCGACCTGGACGCGGTGATGTCGCTCGCCGCGCCGGCCGCGGCGACGACGCGGTGGGAACCAGCCGCTGAGATCGCCGCGGTGGCGGGTGGGCCCGTGGTCGCGGTGGCGGGTGGGCCGGCATTCACTTTCGGCTATCCCGAGCAAACTGAGCTGCTCGCCGCGGCCGGAGCAGAGGTCGTGGGCTTCAACCCGTTGCGCGACGAGTCGCTGCCTCCAGGCACTGCAGGCGTGGTGCTACCCGGTGGATTCCCGGAGTGCCACACCGACGCGCTGTCGGCCAACGCGGCCCTGCGCGGGGAGATCGCCGCCCTGGCGCACAGCGGGGCTCCGGTGCACGCCGAATGCGGTGGGCTGATGTACCTGTGCCGCTCGGTGGACGGCGCACCGATGTGCGGCGTGCTTGACGCGGAGGCGGTGATGACCGCGCACCTGGTGCTGGGCTACCGCGACGCGGTGGCGTTGCGCGGGTCGGTGCTGCATCCGGCAGGCGCCAGGGTGACTGGTCACGAGTTCCACCGCACCACCGTCACCCCTCGCGCGGGCGACCCCGCCTGGGTCTGGGCCGGTGCGCAACCCGAGGGATTCGTCCAGGGCGCGATACACGCGTCGTTCCTGCATACCCACCCAGTGGCGCAGCCAGCAGCGATGGCACGCTTCGTAGCGAGCTGCGTGAAAGGGGTGTAATCACCGTGGAGCTGGTCGGGATCGGGGTGGGTCCAGGAGACCCGGATCTGCTGACCGTCGCCGCGGTACGCGAGCTGTCTTGCGCCGGGCGGATATTCGTGCCGGTGATGGCCGCTGACGTGGCGGGCCGGGCCGAGGCAGTCGTGCGCGTGCACCTGACCCACAATCGGCTGGAGCGGCTGGTGTTCGCCCTCAACGACGACGTCGGCGGGTCGCAGCGCCGGCGCCACGATTGTTGGGACGCCGCCGCCGCGCGCGTGGTGGCGCACCTTCGCGAGCGCGCCGGCAGCGCCGCCTTCGCCACCCTCGGTGACCCGTCCGTGTACTCCACCTTCGGCTACCTCGCCAAGACGGTCCGCGAGCTGCTGCCCGACATCCGGATCCGCACCGTGCCCGGCATCACCGCGATGCAGGCCGCCGCCAGCGCCGCCGGCCTGACCTTGGTCGAAGGATCCGAACCGCTCACTCTGCTCCCGCTGACCCGTGATCTCGCCGCCTTGGATGATGCGCTGGCCCGGGAGGGGGCAGTGGTCGTCTATAAGGGCGGCCGCCGGTTGGCGCAGCTGCGCGAGCGGGTCGCCGCCGTCGGTGCGCTGGACCGCGCCTGGTGCGCGGAACACGTCGGCACCCCAGACGAGCGCGTCACCCGGCTCAGGGACACCGACGCGGCGGCCTACCTGTCGACGGTGGTGGTCCTGCCGCCGCGCAGCGGCAGAGGTGCGCAGCTGTGACGGGGTCACCGCCGCGCGAGCCGGGGCCTCCATTGCGCGAGCCGGATTTGCCCCGGACCGCGAAGATGCGCCCGGATGCGTTGCGTACCGGGTTCAGCACCGGCGCCTGCTCAGCGGCGGCGGCCAAGGCCGCGGCGGCGGCGCTCAGCGGCACCCGGTTGTCCACTGTGAACATCGGGTTCCCGTCGGGTGATCGGCATACCTTCCCCGTCCATTCGCTGCGTTGCGAGGGGGCCACCGCCACCGCCGTCGTGATCAAGGACGCTGGCGACGACCCGGACGTCACGCACGGTGCGCACCTCACGGTGACCGTCTCCTGGCGTAGCGACGGCGAGGTGGTGCTCTACGGCGGCGACGGGGTGGGTGTGGTCACCCGTGCCGGGCTGGGGTTGCCCGTCGGCCAGCCCGCGATCAACCCGGTTCCCCGGCAGATGATCACCAACGCGGTGTGGGAAGCCTCCGGCGGGCGGGGCGCCGACGTGACCATCAGCGTGCCCGGCGGGGAGCGAATGGCCCGCAAGACCACCAACCGCCGGCTGGGTATCGAGGGTGGGATCTCCATCCTGGGCACCACCGGGATCGTCCGCCCGTTCTCGACCGCCTCCTGGCGCGCCTCGGTGGAACAGGCGGTGTCGGTGATGGCCGCGCAGGGTGTGCCAACGCTGGTGCTGGCCACCGGCGGGCGGACTGAGCGGGGCGCGATGCGGTTGCTGCCGCACCTGCCGGAGGTGGCGTTCGTGGAGGTCGGCGACTTCACCGGGGCTGCGCTGCGCCGCGCGGTGGAGCACGGCCTGACCGAGGTGGTCTTCGTCGGCATGATCGGGAAGCTGACCAAACTGGCTTCCGGGATCCTGATGACCCACTACACCAAGTCCAAGGTGGACACCGGCCTACTGGCGGAGATCACCGCCGCGCACGGCGGCGGCCCGGATGACATCGCGGAGATCCGCGAAGCACCGACCGCTCGACGTGCTTACGAGATCTGGGAGGACAGCGGGTTGCTGCGAGCGTGCGCCGACGACGTCTGCTCCCGAGTGGCCGACACGCTGCACCGGTTCAGCGCCGAGGTCGGGCGCCCGCTGCACGCGAAGGCAGCCATGGTCGACTTCACCGGCCAGCGAGTGGTGGCTGCAACCGAGCCGGACTGGGTTGGAGAGTGACCGTCACCGTCGTCGGCCTGGACGGCGCCGCGCTGCCTCCCAGCGCGGCGGAAGCGCTGGCCGGCGCACAGGTCGTTGTAGGCGCGCCCCACCAGCTCGCCGCTGTCGCAGTGCCCACCGGCGCCAGGGTCCTCGGTCCGTTGGAGTTGGACGGCCTTCAAGACACGCCAACCGTGGTACTGGCCAGCGGCGATCCCGGGTTCTTCGGCGTCGTGCGGGTGCTGCGTGACCGCGGTCTGCGACCAGTGGTGCTGCCGGCGCGATCCAGCGTGGCACGGGCGTTTGCGCTGCTGGGCCGCTCCTGGGACGACGTCGCTGTGGTCTCCGCGCATGGCGACAGGTCCCTGCGAAGGGTGCTCAACGTATGCCGGGCGCAGCCTGCGGTCGCGGTGCTGACGGGACCGGACGCGGGCGCCGCGGAGATCGCCACCGGGCTGGCCGGGTGGAGCCGCAGCGTGCTGGTCGCCGAGGACCTCGGCGGTCCCGACGAGCGGGTGCGCCGCTACGACAGCGGGCCGGTCCATGATCTACATGTCGTGTTGTGCCTGGCCGATGAGGACGCGGTGCCTGCTCGAGGCTGGATCGCCGGCGGTGAACCGGTGCCCCCCGCAGCCGGCTGGGCGCTGGACGAGGCGGAGTTCTCCCACCGCGACGGGATGATCACCAAGTCAGAGGTCCGGGCGCTGGCCCTGGCGCGGCTGGCTCCCGGACCGGGCCGGTTGGTGTGGGATCTGGGGGCCGGGTCGGGCTCGGTCGGGGTGGAATGTGCCCGGCTCGGGGCCGCCGTCGTCGCCGTTGAGCAGGATCCCGCGCAGTGCGCCCGTTTGGTGGCCAACGCCAGCGCGCATCAGGTCGACGTCCGGTTGATCGAGGGACACGCGCCGGAGGTGCTCAACGGGCTGCCCGAGCCCGACGCGGTGTTCGTCGGTGGGGGAGGGCCCGATGTGGTGCGGGCCGCGGCGGCGGCGTCGCCCCGCGTCGTGGTCGCGCTAGCGGCGTTGGACCGCCTCGCGCCTTGCCGTGCGGCGCTGCGGGAGGTGGGTCACCAGGTCGACGGGGTGCAGCTGGCGGCGTCGCGGTTCGCGGAGCTGCCTGACGGGTCGGTGCGGCTGGCCGCGACCAACCCCGTGCTGCTGTTGTGGGGCCGGCGGTGACGCGCGAGACCTGCTCGCCGGGTCGAGCCATTGACGCTGTGGTAGTCGGGCTCGGCACGTCCCGGGGGGTTCGTGCGGCGGCCGTGTGGGCGGCGCTTCGATCGGCCGTACCGGATCTGACGGCGATCACCGCGTTCGCCACCATCGACCGGCGCCGCGATGAGCCCGGGCTGCTCGCCGTGACCAGGGAGCACGGCGCGCCGCTGCGCTGCTACCCGGCGGCTGAGCTCGACGCGCTGGACGTGCCGCACCCCAGCGAGGGCGTCCGCGGTCACGTAGGCACCCGTAGCGTCGCCGAAGCCGCCGCTCTGCTCGCGGCCCGCGACCTCGGCGGGGGGTCGCTGATCGTGCCCAAGCTGCGCGGCGAGCACGTCACCGTCGCGGTCGCCGCCCTGGTCCCCCGTGCGAGTCCACTGTCGATCAGTTCAGCGTGCACTGCCTGCGGCGCCTGCCTGCGAACCTGCCCGGAGCACGCGCTGCGCCCAGCTCCCCAGCGCCCGACGCTCATCGCGGCACGATGCTCGTCTTGCGGCGAGTGCGTGGAGATCTGCCCCACCGACGCGATCACGCTGCGTGACTAGCCTGCGCCATCCAATGCCCCTCAAAAGGGCGGTGGTTCGGGGTGTGGGCGGAGGTCCGGCACAGTGCGCCGAGATTGCCGGCGACGGTGCGTCCGTGCTGGCCGTGGGGAATGGTGTGGTCGAGGTCGCAGCGGCGGGCGGGTTGGCGGCATCCCGGGAAGCAGCAGACCTGGCCTCGGGCTCGGACGGTCAGATCGAGCAGCCGCCGGGGGTCGGTAGGCGATTGAGAGGTCTTTGAGTTGCCCGGTGTGTTCGTCGATCAGGGCGGCGCGCCAGCGGCGGGCGGCGGCGGCGAGTTCCCGGGCCATTTCGGCGGGGATGGGGCCGAACCCGGCGAGTTCGCCGGGGTTGTCGGCCAGACCGGCGAGGGTGGCGGCGTCGAGGTTGACTTGTACCTCGACGGTGGTTTGCGGGTCGCCGTTGATTTCGCGGCCTAGGAGCAGGTCGGTGAGGATGTCGGCGCGGAGCAGCGCCCACAGCGAGCCCATGCCGTCGGGGTGGGGGTGTAGTTGCACGCGGCGGTCGTTGCGGGCGGCGCGGTGCCGGCGCTCAGCGGCGTCGGGATCGGCCGGTCAGCACCGCCTGGGACAGGGCGGCGCGCGCAGCTCGACGGCCTTAACGAAGAAACCGTGGTTTCCGTTGACGGGGCGGTCACCCCCAATGCCCAAGCCCCCGGTGGTTTCGAGCTGACCGATCCGCACATCACCAAGCTCAGCTCACGGGCGACCGCACCACCTGTCGAACTGTGGCGGCCTTCCCTGAACACCAGCCTGCCCACGTTGCTGGACCACGCGCCGGTGCTCTGGCGGCACCGCAGCCAGCAAGCCGTCTGGCGATTAGCGGCGGCATCGCTGCGCGGATTCCGCCGCGTCCTCGACAATCAGGGCTTCACGGAGATCCAGACTCCTAAGCTGGTTGGCACCTCGACCGAATCCGAGCCAATACTTTTATCGTCGGCTACTTCGGTCATCCAGCGTATCTAGCCCAGTCACCTCAATTCTACAAGCAGATCATGGTCGGAGTCTTCGAGCGCGTCTACGAGACCGGGCCGGTATTTCGTGCTGAGCCTCACGACACCGCGCGCCATCTCGCCGAATACGTCTCGCTCGACGTGGAGTTCGGTTTCATCACCGACCACCGGGACGTCCTTGCCGCGCTCCGTGACGTCCTGGCCGGAATGATTGCCGAGATCCGGCGTACCGCTGCCGACGACGCCGAGCTCGCTCAGGCTCGCCTGCCCGACGTGCCGGACGAGATTCCGATCGTCCATTTCCGGGACGCCCTGCAGATGGTCGGGGCGGACCCCGAGGAACCGGATCTGGCGCCGGAACATGAGCGGCACCTGGGCCGGTGGGCACGGGAGAAATTCGGGTCCGATTTCCTGGCCGTCGAGGGATATCCGGCCAAGAAGCGCCCGTTCTACACCTGCCCGCAGCCGGACGACCCGTACTGGACGAACTCTTTCGATCTGATTTTCCGCGGTGTCGAGCTGGTGACTGGTGGGCAGCGATTGCATGAGTACGTGGACTATGAGCGGGCTCTGGCCGCCCGCGGTGAAGCAACCGAGCCGTATGAGTCATACCTGCAGACATTCCGGCACGGCATGCCGCCACACGGCGGTTTCGCGCTCGGTTTGGAGCGGTGGACCGCACGACTGATCGAGGTTGACAACATCCGGCGAACGACGCTGTTCCCCCGCGACCTTCACCGCCTCACGCCGTAGCGCTCATGCGCCCAGCGGGTTGAAACCCGCGGGAAGCTCCAGCCGGTGCGCGCTCATGAATCCGGTGTCGGCGAGCAATTCGCGGGTGGGACCGTCGGCGACGATCTGCCCGTGGTCGATCACCAGCGCCCGCGGGCACAATTCCAGCGCGTAGGGCAGATCGTGGGTGACCAGCAGCGTCGTCATCCCCAGCCGCTTGATCAGATCGGCGAACTCCCGCCGGGCCGCGGGGTCGAGGTTGGCGGTGGGCTCGTCGAGCACGAGCACCTCGGGGTGCATGGCTAGCACGGTGGCCACTGCCGCGCGCCGCCGTTCGCCCAGCGACAGCCGGTGCGGTGGGCGGTCGGCGGCGTCCGCCAGACCCACATACGACAGCGCCTCAGCGACCCGATCTTCCAGCGCGCCGCCGGACAACCCCAGATGAGCGGGCCCGAACGCGACGTCGCGCCCCACCGTGGGGCTGAACAGCTGATCATCGGGATCTTGGAAGACCACGCCGACCCGCCTGCGGACCTCGGCCAGGGTGCGCCGCTGGACCTGCACACCGCCGATGAACACCGAACCAGCCGATGGTGTGAGCACGCCGTTGAGCTGCAACACCAGCGAGGTCTTGCCGGCACCGTTGGGGCCGAGCAGTGCGACCCGCTCACCGGGCTCGACGCGCAGCGAGACCCCGGAAAGCGCTTGGCGCCCGTCCGGATAGGAGAAGTTAAGCTCGCAAACCTCGACCGCGGCGTGGCCGTCGGCAGACCGCGTGCTGGCCGGCGAGCCGACGAACCGGCCGCGACGGATCTGTGGCGCCGGTGCCGGCACCCGGGTGGCCCGGCGTGGCCGGCGGGAGCCTCGAGCTGGGCCGTCGCCGTGCGGGGTCAGCGAGATCGGTGTGCCGACCTTGGACTCGTACCCGGGTAGCTGGACCCGGTAAGCGCACAAGTCGCAGTTCATCCGCACGTCGCCGGCCTGCGCTTCCCGGTAGCGCTCCAACACCAGCCGGGCCAACCGTGGGTCAGGACCCAGGTGGTCGGCGCCACGGACCTCGACCTCGGGGTGCTCCTGCGCCCAGGCAGTCGCCTCCCGGTAGATCCGGTTACGCAGTACCCCGGAGAACAGGAAGAACGGCGCGACCACAGCGGTCCCGGCACCGAGCAGCCGTAGCCGCTCCAAAGTCTCGGAGACCGATGGGGTGGCGATGGAGACGAAGCCGGGTTCCACGGTGCCCAGTCCGCGCCCGTCGGCGAGCAACCGGCTGATCTTCCACAGGTCGGCACAGGCGTCCGGGTCGCTGCACCCTCGACCGATCAGCGCCACCCCCAGTTTCTCCGGGTCGGCGTCACCAGCAGCGTCCCGGATCCGGTCGGAGACGATCTCCAGGACGCCCGGCTCGATGCCCAGGTCACGAGCCAGCGAGAAGAGCACCTCGGGGTGCCGGGCCCTGGCTCGGGCCAGTGCCGCGGGACCGTCGTTCTTCAGGTGCCCGGCGGCCAGCATCACCAGCGGCACGCTGACGATCTCGGTGGCGCCTCGGGCGACCAGGTCGTCGATGGCCTCATCGACGGTCGGCGTGGCCATTTCGATGAAGCCGAATCCGGTCAGCAGATCACCTGCGGCGGCGCGGATGGTGCCGGCCAACGACCAGAACTCGTCCACCCCGTCGGCGTCGCGGCTGCCGTGCCCCACCACCAGCATCGCCGGCCTCATGCCAGCGCCGTCCCGATCGCGGCCAGCGCCGGCACGGCAAGCGCCGCCGACCACGCCAGGCGAGAAGCGGAAGCGCCGGTCAGCGCGCTCGGCAAGGTGCCGGTGTAGCCGCGGGACGCCATCGCCAGATATACCCGCTCACCGCGTTCGAAGGAGCGGACGACCAGCGCGCCGAGGCCCGCCGTCACATCGCGCACCTGCCAGAGCCAGCGCGGGTCGCCGCCCCGGCACAGCGCGGCGGTACGCATCATGGCCCACTCGGCGGTCAGCACCTCGGTGTAGCGCACCATGAACGCCGCCACCGCAGTGAATACCCGCGGTACCCGTAACCGCTCCAACCCGGTGATGATCTCCGGCAACGGCGTGGTCGCGGCGAGGATGCCGGTGGCCAGCAGCCCGAACGTCGCCTTGAGCACGATGGTCGCCGCGGAGTGCAGCCCGGGTACCGACAGCCCGACCCCGAGCACCGTCGTCCGTGGTGGCCCACCAAGAACCGGTAGCGCCGCCACGAACAGCACGAACGGTACCTCTACCAGCAGCCGGCGCACCATGGTCAGCGGCGGCAGCCGGGCCAGTGTGGCGACCGGCGCGAGCAGCAGCAGATACCACAGGTAGGGCCAGTACACGCCCCGCGCGGTGGCCGCGACAGCGAGGACGAACAGCACGGTGGCAGCAACCTTGCACTGCGGCGCCAGCCGGTGCACCGGAGTGTCGGCGGGGATCAGCAGGGTGGTGTGGGCACTCACGAAGGCCCCAGCGGGAGACGTGCACAGTGCACCTCGCACGAGGTGACGTCCAGGGCCGCCACGTCGCCGATCACGACGGTCAGCGGGGCGGCCAACCGCGCCGACGGCGGCTGCGCCAGGGTGCCGCGGACGGTGCGCTGGTGCGGGCGGCTGGCGGCGCTGATCGCGGCGACCGGGGTGTCGGGCGCCATCCCTCCCGCGCGCAGTGCGGCGAGCACCCGGGGCAGCGCCGCCCGCCCGGTGAGCAGCACCACGGTGCCACCCAGCCGGGCCACCGCGTCCCAGTTCACCTCGTCGACGTCGTCGTTACCGGCGACCACGGTGAGCGTGCGGGACAGTTGCCGGACCATCACCGGGATCCCGGCCGCTGCCGGTGCCGCCACCGCGGCGGACACCCCGGGTACCACGTCGACGGCGACCCCGGCGCGGGCCAGCGCCACCGCCTCCTCACCCCCTCGGGACACCACGAACGGGTCACC
>QHBZ01000006.1 GCA_003244055.1 Pseudonocardiales bacterium | reverse complement strand
GGTAGGCGCCCAGGCTCTTGCCGAAACTCTGCTCCGCAACCTGCTGCAGCGTCTCGTGAGCGAACAGGTACACCCGCTCACCTGGGCCGCTAGTTGGTGTGCCGATCCGGGTTCCGACGCTGCGGCCGAGTAGCCCATCCAGCAGACGCTTGATCTCATACAGTGGTTGTTGGGTGAGTTCTTCGAGGTCATCCAGAGTGAAACCACCACCACTGACGGTCATCGATCCCAGCACGTCGCGCTGCAACTGGGTTCCGGCCAGGAGCTGGTTGAGTTCGTGGTTCGCACGGTACTCGGCGTCTCGAGCGTGTTGTGACACGTCGAGTCGCCTGGGGCTGATCGTCCGCAGCGGGTGATCTCCGGGGACATCGTCGGGGGTTGGCGGGTGGGGTCGGCTGGTCACCAGCACACGCACTCCGGGTGGGGGTTGGCGAGGGAGCACACCGGCGATGCTGCGGCGACCGGTGGCGGCGCTGCTGTCCTCGTCGAGGCCGTCGATCACCAGACTCGAACGTCGCGCTGGGGGGAGACAGGGTTTCGGTAGCTGCTTCGGTCTGCTGGAGCAGTTGGTCGGCGGTGTCCGTCCAAGGTGTGTCGGATTCGTCGATCTCGGCGAGCTGTAGTTCTGCGTCGACGATGTCCGCGAATGCCTTGGCAGCTCGTTGGATGTCGTCGATGACTGCCTTCGGCACGGGCAGGTTGGACAGTAGGTCGGTCAGTTCGCCGGCGGTGGGAAGTACGGGCAGCCGGTGCCGGAACCAGAGGCTGCCCCACATGCGGCAGCGGCGACCCTGTGGGAACAGGTCGTTGTCCAGAGTGGGCTCGCCGCCAGGGCCGCGGCGGATGACGAGCCCGGCCTGGCCGGCCAGGTCTTGCGCCGAGGCCATCAGGTCGATTTCGGGCGTCTGTCCGGGGTAGGTCAGCGGGGTGGCTGCCACGCGCGCGGCGAGACCAGCGAGTTGGTACACGTTGTCTGGGGCCGGGGGAGGAACCCGAGATCCTCGGCGTCGAGGTAAGCACCGGGGTCGGCCAAGGCGAGCCGCGCCGGTAGTACGGAATTGCCGGCCACCGCGGCTGCCGTGGCGTGGGTGGCCGCGTCGGCCCACCACGACGCGAGGTCACGACTGGCGGGGATCATGCCCCGACCACATAGCCGCGGTGTTCCCGGCGACGTCTGTGGCGGGTCCTCGGTGCCGGCTGCACCAGTGTCACGAGTCATGGCCTGTGTACCTGATTCTCTTGGAGAATGCTCTTTCATCCTGTGGCCGGGCTGGCCCGACTTCTGGTGGAGAACGCCCGGTAGCGAATGTTGCCCAAGTGCTCGCGCCGACCCCAACTGTAGTTCTCCGGCCGCCGCAGGTGATGTCCTCGTCGGTCACACTGTTCTAGCCGGACCGTGGTACCAAGCGTGATCAGCCTCGGGCGTTTCACGTAGGCCGAGGCAGGGTACGAAAGGCTGGTGCGTGACGACAGACGAGAGGACTGACGGCGATGAGCAGGGCCTACGGCTACACCTCTTACGGCGGTCCGGAAACCGAAACCTGGTTTGACCGGCCTGAGCCGTCGCCGGGTCCCAGCGAGTTGGTGATCAAGGTCAAGGCTATCGGAGTCAACCCGGCCGACCACAAGATCCGCAGCGGCGCGATGGCTAACCCGCAGGCCACACCGCACTTTCCCCTGGTGCTGGGCGTCGAGGCGGCCGGTGTCGTGGTAGCAGTCGGCTCCGACGTCGAGGGATTCGCCCTGGGCGATGAAGTGATGGGCAAGTCCGCGCCACAACAGGGCAGCTACGCCGAGCACGCGGTGCTGCTCGCCGAAGCCACCACGGAGAAGCCCCCGCAGATCAGTTTCGTGGAGGCAGCCGCGCTGCCGGTGGCCGGTGGCACCGCCTGGGACGTGCTGGAGAAACTCGGCGTCGCCGAGGGTGAAACGCTGCTGATCAACGGTGTCGGCGGTGGTGTCGGAGTGATGGCCGCGCAGTTGGCGCGCAACCGCGGCGCGGCGGTCTTCGGGGTCGGCAGCGAAACCAAGCGGCCGATGGTGGAGAGTCTCGGAGCCATCCTGGTGCCCTACGACAGGGGCGATGTCGTCGAGCAGATGCGGCAAGTGCTGCCCGGCGGCGTTGATGCCATCGTCGACGTGGTCGGCGGCGAACCGATGCGCCATGTCGCCATTCTGATCACCAACCCGGCCCGGATCGTGTCGGTCGTCGACCCCAGTGTTGCGGACTTGGGAGGCAGCTTCCTGTCGTCCGGCTTTGCGGGCGTTCCCGCCCTCGCCAAGCTGGTTGCCGCCGGCAAATTAGACCCCAAGGTGCTCCAGACCTATCCCTTCGACGAAGCGCCGCAGGCACTGCGAGCGGTGGAGTCCGGTCACGCGCTCGGCAAGATCGTGATCGACCTGGAGCAGACCAGCGAGGTCTGACCGCCCTCCCACCAGGCGGAGGCGAGCGCGATCGAGGTAATGGACTGCGCAGCTGCGCCAGGACAGCGTCTCGCCGCAGCGGCCCGCGGCACGAGCTGTGGACAACCCGTGAGTGGGGATGTGAGTCATGACTCACATCCCCACTCACGGGATGCACGGGAACACTCCCGCGCCCCCGACCGTTAGACCCATCGGATAGGTTGAGCGGGCTCCACTCAAGTTCGCTTGAGTCAGTCCCAGTCAAGTTCGAAAGGGTTGCTCACATGGCTCGTGCGGTCGGTATCGACCTAGGGACCACCAACTCCGTCGTGGCCGTCCTGGAGGGCGGCGAACCCACGGTGGTGGCGAACTCGGAGGGCTCGCGGACGACGCCGTCGGTGGTCGCCTTTGCCAAGAACGGCGAGGTACTCGTCGGCCAGTCCGCCAAGAACCAGGCGGTCACGAACGTGGACCGCACCATCCGGTCGGTCAAGCGGCACATGGGGACCGACTGGTCGACCACGGTCGACGGCAAGAAGTACACCGCGCAGGAGATCAGCGCGCGGGTGTTGATGAAGCTCAAGCGCGACGCCGAGGCCTACCTCGGTGAGGACGTGACCGACGCGGTGATCACCGTGCCGGCCTACTTCGAGGACGCCCAGCGCCAAGCCACCAAGGAGGCCGGCCAGATCGCCGGGCTCAACGTGCTACGGATCGTCAACGAGCCCACCGCGGC
>QHBZ01000005.1 GCA_003244055.1 Pseudonocardiales bacterium | reverse complement strand
ACACGCTAGAACCGGCGCGCTGCACGCGCCGACACCACAGTTTACGTCCAGGTCAGCACTGGGTACAAACCGGCCCCGGATCCGTCACCGCGAGGCTCTCGAAGCGGTGGTCCGTTCGCCTAGCCAACGGGCGAAGAGCATCGCCCCCCATGGACCCGCGACCCAGATCCACCAAGGATAGATCCAGCTCATAGTGGACAGGCACACCACCGCCCAGATCATCAGGTTAACCAGGCTCACGCCGGCCCAGGCGCTGACCATGGCCCGTCCTCCGCGCCCATTCCCGCACTGCCGGCGGGGTTGTCGCACCTCCGGGCTGGCCTTCGGGGTCGGCGGCCGAGCCTGCGGCAGGTCGGCGGTGAGTGCGTCGAGTTCGCCATAGGTTCGGGCGGCCCAGGCCTGCTGGACCCGCTCGTCGTACTCGGTGAGGTCCACGCGACCGTCGGCGTGCGCTGATCGCAGCTGCTCGGCAACCCGTTGCCGATCGGCGTCCGCCGCGCGCATCCGGTCCCGTGACGTCTTGCCGTCCACGATCCCATCGTGTGCGTTCATCGGATCCATCGGTACCTCCAGCTGGCCCCTCTTCGGCCTACAATAACACTGTTACAAAAACTCCGCACGTCCAGCCGAGCGGGCCGCGAACCCGTCCAGTAAGGGTCAACCGGTGACACCCGGCGGCTGGATGTCGCCGAGGCCGGCTTCACAGGCAGGGCAAGCTTGGCGGCTCACCCGCACTCCCTCGGCATGGGATGGTCAGCATCGAACGGAGGCACTTCATCAGATGGGCAACATTGTGGACCGGTGGAATGCCGCATATTTCGACAACCGCCTGTCACCCGGCGCCGTCGCCGCCCTGGATCCCCTGAACGAGGCCAATGCCGACGCGCAGGCCCTCGCCGATCGGGCATTTCGGCTGATGCGGGTAGCTCGGATCGAACCTACGGATCTGCCGGTGCTCACCGCCGCGATATTCAGCGACGCGACGAAGGCTGTGCCCAGCGCCTGGGATGGCGCGGTGCCACCGATCACCACGGCGGGTCGGCATCAGAAACTCGATGGCTACGTTGCCCGCAACCCCTGGCACCGACCCGTCGGTGAGCCGGTCCTGGTCGATCTTGGCTGCGGGTTCCCACCGTTGACGGCCATCGACAGCGCCGCCGCGCTCACCGGCTGGCGGATCATCGGTGTCGACCCCTCCTTCGACCGTTACCTCGTTTACGACAACCAGGGCCACTACGCGTGCTTCGATGAGCACGAACACCTGCGTTACTACCAGTTCGGCCACGTGGATCCCGACTCCGCCGCGACCCGAAGGCGCTTTTGCCACCTGATGCAACGGCTGCTGCCATTACTTCCCGGAGAGGACACCGGGCAGCTGGCCGAAGTGGCGCACGACGGAGCGCGCCTGGTGCGCAACCCGCTGCGGCGCTACGAAACAACGAACCTCGCGCTGATCAAGGGCGAGGTGGGCGCCCTTGACGCCGCAGGCGGGGTCGACGTGATCCGGTGCATGAATGTGTTCATGTACTTCGACCAGGCGTTTCGCGAACATGCGCTGGAATGGGCCAGCAGGCTCTTCAGGCCGGGCGGCTTGTTCGTCTGCGGGGCCAACTGGACGCATTCGACCAGCTCCCGCTACACCGTCTACCAGGAGCAAGATCACCACCTGGTGCCCCGTGAGTTCGCGTTCAGCATCGACAACCTGCGCCCGCTGGCGTCGGCCCCGTGGTATGCGCTGCACGACGACAACGTCGAGAACCTGCGCAACGCCGAGGCAGTGGGGATCATCCGGAGCGACGAGGCCTTCCGGCACCGGTTCGATGAACGGCTCGACGCGTTGCTCGCGCAGGCCGGCATCTGCCGCCGAGGGGCCGATGGGTACCTGCACAACGCGGACGACGACACAACGCTGGCCGATCACGACGAATACGCCCCTGTCCTGGTCGAACAGCTGGACCGCGAGGGATTCGTCGACGAAGCGGTGACCGTGCTGCGGCGCGCCGGCCGGGCGGCTTGGCGCAATCCTGCCGGCCACATCGCGATGCACCCGGTGCAGCCACGCCCGCTGGCGGCATCAGTACTCGGAGCCGTCCGGGACAGCGTGCATGACGCGTAGCGCGCGATGAATGTTCGGGGCGATCGGTCCCCAGAACGTTGTCAGGTCGGGTCGGCGACGACGGCCTCGGCTTCGATCTCGACCTTCCAACGGGGGTCGAGGAGCCCGGCGACGACCACCATGGTTGCCGCCGGACGGATCTCGGTGAACAGCTCCCCGTGTACGGCGCCGACCGCGTCCGCCGCGGCCGGGTCGACGAGAAACATCCGGGTGCGCACGACGTCGGTCAGGCTCGCGCCGGCCTGCGCCAGCGCTTCAGCGATGATCTCGAAGCAGCGCCGGGCCTGGACAGCCGAGTCGTCCGGGCACGATCCGTCGGGCCATACCGGCCCGGTGCCTGAGACCAGCACCCGATCGCCGACGCGGACCGCCCGCGAGAACCCAATCGTCTTCTCGAACGGAGACCCGGACGCCACCAGCCTCCGCAACACCAACCTCCTTCGTGAGGTGATTACCGCATTCTGCATCCAGAACGCGGCCTGCGGGTGCTGGATAGCCGCGTTCTGCATCCAGAACGCGGCTATCCGGGTGAGAGTGGTTGGGCGGAGCTGGGTTAGGCCTTGACCGGTTCGGGCTCAGCGATGGGGTTCGCGCCGTGGATGGGGCCTTCGGCGTTGGCCAGCCGGGTGGCGCCGCCGCCCCAACGCAGCGAGATCACCTCCGCGGCGATGGACACTGCGGTCTCCTCGGGGGTGCGGGCGCCCAGGTCAAGCCCGATCGGCGAGGCGATATTCTTGAGCTGCTCGTCGGTCACGCCCGCCTCGCGCAGACGAGCCTCCCGGTTGCGGTGGGTCTTGCGCGATCCCATTGCGCCGAGGTAAGCGAGATCCAACTTTAAGGCTTCAACCAGCACCGGCACGTCGAATTTCGGGTCGTGGGTGAGCACGGTGATGACGGTGCGCTGGTCGATCCTCCCGGCCTCGGCCTCTTCCTTGAGGTACCAGTGCGGCCAGTTCACGACGACCTCGTGCGCGTCGGGGAAGCGGCTCTTGGTGGCGAACACCGGTCGCGCATCGCACACCGTCGTGTGGTAGCCGAGGAGCACTCCCACCCGGGCCATCGCGGCAGCGAAGTCGATCGCGCCGAACACCAGCATCCGGGGCGGCGGCTGCATGGAGTTCACAAAGACATCCATGCCTTCGCCGCGACGCTCACCCTCGGGGCCATAGTGCAGGGTGACCACGCGGCCGGCGGCGAGGGCGCCGCGGACGTCATCCAAAATCGCCTCGTCGGCTTGGGACGAGCCCACCGTGCCGGTGTGTCGGTCGGGCCAGACCACCATGCGCAGGCCGACCCGCTCGGGGTCGGGATGCGCGACCACGATGACTACCGCGACCGGCTCCTTCTTGTCCACCGAGGCGGCCACGTCATCCAGCTCGGGGAAGTGGATCGGGTCAACCTTCTCGACAAAGACGTCGATGATGCCACCGCAGGTGATGCCGACGGTGAAGGCAGCGTCATCGGAGACGCCGTAGCGCTGCAGGACAGGGGTGTCGTCGGCGAGCACCTGCTGGCCCAGCTCGAAGACCGCGCCCTCCACGCAGCCACCGGAGACGCTGCCGACCGCCCGCTCATCGGAGGTCACCAGCATCGACGCTCCGGCCGGGCGCGGCGCCGAGCGGTAGGTGGACACCACTGTGCCCACTGCGGTCGATCTGCCCTGGCGCCACTCCGCCACCAGTTCGTCGAGCACCTCACGCACCGCAAACCCTCCTCGCGCTGAACTTCCGGATTACCGCAGGCGTATCCCAATTAGAAGGTATTCAGCCCGCCGGGCGTGCCGGTTCACCCACAATGGCTGTTCTCTACCGACGCGTCAGCGCGCTGTCTATTCCCTCAGCGATCCCGGGGAGCAGCGTCAGGGGTGTCCACGTCGATGCCGCTGGCCAGATCGGAGCAGTCCACCACGATCAGGTCGCGGCGTTGGGCCAGCCAATCCCGGGCACCGCGGTCACCCTGCGCGGAGGACACGATGTCAGCCCAATGCTGCCTGCCAAGCAGCACCGGATGGCCGGGTTGGGTCTCGAATCCGGCCCGGGCCACCACTGCGGGACCAGCCAGCGCGACGAGCCGGCGGACTACCGAGGCGTCCACATCGGGTAAATCGACCAGGTGCACCAGCGCGGCCTGCACCTGAGACTGCGCGCTGCGGACCAGCTCGGCCAACCCAGCGCGGAGCGAGGCGCCCATGCCCTGCGCCCAGTCCTCCGCCAGCACCGTGCTCGCGGTTTCCGGCACCAGCGGCAGGACCCGGTCGGCCTGCGCGCCGACCACGACGAGCACCGAGTCGCATCCGCCGTCGGTCAGGGTGGCTACCGCCCGGCGCAGCCAAGCACCCCCGTCGACCAGGGCTTTCGGCATGCCGTAACGCCGCCCGGCTCCCGCAGCCAACAGCAGTCCGGCGATCATCGTTGCACCTTCTCACGGGACCGGTGGTGCTCGACGACTTCGATCTGATCGCCAACGTGCAGGATCGCGCCGGGGGAATCCGGGATGAGGTTGACCGCGAACCAGGACTTGCCATCCCACCGCCGATGACGTGCCAGCGTGGTGAGCGGCTCTTTGCCCCTGCTCGCGGTGTCGGGATCGATCGTGGTGAGCACGCAGCGGTCACAGGCTTTCGCCACGCGGAAGTTCGCGGTTCCGATGCGCAGCACCCGCCAACCGTCCTCAGCCCAGGCGGGTGCACCGGCGACGACTAGATTCGGGCGAAACCGCGTCATCGACACCGGCCCCTCCTCCGGCCTGGGGCCCACGGCGATGAGATCGTTCAACGCGGCCAGGGATTCCTCGGTGGCGAGCAACATCGGGTAACCGTCGGCGAAGGACACCCGGTCCCGCTCTCGGCTGTACGCGGGGTTCGGCCGGCGCTGCGCGGGATCCGTGAGGTACACCAGCCGGACCGGCTTGCCGACCACCGTGCTGAACCAGGCGTGCGCCTCCTCCGATGCCGGGGCGGCTGCCAGCTCACTGGCGAAGACCTGGACGTCGGTGACCACCGATCCATCCGGTGTCCCGACCAGCAGCGGGTCGGCGTCGGGCGCCTGCACCAGCAACCTGCCGGTGTCGAACTCCGGGGTGACCAGCACCAGCTTCGGGTACTCCCGGGCCGTCACCACGCGGCCCTCGTCGTCGACGATCATCCATCGCCGATCACCGGCCAAACCCCACGGCTCGGCCACGGCGTGGGTCAAGCCATGACCCCGGCAGGACTTGACCGGATACCGGTTGATCCCCGTCACCGTGAGCGCCACGGACGCCAGGCTCCCGGTCACGCGGACCGAGGGCAAGCAGCTTGGACGGGAGGCCGCATCGGACCTACCCGACCTTCGCACCGTGCGCTGGCAGACTAGCTGCCGTGACGTCGCACCATCGCCAGCTCTCCTGCCACTGGCGCAACAGGGAAAAGCCGTGCTGGTCTACCCGGTCGGCTACGGGCAGTCCTGGACTCCGGCGGCGGTTGTTGCGGTGACGCCGGGACAACTCATATCGACGACTCCACGTTCCTCGCCGCCGTGAGCGGTGACGTGGCGAGTCATTTCTCGGTCGACGGCTCGCGGGTCTATCTGGTCGGCTACAGCAACGGCGCGCGAATGGCCCTCACCGAGATCTGCGCACATCCCTCGCTGTTCGCCGCGTTCGCCGCTTACGGTGCCGCGCTGCCCGAGACTTGTGCGGACAAGAGAATCGCGGTGCCGGCGTGGATCAGCGCCGGCACCGCCGATCCGGAGCTATCCACCACCAACCCGGCCCAGACCCAGGTGATCGAGTCGGTGGTGGCGCACTGGCGCGCCCGCAACGGCTGCGTGGCAACGTCGGCCGCCGCCGCCACGCTGATGTGGGCCTTCCTGTCCGCATATCAGTCGCCTCGGGGTTGACTGCCGGAAGCGTTGTACGGTGCGGCTGTGGTGTTTGCTGCGGTCCGGGACGGCGTGCGGCGGTTTCTGCAGCGGCCGGCAGCGGTGGATATGCGGCAGTTTCGGCCGGTAGTGGATGGTGCGGGCGCCTGGGAGCAACGGTACCGGCGAGTCACTGACGCTGAGCTGGCCGAGTCGGTGCGAGCGATGTTCGTTGCGCCGGCGCGCAGCCACGATCGACTGGCCGAGTTCTGCGCCGCAGGTCGGGAAGCTGTCCGGCGGGCGCTGGGTCAGCGGTTGTTCGACGAGCAGTTGCTGGGTGTGCTGGGGATGCTGGCCGGTCACGTGGTCGACATGGCAACCGGCGAGGGGAAAACGCTGTGCGGCGCAATCGCCGCCGCTGGTTTCGCGGCCCAGGGCCGCCGGGTGCATGTGCTGTCGGTTAATGACTATCTCGCGCAACGCGACTGTGAGTGGATGCATCCGGTATATGCGCTGTTGGGTGTATCGGTGGACTGCGTGCAGCAGTCGCATTCGGCACGGCGCCGCCGCGAAACGTACACGGCGCAGGTGGTTTACGGCGCGGTCAGCGAGATCGGTTTCGACCTGCTACGCGACCGGTTGGTAACTGAAGTCGCGGATCGTGTCGGTCCCGACCTGGATGTGGCGATAATCGATGAGATCGACTCCATAGTCATCGATGAAGCACGAGTGCCGCTGGTGTTGGCCGGCGCGATGCCCGACGACGGGATCGACCCCGTCATGATGGATGTGGTGCGCACGCTGCGTCCCGGCCGGGACTACCGGGTCGATGCCGAGCAGCGCAACGTGGCGTTGACCGATCACGGCACGACGGTGGTGGAAGGCGCATTAGGGGTGCTCAACCTCTATACCGCAGCCCACGCCACAACGCTGGCGGGGGTCAATGTCGCCCTGCACGCGCTGGTGCTGCTGAGCCGGGACGTGGACTACATCGTGCGCGATGACGCGGTGCAGCTGATCAACCCGTCGCGCGGGCGGGTGGCGGCGCTGCAGCGTTGGCCAGACGGGATCCAGGCCGCTGTCGAGGCTAAGGAAGGGGTGCCCCCGAGCCCTACCGGGGAGGTTCTCGACTCGATCACCATCGGCAATCTCGTACGACGCTTCCGGCTGGTCGCCGGCATGACCGGCACCGCGGTCGCGGTCGCCGACGAACTGCGGGAATTCCACCAGCTCGAGGTCATGGTTGTGCCGCGGCACCAACCGTGCATCCGCATTGATATCCCGGATCAGATCTTCGTCACCGCAGATCAGCGCAGCGACGCGGCCGTGGGGCGGATCCGCGCGATCCACGCCACGGGTCGACCGATCCTGATCGGTACCCAAAGCGTGGCAGCCTCCGAGGAGCTTGCCTCCGCGCTGCGGGAACAGGGGTTGGATCCGGCGGTACTCAACGCGCGCAACGACGCTGAGGAGGCGGCAATCATCGCCCGGGCCGGTGAGATCGGGCGGATCACGGTCTCCACGCAGATGGCCGGCCGAGGCACCGACATCCGGCTGGGTGGCACCGGGCCCGACGCAACCCACCAGCAGGAACGGGTGGTGCAGCTGGGCGGGCTATACGTGATGGGCTACGGCCGTCACGCCAGCAGCCGGCTGGACGACCAACTCCGCGGCCGCGCCGGCCGGCAGGGCGACCCCGGCAGCAGCGAGTTCTTTACCAGTCTCGACGATGAGATCCTCACCCGGCACGGCGTCGGCATCCCCACCTCGGTCGAGGATCCACGCACGACCGCAGCTGTCGATCAAGCCCAACGCATCGCGCAGGCGGACAATCGGAGAAGCCACTCCACCACATGGAACTACCACCATCTCATCGATCAGCAACGCGACCGTGTCCTCAAACACCGTGAGGAGATCCTGCGCACGCGGGCGGCGTCCGAGGACCTCGCCCGCCGATGCGCCGATCGATACTCCACCCTGGTCGCGACCCTTGGCGAGGTAGCCGTCGACCAGGCTGGGCGCCAGATATGGCTCTGCCACCTTGATCTGCGATGGACTCAACACCTTGAATTCCTCGCCGAACTCCGTGAAGGAATTCACTTACGAGGACTCGCCAGGGGCCTCACCGGCCTTTCCCCCCTGGACGAGTTCCATCAGGAAGCGATGCGCGCCATCCGCACTTTCACCGCCGACGTCGAACGTGACACCCAAGCCACCTTCAGCACTACACGGCTCGAAGACGGCGTCCTCGAATTGGCCAGGGTGATCAAACGACCGACCTCGACCTGGACCTACCTGGTCACCGACACCCCGTTCGGCACCGACGCGGAACGAGCCCTCAACGGCCTCATCAAGCTGTTTACGCCGCGCGACGTGCATTCAAGTGGAGTTGGTTAGGGTCGGCCGGATGCGCGTGTTGGTGGTGGCCTCGCCCGGTGCCGGGCACGTTTTTCCCGTCGTGCCGTTGTCATGGGCGTTGCGTTCGGATGGCCACGACGTGCTCGTCGCCACTACTGGCGATGGAGTGCAGCGAGCCGCGGGTGCTGGGCTGACCGCAGTAGATGTCGCCCCAGGGACGAACATGTACGAAGTGGCCAAGTCAGTGGGGATGACCACCGGCGGGTGGGGACCGCAGCCGACGCCGGCCCTGGCTCGGGAACGCGCGGTGCAGCTGTTCGCCCGGGTCAGCGAGCTGATGCTGGCCGGAACCGAACGCGTGGCCCGGCGCTGGCGGCCCGACGTAGCGGTCTACGGAGAGTTGCAGGCTGCCGGTGCGGTGGTGGCCTCCCGGCTCGGCGTGCCCGCCGTCGAACACGCCATCGGTCTGGTCGGCGACGGCGCAGCGTTCGTCGCGGAAATCTGGCCTCGATTGGCGGCAGGCCCGGTGGCCGACCCGGTCGCGATCATCCGCATCGCGCCGCCGAGCCTGGGATCCGAACCCGCCGCTGGACGGTGGATCATGCAGCCGGTGCCCTACAACGGCGGCGCCGCTGTTCCCGAGGAGCTGCTGGATCCCCCGACCCAGCCCCGGGTTCTGCTCACGATGGGCACGGTGGCGCCGCGGTTCGGTGGAGTCGGGATGGTCCGCGACCTCATCGACGCCGTCGTCGCCGAGCCGCTGGAGATTCTGGTGGCACTCGGCAGCGATCCGGTCGAACTCGGGACGCTGCCGGACTCGGTGCGGGCCTACCGGTGGCTCCCGCTGACCGCCGCGTTGCCCAGCTGTTCGGTCATGATCCACCATGGTGGCGCCGGCACCACCCTGTCCGCACTGGCGGCCGGCGTTGCCCAGGTGATCGTGCCGCAGGGCGCCGACCAGTTCCTCAACGCCGCGACCGTGTCCCAGCGGGGATGCGCGGTGACCGCAGATCCGGCGCCGACAGCGATCCGTGCGGGACTAGGCCGTGCGCTGTCCGGGGAGTTCGACGAGGCAGCGCGGGAAGTCCGCGACGAGATCGCCATGTTGGCCACCCCAGCCGACATCGCCGCCCGACTGGCCGAACACATCACTGTGCACTGAAGTTCGCGTACAGGCGGTCGGGATCCCCGCTCGTCTTCGGGTTACCTGTTGGCCGCCCCCGAGCTGCGGCATGATCGCCCGGCGATCGGCTCGCCTTCGACATGTAGATCACGGTTTGTGTGCCGACGACGACAGTACGTGTCACCGTAGGCACCCAAACCGTGATCACCCCATACTGAGGGAGATCCGGCGGTCAAGCACCGCCGCTTGCGGCTACCTCGACGTGAGGCCGGTGAGCTGATCGGACAGCGTGCGCAGGCGGCTCCGGGCGGCGGGGTCGTATGCCTGCGGGTCGGCGCGGGCCTCGCGCTGGCCGTTGTAGTAGCGGCCGGTGATCCCCTCAAGGGTCGGGTCGATCACCAGCCGGAGGGTGGCGTCGACGCCGGACTTCAGCGTGCTCATCGGACGGGAGACGATCTTGGTGGGCATATACGTGGCGGGGTGTAGGGCGGTGGCGGTGACTCCGGTGCCGGCGACCCTCGTCAGCCAGGTCGAAGGTGAACATGATCTGCGCGAGTTTGCTCTGGCAGTAGGCTTGCCCGCCGCTGTAGGAGCGGGTGAGCATGACGTCGTCGAAGTCGATCGGCGACTGCCCCGCCGAGCTGACCTGCACGGTGCGGGCCGGTGCGGAGAAGCGCAAGGTGGGCAGCAGCAGCCGGGTGAGCAGGTAGCCCGCGAGGTAGTTCACGGCGAAGCGCAGCTCGATCCCATCGGCGCTCTCCTGCCGCCCGTCGGGTGAGGTACCGATCCCGGCGTTGCTGACCAGCGCGTCCAGTCGCGGATGGTCGGCAGCGACGGCGGCGGCAAGGTCGCGAACCTGAGCGAGGTGAGCGAGGTCGGCCTGGTACCAGCGCAACCGATCGTTGCCGGTGGCCTTGGTGATCTCGGTGAGGGTGGCTTTGCCGCGGTTGTTGTCGCGGCCGTGGACGATGACGGTGGCGCCGGCGCGGGCAAGCTCGGTGGCCAGAGCCTTGCCGAGCCCGTCGGTGGCGCCGGTGACGAGGACGGTCTGCTCGGGGACAGGACGCATGGGCGGATCTCCAGACGGGACGGGCACCAGGTGCTTGGGCACCGGGCGGTGGACGAAGCTCCGTCCGACTAGCGTGAGCTATCGCGGGTGTTCGCGCTTGCGATAGAACTGGAGCGGGCCCGAGCGAGGGGGAGTACACGATGAGCACTTCGACCACACCCGAACCCGTCGCCGGAGTTCAAGCGTCTCCTGGCGCGGTGCGGATATTTTCGATCTTGAACGGTCTGACGCTGCTCGGTGTGCTACTCCAAGCGCTGTGGGCAGGCGAGTTCGTCGGTCGTCGCGGGCAACAGGGCTGGGTGGCCGTGCATGAGATCGGCGCCTTCGTCGTCGTGGTCCTCGCCCTGGCCACCGCCGTGGCAGCGATCGCTCTGCGGCGCGCGAGCTCAGCGCTCACCTTCGGCGGCCTTGGCCTGTTTGTGCTGATAGTCATCCAGACGGGGCTGGGCGAGGCGATCACGAAGAGTGACGCGAATGAGCTGATCACCGCGCACATTCCGATCGCGGTGCTCATCTTCGGCCTGGGCGTCTATCTGTCCGGCGCGGGCGCTCGGCTGCGCCGTTCGAGCAGCAGGTAGTCCTGCTGCTCGTCACTGGTCGCTGGCCTCGTTACCAGGGGTCGGCGAACCAGCGAGGATGAGATAAAGCGAGCGGCGCGCGTCGGCTAGGACCTGTCGCGCGGCTTGCACCTGTGCCGCGTCGCCCAGTGCCAGTTGGCGGGTGGGGTAGCGGAGCTCTTCCAGGGCTCCTCTAAGGTCGCTGCCGCCACCGCAGCGTGCGGTGAACTCCGCGAACGGGTCAGGCATCGTTTCGCCGTGGCTGTGCAGGTATGCCTGGCCGGCGTCGGTGAGGGTGGCCAGCTTGCGGCCTCCCCCGGCGACGGTGTCGATCAGACCTTCGTCTTCGAGCTGGCTGAGCGTGGGGTAGACGGCTCCGGGGCTGGGCCGCCAGGCACCGGAGGTGCGCTCAGTGATCGCCTGCATGAGTTGATAACCATGCATCGGCTCCTCTGCGAGCAACAGCAGCAGGGCAGTGCGTACGTCGCCGCGTTGGGCTCGCCCGCGTCCTGCGCCCTGGGGACGACCCCCGCGGGTCCGGTGACCGCCTGGCCCGTCAGGCCGTGCGTCGGGGTGGTGGCGTCGCTGACCGGGTGGACCGCCGTCGGTTGAACGGTGGCCGTGCCGGTGTGAGTGGTGATGATCGGGGTACATGACTTCTCCTCTGAAGTGTCTGTCGCTCCTACTTTGGCAACACTATCACGATACATCGCGATAGTGTTGCAGGCAAGCAGCTCTTAGCTGACCTTGACCCAGAGGGCTGCGAGTTACGACCAGCTCGCATCGTCGACCAGGTGCTGCACTGACGCTCGCCGTCCGCGTGGAGGTCCGCCTTGACGGAGGGTGCGGCGCACCTAGCTCCAGGTGATCCACAACCAGGCGGCGCGCGCTCTATGAGGGGCCGGGTTCGCCGGGAGCTCGGACTACCGCTACCGCATCCCCATCTCGAAAGGGCCGCAACCGAGCAAATGATAGCCCACGTACTGCCCGGACCAGTCTCCTGTTTCGCATCATGACCGGGCACGGGGAAACCAGTTATCATCAGATGTTCGGAAGATTCCGTTGTCCAGTGCCCGAGTGTTGCGGCGTATTGTCGGTGCCTTGCTCTAGAATAAGGCTATGTCGGCGGCGGCGGTGTGGCAAGGCAGTGATGCCGAGCTGCTCGCCGAGCTCGGCGCATTG
>QHBZ01000004.1 GCA_003244055.1 Pseudonocardiales bacterium | reverse complement strand
GGCATGCCGGTGGTCTTCTACGATCCCGCCGACTTCGAGCCCGACCACGGGATCCCCGGCACCCGCCGGGTCGACACCCTGGAGGCGGTGCTGGAGGTCGCCGACTTCGTGTCCCTGCACATGCCTGGCGGCGTCGAGAACAAGCACCTGATGGACGCCGCGCGGCTGGCGACGATGAAACCGACCGCGTTCCTCGTCAACAGCGCCCGCGGTGATGTCATCGATCAGGACGCGCTGGTCAAGGCACTGCAGTCGGGCACGATCGCCGGTGCTGGCCTGGACGTCTACGAGGGTGAGCCTGACGTTCCGCAGGCGCTGCGGGAACTGGAGAATGCCGTGCTGCTGCCCCACCTGGGCAGCGCAACCTTGGAAACCCGCATCGCCATGGGCATGCTCGTGTTGGACAATCTGCAAGCCTTCCTGACCGGCCGCGAGCCCTCCTGCCGCGTGGCGTGATCCCGCGCTGACCAGCGGGTACACCGCCGTTGGTGCCACGATCGGTGAATATCGTCACTGTCCGTGAGATCCGAGGGAGGACTGTTGCATTGCGCGGAGGTGCCACCCACGGTAACTTCTGGCCCAAAGTTGCCGTGTCCGGCACATCGCCAAAACACTCACCCATCTTCCCTTGGGGCAAGAGAGTCTGATGGGACGCCTGCCGTCCCGCTCCGTGAGCTCGCCGGTGGGTGATCCGGCAGTGCTGTTGCGGGCGATGTTCGACGCGGCGGTGGCGGCGGCGGACCCGTTGCGGCGGGTCCCGGCGTTTCTGCCGGCGCGACCTGCCGGACGGGTGGTGGTGGTCGGCGCAGGGAAGGCGGCCGCGCGGATGGCGCAGGCCGTGGAGCAGGCGTGGGACGGCCCGCTGAGCGGCCTCGTCGTCACCCGCTACGGGCACGCGGTGCCGTGCGCGCACATCGAGGTCGTCCAAGCGGCGCACCCGTTGCCCGACGCCGCGGGTGAGAGAGCGGCGCGCCGGATCCTGGAGCTGGTGTCCGACCTCGGTGTCGACGACCTGGTGCTGGCGCTGATCTCCGGCGGCGGCTCGGCCCTGCTGGCGTTGCCCGCGCCGGGGATCACCTTGGCGGACAAGCAAGAGATCAGCACGGCGCTGCTGCGATCCGGGGCCTCGATCGCAACGATGAACCTGGTGCGCAAGCACCTGTCGGCGATCAAGGGCGGCCGGCTCGCCGCGGCGGCCTACCCGGCGGCCACCGTAGGCCTGCTGATCTCCGACGTGCCCGGCGACGACCCCGCCGTCATCGCCTCCGGGCCCACCGTGGCCGAGGCGTCCACCCCGGCGCAGGCATTGGCGGCGCTGGCGGCCTTCCAGGTGCGGGTGCCACCGGCGGTACGGGAGCACCTGGAGACATCCCAGGGTTGCCCGGGGCCCGACGACCCGCGGTTGGCCCGCGTGGCCAATCATGTGATCGCCACCCCACAGCAGTCGCTGGAGGCCGCCGCGGCGGTGGCCCGGCAGGCCGGAGTGACACCGGTGATCTTGAGCGACTCGCTGGAGGGCGAATCCCGGGAGGTCGGGATCGTGCTGGCCGGGATCGCCCGCCAGGTGCGCCGCCACGGCCAGCCGGCGCCGGCACCTTGTGTGCTGCTCTCCGGCGGCGAGACCACCGTGACCGTGCGCGGCCCTGGCCGGGGCGGCCGTAACGTCGAGCTGCTGTTGTCGCTGGCCGTGGCGCTGCGCGGGGAGCCGCAGGTGCACGCCATCGCCTGCGACACCGACGGCGTCGACGGGTCAGAGGAGGTGGCCGGGGCGCTGATCGGGCCCGATACCCTGCGCCGCGCCGCGGAGCTCGGGGTGGACCCCGCCACCGCGCTGGCCGCCAACGACGGGCACGGTTTCTTCGCCGTGCTGGACGATCAGGTCGTAAGCGGCCCCACCCTGACCAACGTCAACGACTTCCGCGCCGTCCTCATCACCTGAGCCGGCGCAGCCACCGCTGTCACTAATTTAACCATTCATATATGAAAAGTTACTATTGAACTGAACGCTCGGATGCCCTAGCTTCGTCTTTGCTGACCACGGAGAGTAAGGGGAGGATCGGCTCGGGTCACCTGGGGCTGTCGTTGCAACGCCAGCACAACCTCCCTGTCGTGCAATCTCCCTAGCCTCCTGAGTTCTCTTGGCTTGCATAATTCCGCCATCGACTGAAAGCAAAGCAAAGGGGAGAGTTATGAGGATCTCGGAAGTCTTCGCAATGGGTGGCACCGGCGGAGGCGATAACTACGGCAACAGCGACTACCACGCTGTGTACGGCGAGGGTAGCGAGGATCTCGACGACCCACGCTTGCGGCGCCACGGACTAAGGGAGATCATCGGGACTCGCCGTTACGGTGGCAGTGGGCTGTCCGCGCTCTTTACTAGAACTAGAGACTGACCACCCGGCACGCCGTCAGTCGGCAGAGGTCCGGTCTGCTCGATCCCGACTGCCTTAACTGCGACGAGTTCGACACCCGGGTTGTCCTGCGCCAGTCCGGCAGCCCGGTGTCGAACTCGACGCACTGAGGTGTGCCGCCTAGCGCTACCGTGGCGACACCGGGTGTGGTGGTCGCGATGCCTGTTGCTGCGCTTTGATATGCGCCGAACATGAGGGAGCATCGGCTGGCAGGATGCCGCGGGGATGGGCTGCCGGGCGGGAGCCGGAGATGGTTGCGTGACTGGTTTGGTGGAGCGCGAAGCTGAGGTACGGGCGCTGGAACGGTCGTTGGCGGACTTGGCGGCCGGGCGGGGTGGCGTCGTCGTGGTCGACGCGGCGCCTGGCCTGGGTAAAACGGTGCTGCTGCGGCACGCGAGGGATCTCGCGCTGGCCGCTGGGTTCAGGGTGTTGTCGGCGCGCGGTGCCGAGCTGGAACATGACTTCACTTTTGGTGTAGTCCGGCAGCTTTTTGAGCCGGCGCTGCCCAAGGAGGTCCCAGCTCGCGAGAGGTTGTTCACGGGGGCCGCGGGGACCACGGCTGGTCTGTTCACCACCATCGATGCGATCAGCCCGTCGGGCGACACGTCGAACGGGACAGCCGGGTCGTTGTATCCGTTGCTGAACGGTCTGTATTGGTTGCTGGTCAATCTGGCCGAAACGGAATCAGTGGTCGTATTGGTCGATGACGCGCAGTGGGTCGATCTACCGTCATTGCAGTTCTTGGGATTTCTGGCCCGGCGGATGGACTCGGTAGCAGTGACCGTGATAATCACGACCCGGACCGGCGAACACAGCGATGACGGGGTTCTCCACGATATTCTGGTGGCCGAGGATGCGACCCTGTTGGAACCGCAGAATCTCAGTATATCCGCGGTCGCGGAGCTCGTTCGGCGAGAGTTGGGCCCGGATGCGGACGATGAATTCTGCGCAGCGTGTCAGGCCACCACCACCGGTAATCCACTTTTCGTTCGGGAACTGTTGCGGGTCTTGGTCACCGACAACGTGTGCCCTGACGCCGCCGCGGCGGCGTCGGTCGAGGCAGCCGGACCAGGTGCCATCCGCCGTCATGTCGCCGCGCGCTTGCAACGCCAGCCGGAGGCTGCGCAGGTAGTGGCGCGAGTCGTGGCCGTGCTGGGTGACAACACAGATCTTGCGCTGGTCGCCCAGCAGGCGAACCTGCCGCTGCCCGTGATCGCTGCCGGAGCCGAGCGACTCATCCGGTACGGCATCTTCGAACGCGCGGACCCACCGGCATTCGTCCATGCCGTCGTCCGCGACGTGGTGCTTTCCTTGATCCCGGCCGCTGACCGCAGCGCCGAACACGAACGTGCCGCCACCGTCTTGCTGGCCGCAGGTGGGTCGGTTGAACGCGTCGCATCACACCTGTTGCGCACTGCCCCGTCGGCCAACCAGGACCGGGTTGGCCTTCTGCTGGCCGCCGCTGACCTGGCACGGCAACGCGGATCACCCGAGGGCGCGGCGGTGTATCTGCTGCGTGCCCGCAACGAACCACCACCGCCCGCGCAGCGGTCGGAGATCAGCCGGCTGCTGGGCAACTGTCAGGCATACCAGTTGGCATTCGCCGATGCCGAGACCCACCTTCGGGAAGCGCTATCACTGGCGGCAACCCCAGCGCAACGGGCTCTGTGCGCCTACAGCCTCGCTCGGTTCCGCAACGCGTGCGGCGAGCCAGGCGATGCTGTTGACCTTCTGCTACAGGCCACCAGCGAACTGCCGGCCGACCATACCCCCGCGCTGACCATGGAATTGGAGGCTGAGCTCATCGGCACTGCCCGCGTGGACCTCACCCGTCGTGCCCTGTTAATCGACCGGTTGCGCTGCTTTCGACCTCGCTCCGGACGGTATGACGCTGTTGTGCAGGCTCACCTGTCGATGGAGGCGTTGTTGTCCGGCGATCCAGCCGACCACGCGGTTGCCCTCGCCCGAGCCGCTCTGGCCGGCGGCCAACTTGCCCCGGAGCGCTCCGCGATCTGGGTAGCAATCCACACGCTGGTGGTGACCGACCATCTCGACGAGGCGCAACGGCACCTGCACCAGGCATTGGATACCGCTATCAAGCGAGGATTGTTGTTCCCGATCGGCCCGATCCGCGGCTACCTGGCCAGAGTCGCCTTGCTGCGTGGCGACCTTCCCCAGGCACAAGAGCACGTTGACCTTGGCACTGCGGCGGCCTCTGTACCGCACTTCGCGCTGCCGCTGTTGCACTCGACGGCAGTGCACCTGATGCTTGAGCACGGTCGGCTGGCCGAAGCCGACGCTGTGGTGGAGGCCGGAGTCTTGTCCGGCAGCCGGCAACCCCGCTCCTTCTTCCATCTGTGGCTCCTGGACGCCCGAGCCCGGCTGCGCGCAGCGCAGGGCGATACTGAGGCGGCACTGACCGACGCGATGTGCTGCGGACGGCTGTATGCGCAATGGGGTTCCCCCCGCATGCCGGACGTGCCGTGGCGGCTGCGCGCGGCCGAAGCCCTCCTCGATCTGGGTGATCGCGATCGTGCGGCCAGTCTGGTTGATGACGAATCACAGCTGGCACAGGCATTCACCGTGTCCCGCCACATCGCCGTCGCGCTGCGCAGCGCAGCCCTGCTCGGCGGCACCGCAGAGGCCCGCCGGTTGCTGCAGGAGGCGGTCGACTTGCTCCAGGACGGTCCCGCCCGGCTCGAACTCGCCCGAACCCTGGAACACCTCGGCGAGCGGCACCTGCAGGATGGTGACCGTCGCAGCGGCCGGGAGGCCACTCGGCGCGCCGCTGAACTCGCCTTGGAATGCCATGCCACGGCCATGGTTGACCGGCTGCGCGCACGCCTGACCGCCGGTGGTGGCCGCCCGCCCCGATTGCGCGTGTCCGGGGTACACGCCCTTACCCCGTCCGAACGGCAAGTCGCCCAACTCACTGCCAGCGCACTGACCAACCGCCAGATCGCCGAACGGCTGTTCGTCACCGAGAAAACCGTCGAGGCACACCTCAGCCGCGTTTACCGAAAAATGGGCGTCAGTTCCCGAACCCAACTCGCTGTGCACCTGGCAGCGGAACCTGGTCCGCCGGCGGCGATCACCCAGCATCATTCGCCCAGCGCAGAAGCGCGGCGACGAACTCCCGATCCGGGTCCTTGACCAGTGCATGGATCGTCATCACCACTGGGCAGCGCCAGGCCGACGGGCAGGTCCGGCAGCTGCCGAGAGCTACGAATCCCAGATGGGTCCGAAGGCAGGGATTCCACGACGCTCCAGAGCGTGAACGACCTGCCAGGTCACCTTCTTGTTCGAGATGCAGATGACGGCCTCGGCCCCGAAGGACGCATCTGCCGCGTACGCCAGCGAGACCAGGTCGGGCTTGCCGTGTTGGTCGGTGTTCCAGATGGTCGCGTGGGGCGCAACGGCCAGGATCTCGTCAACCAGCGCGTCGCCATAGGTCTTGCGGGGGCTACGCGTGGCCCAGACAAGCTGTGCCGGCACCTTGCTAGCGATCAGGTGGATTCCCCGCACCCAAACATGCTTCGGCGGGTTATCGATGAATTCCCCAGTCCAGTCTCCGGCCCGAGAAATGACGATGCGGTAACCACCCGGGTACCCGATCGAGGCGGGGACGGTTGCGAACGAGTGCCACTCGCGCAGTGGGTTGCGGCTGATTGCCCGGATCGATCCGACCGACGGCTTCACCCAGTGGTTCAGGGCCACCAACGCCACGTGCGCGGAGGGCCGTTCGATGGTGACGGGGACCTTGCGCAGCTGCAGCCACGGCAGCGCAATAGATGTTGTGATCACTAGGAGCAGCCAGATAGTCGGCGCGGTCAACAACGCCCTGGCGAGAGAGTCGTGGCCGCGCTGGCTGCTGACGAATAATACCGTATTTGCCCAGATGACTACCACTGCGGCCCACCCGCAGAATCGATGCGTCATCTCAAAGCTGTTATGGGCGGATGCCCGTAACGACGGCGAAGTCATGATCACAATAATGCCGAAGAGCGCCACTGATGCGTAGGAGACGATAACATTTCCGATCGATACGCTGTGGTGGCCTTGCACCTCTTCGCAGGTCAGCGCACCCACGAAGAGCAGGTGCCATAATGTTCCAGACATGGCCGCACCGACGTGCACCCCGCCGAAGTGGTAAACCTTTCCCAGCGCCCACCGAAGTCGTAATGACCAGGTGCTGGGCGCGCGAGTGGCGAGCCAATGCAATAAATTGATGACATGCTGTTGGCGGAACACGATGGCTAGTGCAAAATTCGCCTCACCGACGATTGCGATCGAGTTCAGTGCAATGCCGTGACTATGCCACCACTGGCCGCGGGTCAGACTGTAGGCCAGGAGCACCAGATTCGAAATCGCGATGAGGGCGATCAGGCGGTTGTAATGCCTCAAATGCGGGTGCTTGAGGGCTCGCCGGATCAGCGCCGAGCATGCGGGCAATTCCACGTGCTGACTCGCTGCGGCCTGCACTGTGGCTAGCATTGTGTTCTGGGGAGCAACCCGCAGGTGGTGGTAGGCCGGTTGCGGTAGGTGTGTTCCACGAAGCTGAGCAGGCGTTGCAGATCGTCAATGGTGGACGCGACGCCGAAGGAGACCCGGATCGCTCCGCCGCTGGGCAGCCGCAGCAGCGTGAGATAACCCTCGAGGGTGCCGGCGCCCTTGTGGTGAGCGCCGCGCAGGGATGCCCTGGTGATCCCGAGGGCGGCCTCACTAGCGCCGGGATTGCAGAAGCATCCGGTTCGCAGGGAGAAGCCAGCGGTTGCCGACTCGGTGGCGACGAGGCGTTCGTCGATGACCGCTCTGGTGGGGTCGAGTAGGTTGAAGGCGACCGTGCCACCCCGGTGCATCGTGTCGCGCGGTCCGTAGATCCGTGCCATCGGCGCCCCGTTGTCATGAGTGAGACCGGCGAGCCGATCGAGTAGCCAGCCGGTCAGGCAGCGCACCCGTCGCTGGATCACCTCGATCCCGATGCTGGTCAGCCAGGATAATCCGAACTCGACATCCGGCACGGCCAGGAAGTTCAGGGTGCCGTCCTCGAATGCGCTCTCGTCTTGAGTCACCGAGTGCCAGTCCCCCAGCACACTGGCGGTCTGGATGGTGCCCCCCGAGAACCACGGCCGGCGTAGCCGCGCCAGCGCCTCCCGCCGCGCGACCAAGCAGCCGACGCCGGTGGGGTAGCCGAAAAGCTTGTACCAGCTGACCGTGACGAACTCGGGAGTGACGACGCTGAGATCCAACGGGTTCGTCGGCAGGTACGCGGCGGCATCGAGCAACACGTCATAGCCCTGCCGGTGCGCCAGCTCCACCCAGTCCAAGGAATGCTGCACGCCGCTGAAGTTGCTCTGCGCGGGGTAGGCGAACAACCCACGTCGCCCTTGGCGCCGGGCCGAGATGCTACGACGGCCGAGCGCGGTGCGCACCTCTGCGTCGAGCACCCGCAGGTCGGGGGCCGTGCTGGGCACATAGGTCGTCGTCGCCTTCCTCGCCCGGGCGAACTCGCGGATGCCGTTGACCGAGTTGTGGTTGTCTGCGGTGAGCACGAATCGGGTGCGCCGGTCGAACGGGTACGCCTCGCCGACCAGCCGGCAGGCTCCGGAGGCGTTCGCGGTAAAGATGACAGCATAGTCGTTTGGCGAAGCGTTGAAGTAGGCGAGAATCGCGCGACGGGCACGGTCCACCAGCTCGGTGGACGCCCGCGAACTGGGGTTCACCGAATGCGGATTGCCGAAGCAACCAGTCGCCAGCCTCGCGTGGTGTGCTTGGTACTGCGACGCCGCGGCCAAGCCGGAACCGGTGTAATCCAGATAGACCTGGTCCAGTTCGTCCAGATAGCCGTACTCGGTCGCTCGTAGCCCATCCAGGCTTCGTGTCGTCTCGTAGTCAGGATACCGGTGAAGAAATGCCGCCGGTTCGCCAACCACGCCTGCAACCAACGTGCTCATCTCCGCGCCTCCCTGGGCGGCCTCAGCAACAGTATTGCCACGAGACCAATCTGGGCCCTGTTTCGGTGTCATTCGCGCAGTGCGATAACACTCCGATCAATGCTACGAAGCAGTCATGCTCGGCCCATCGGGGAAACCCCTACAACAAACCCCAACCTTTCGTTGCTGCGTGGCGCTTCCCGGACGTGCAGCTCAACGCCGACGACGTGCCGCTGGGCCGCGACGGGTTGCGCGCCGCGGTGGCGCAGGGCGTGTCTTGCTGCCCACCGTCGCCGACCGGCTGCCGGCCGAGCTGTTCGACAGGCAACTGCGGACCAGGTTTCTAGGCAACTTCGGGGTCGGCTACAACCACATCGACGTCGAGGAGACCACGCAGACGGAGAACCCGGCGTGCGCGAGGCTCATCACGGGGCCGCGAACTCCGCCATCACCACGGGCACGATCCCTACCCCGCCGGGGTACGCGTCGATGTGCTAGTCGCCGGTGACGGACACCGAGGCGCTGTCGCAGATGGACATTCCCGGACACGAAACCTGCGTAGAGGTCGCGAAGGAGAAAGAGGTCTATTTCGGGTGGAGCTGCTACAGGGTGAAGCGTTGGACGACCTGTTCCGCGGATTCGCCCGCGACGTAGGAGTAGCGGCACGTATGGAGCGGCAACACGCACCCTACAACGGTGATCACAAGTTCCACTTCATCGTCGCCGAGCAAGATTTACATACCACAGTCGGCGACACCGGCGTGATGATCGGGCAGCTTGACCGGCTCTTAGTGGTCATGTCACTGTCCCGCGTCATCGTCGGCATCATCCCTGCAAACAGCGAGTATCGCGTACCCACTAACCAGTTCATCATGTTTGATAACAGGCTTGTGCATGTAGAGACCATCTCCGCCGAACTGACCATCAGCCAGCCGCGAGAGATCGCCCTCTACAACAAGACCTTCGCCGAACTCGCCACCCAAGCCGTCACCGGTTCCGCTGCGCGCGGCCTTATCACCACAGCGCTCAACCACCTACGCGCAGGCACCGGTTTCGCCCGGTCGTAGCTCGCACCTATCGTAGGAGCCTTGACCGGGCGAGAAGGGACGGCGATACCAGCGTTGGGCGAGGGCCGATCGTTGCGGGTTGCTGTCTCGTCGTCCTCGCGGGTCGTAACGGCGCTCAGCGCGGTGGCCCTGCTCACGCTGCTCGGCTGCAGTCCCGCGGAGAACCTCGGCGTGACACCGGCGCTGACCCCGCCACCCAATGCCGCACCGAGGCCCCCGGTCCCGCCACCGAAGGCCATACCGGAACCGCTGGGGGTCAACGGCGCCGTACCACCTCGACTGCGGTGGAGTGGCTGCGATAGGTCGTTCCAGTGCGCGACTGCGACGGTGCCGCTGGACTACAACCAGCCACACGATGCGACGATCGCGCTGTCGGTGGTCAGGCTGCCTGCGGCAGATCCGGCGCTCCGGGTAGGTTCGCTGGTCGTCAACTTCGGTGGCCCCGGGACCGGTGGGGTCGGCGAGCTGGAAAGCCTGGGCCCGACGTATCCTAGCGTGCTGCGCCAGCGGTTCGACCTGATCAGCTTCGATCCCCGCGGCGTCGGAGGCAGCACGCCGGTCCGCTGCGCCGGCCACGGGACAGCCGGAGACGAGCTGGTGGGCTCGCCGGTGCGACCCGAGCAGCAGGCAGCGTTCTTCGCCAGCAGTGCTGCGCTGGGGCAGCGCTGCGCCGCGGGGTCCGGTGAGCTGCTCGCACACCTGTCGTCGGCCAACACGGCCCGCGATTTGGAGCTGCTGCGCCAGGCCCTCGGCGAGGAGAGTGTCAGTTTTCTGGGCTACTCCTACGGCACCTACGTCGGCGCGACCTACGCCAACCTCTTCCCGGACCGCACCCGCGCCATGGTCTTCGACGGGGCGCTGGACCTGGTGGCGAACTCGACGGGCCAGCCGGGGCAGCAGGACAAGCCCGTCGACGTGCGCGCCGGCACCGCCCGTTCGCAGGCCGAAGAGCTCGCTGCGTTCTTCGACCGCTGCGTCCAGGCGGGGCCCAGGTGCGCATTTTCCGCGGGTGATCCGCGGCAAAAGTTCGCCGATCTGGTGGCCAGGCTCAAACAGCGTGGTGGTGGCACCAGCCCCGCCGCGATGCTCGGGACCGTCTCCTACGACCTGCACAGCTCGGCCCGCTGGAGCGGCATGGCCAGGTGGCTGCAGGGTCTCTACAACTCGCTGCGGCCCGAGGGCGCCGCTGCGCAGGGTCAGCCGCCGACCCTGGATCCGTATATACCCGCACATTCCGCGTCGTTTCTGGCCACTCAGTGCCTCGACAGCGACTACCCGCACGATCAGCAGGCCTACAACCTGCTCATCCCGATCGAGGACCAGAGCCGCCCGTATTTCGGGCTGACCGCGCTGTTCGACATGGCCCAATGCATCGCCTGGCCGGCCGCGGACCGCGACCGCTACCTGGGCCCGTGGAACCATCCCAGGCAGTACCCGATACTGGTGGTGAACAATCGCTACGATCCCGAGACGCCGCTGTGGAACGCGCAGGCCACCCGGGACGAACTCGGCGACGCTCGGCTGCTGATCGTCGAGGGCTACGGGCATACCACGCTGAACGTGCACAGCACCTGCGCCAGCGCCGCAGTGGCCGACTATCTCGTCACCCTCCAACTTCCCGCCGATGGCGCCACCTGCGCCGCCGACCACCAGCCATTCCCGTAGACATGGGCAAACCGAGGAGGCGTCTGTGGTATCTGAGCTTCTCGTGGTCGTGGACATGCAGAACGGGTTCATCCGCCAGGGCAATCTGGCCAGCGACCGGTGCCTAGCGGTGCTCCCCGCGGTGCGCCGGGAGGTAGACGAGGCCCTCGCGGCTGGCCGACGGGTGCTGTTCACCGCGGATACCCACGAGATCGACGACGCAGAGTTTGCGGTGTTCCCCGAACACTGCCTCCGCGGCACCCCGGAAGCCGATCTGGTCGACGAGCTGCTCCCGCTGTTGGTTAGGGACGATGTTGTGTTGTTACGCAAGCGGCGGTACTCGGCGTTGTTCGAGACCGAGATGGAGGGCCACCTGCACCGCTTCGGTATCGACTCGGTGCGGATCTGTGGGGTATGTACCGACATCTGCGTGCTGCACACGACCGCCGATCTGCGCAATCGGGACTTTCCGGTGACTGTGGCTGTCCAAGCGACTGGCACCTTCGACGGGCCGGGCCACCCAGCGGATGCAGTGCAGGAGTCCTCGTTGATGCACATACAGCGGGTACTTGGAGCGAGACTCGATCACGGCTGATCGGGCGCGAAGTCGGGAAGAATGATCGAGCCGTCCGCTGCGAATGCGAAGTCCCGGACCCCGAGTGTCCGCGATGATGGGCGCGTGCTGGCGCTGCTCGATCTCGACGGGACGCTGGTCGATCGTGCAGCCGGGTTTCAGGTATGGGCGCAAGCGCTGGTCAAGGATCACGCCCTTGGTGATGAGGCGCTGGCCTGGCTGACGGCGACCGACCTGGCGGTCAAGGAGCGGGACCGGTTTTTCGCTCTGCTGGGCGAGCGGTTTCCCGTTGTCGGCGACACGGCCGCGCTGTGGGATGACTATCGCGCCCGCATGCCGCACCTGGCGCCGGTGTTCCCCGGGGTGCTCGACGCGCTGATCAGGCTGCGGCAGCAGGGCTGGCGATTGGGCGTGGTCACCAACGGGCGGGTCGACAACCAGCTAGGCAAGCTGCGCCGCAGCGGTGTCCTCGATCTCCTGGACGGCTGGTGCGTCTCGGAGGAGACCGGGATCCGCAAGCCGGATCCCCGGGTCTTTCTGCTGGCCCGGGCGCGGTGCGGTGTGCCGGCCGAAGATCTGTGCTGGGTGGTGGGTGACGACCCTGACCTCGACGTCGCCGGCGGTCAAGCGAGCGGGATGCCCACCGTGTGGGTCAGCCACGGTCGGGTGTGGGCCAGCACTGCCCGTCCGCCTGATCGAACCGGGTCCACACCAGTCCAAGCCCTCAACCACCTCGATGTCGATCGCCCCCTCACCGGCCGCGGCCAGTCCCCGTAGCCGTCTCCGCTAGCCGTTGCTGAAATCAGGAAGAATGATCGAGCCATCCTCGGCAAAACTGAAGCCCGGGTTGTGCGCGATCTCCCAGGCATGGCCGTCGAGGTCGGTGAACACCCCCGCGTAGCCGCCGTAGAACGTCCTGGCCGCAGACCGGGTGACGGTGGCCCCGGCGTGCAGCGCCGCCGCGATGAGATCGTCGACCTCCGCCTCGGACCGGACGTTGTGCGCGAGGGCGACGCCGCTGAAACCACCCGTTCCGACCTCGCGGATACCACAGTCGAGCGCGAGCTTGTCCCGACCCCAGAGGACCAGCACGACGCCGCCAGCCTGAAAGAACACCGTCTGTTCGACCTCTTGGCCCTGCCAGCCCAGCCGCTCATAGAACGCCCGAGCGCGCGCGACGTCGGCAACGCCCAGGGTGATCAGGCTGACCCGCTGCTCCATTGCCGAAGGGTAGTTCACCGCCGCGCGGCGACGCCATTGACCGCGGCGATCACCACGACCGCCTCGGCGAGGATCGCTACGATCCCGAGAGGCTCCAACCAGTTGCCGACGTCGTCAGCGAGCTGCGGGAACGCGACGGATCGGGTGCCGATGTAGCCGACGATCGCCACCCGCAGGTGAGGATCGCCAGACCGTAGACAGCCGCGGTGTCCCGGATGAGCACGGCGATGGCGAGCGCCAGGCAGGCCGCGGTGAGCACGGCGAACAGGACTCCCATGTAGGGAGCCTCGTCGAGGTGGGGCGATCACCGGGATGTGTGAGGCGGCGGCGACCGTGGCGGCGGGAGCCAGAACCCACCGCCACGCGCTGCGCTTGGGTGCTGTCAGGACGGGGTAGCTGGCCATGCCAGCCCTTCAAATCCGCCACGTACGCGTGGGCCAGGTCGTTGCCGGGCACGAAGAAGTTGTGCATCATCAGCGCCTGGCCGCCTGACTTGTCATGGTAGTGCCAGCGAGTGATCGGGCCGCCGGGGTCAGGCGGCGCTTCCCGTGTCCCTGGTAGCCCTACCTCAACATCTCGGGTGCCGAGGGGTCCAGTACCAGGGGTCAGGTAGGGGAGAACCCTCATGCGCCGGGCCGCGCGGTGCCGCACGATAGGACTTGTCGGTCGATACGCCTGGGTGCCGCGCCGGAACGCCCAGGCCCATCGAGCGGTGCGGGGGTCCGGTGCTACACGGGAAACGGGGGACGGAGATCTGCGCATACGGCACCGCCGTACGCGCCACCCGGGTCTAGCCCGTCATGTCCTCCAGCTCGCGGCCCTTGGTCTCCTTGACCGCCTTGAACACGAATCCGAAGGACAGCGCGGCGAAGATCGCGTACAGGCCGTAGGCGAAGGACAAGCCGAGATTGGACAGGACCGGGAACGTCGTCGTGATGGCGAAGTTGGCTATCCACTGGGCGGCGGCGGCCACGGCGAGCGCGGTCGCGCGGATCCAGTTGGGGAACATCTCGCCGAGCAGCACCCAGACAACGGGACCCCACGTCGTACCGAAGGACACGACGTAGAGGTTGGCGGCGATCAGCGCGATCGTTCCCCACGGCTGGGGCAGGGTCACGTCCTTGCCGCTCCCGATCGACTGAGAAAAACACACGGCCATCGCGCCGAGGGTCAACGCCATGCCCAGCGATCCGCCGAGCAGCATCGGTTTGCGACCGACCTTGTCGACGATGCTGATCGCGATCAGCGTGACCAGGACGTTGGTCACCGAGGTGATGACGGTGATCGTGAGGGAGTCGGATTCACTGAACCCGACCGAACGCCACAGGCTGGTCGAGTAGTAGAAGATCACGTTGATACCGACGAACTGCTGAAAGATAGACAGCAGGATCCCCACCCACACGATCGGGAGCAGCCCAAGACTGGGTCCACGCAGGTCGGACAGTCTCGGTGCGTGTTGGTCCTCGCGTCGCAGGCTGACGACGATGTCCTGCACCTTGCGCTGCACGGCTTCGACGCTGCGGGAACCCAACACATCGCGCAGCACCTCAGCGGCGCGGATCAGCTCTCCCTTGGCCACCAGGTAACGTGGCGACTCCGGGATCTGCAGGGCCAGCACGCCGTAAAACAGGGCGGGGACCAGCCCGGCGAGAAACATCCACCGCCAGGCGCCCAGCCCGAACCAGAGCGGCTGGCTCGCCCCGCCGGCGAGGTTGGCCAGGAAGGCGTCGGAGAGCAACGCGACGAAGATGCCGGAGACGATGGCCAGCTGCTGCAGTGAGCCGAGCCGGCCGCGGATGTGCGAGGGCGCGACCTCGGCGATGTAGGCCGGAGCGATCACCGAGGCCATCCCGACGCCGAGGCCGCCGACGAATCGCCACGCGATCAGCGACCACACCGAGAAGGCGAACCCGGCCCCGACCGCGCTGATCGCGAAGAGTGCCGCGGCGACGACCATGGCCCGCACCCGGCCTACGTGGTCTGCGGCCCGGCCCGCGTACCAGGCACCGACGGCCGAGCCGAGCAGCGCACAGGACACCGCGAAACCGGTGAGGGCAGGACTGAGGCGGAAGGCGCTCTGGATCGAGTCCACCGCGCCGTTGATCACGGCGGTGTCGAAGCCGAAGAGGAAGCCGCCGACGGCGGCGACCGCCGAGATCAGGATCACCTTGGCGGTGGTCCGCTGGTCCACGCCGGACATGGCCATCTGTCCTCCTCAGGTGCTGTATGCCAGCTTCCCAGAGTGGGGACCGAATCGGCAGTGCAGACGAGGGCGCTACCGCCGCCGCCAGGACGCCAAGGTGTTCGGAAGGCAGAGGAAAGCCCCAGTGATGCCGCCAGGTCGGGGGTCCAACAGCGTCACAGGGGCTACTCATGTCATCGCCATCGGCCCGGTCGCCGTTACACGCCAGTTTGCGACTTTGTCAGGTTGGCGGGCCGACCTCCAGCACCACCGTGGCAACGTGCTGTTGACCCGAGGGATCCACCCAGGTCAGCGGCACCAGGTCGCCGGGGTAATGGCCGACCAGCAGGGTGATCATCGTCGTGGGGGAATCGACCACGGCCCCGTCCAATGACACGATGACGTCGCCTGCCGCCAGCCCGGACTGTCCACCCGGCGAGCCGGGAGTGACGCCGGTGACGAGAGCGCCAGAGACGGCCGAGCCGTCGCGTGCCCTGGTTGGTGTTTGGACCACGATTCCGAGGGCGCCGGTCGGTCCGATGTGGATGCTCGGGGACGCGATACCGGCATCGATCTGCTTGCCGATCGCGATCGCGTCGTTGATCGGGATTGCGAATCCCTCCGCGCCGGAGGATCGGGGCGCGGTAGCGGCGGCGGTGTCGATACCCACGACCTGCCCGGCGGTGTTCACCAGCGGGCCACCGGAGTCACCGGGCTGGAGCTCCGCCGCGACCCGGATCACCCCGGCGAGTTGCTCGGCGCTCCCGGTGATGTCGTCGGTGACCATGATCGTCTGATCAAGGGCCAATACCGTGCCCGCGACGATGCTCGGGGTACCGCCGCGACCACCCGCGTTGCCGATGGCCGCGGTCGCGTCCCCCACCGCGACGCTGCTGGAATCCCCGATCGCGGCGGTCTGCAGGTCCGAGGCGTTGCGCAGCGCAAGCACCGCGATGTCATGACCGCGGTCATAGCCCACGACAGTCGCCGAGTACGTCTGGCCGTTGCCGACGTCGGTGACCTCAATGCTGGTGCCACCGCTGATCACGTGGTTGTTGGTGATCACCTCACCCGACGCACTGAGCACGATCCCGGTACCGGCAACTCCGCCGTTCTGCTGGCCCAGCCGGGTGTTGATGTGCACCAAACCGGGGTCGACCCTGGCTGCGAGCGCCGGGAGGTCCACTGACCGCCTCGAGGCACCCGACAAGCTCACCGGCGGTGAGGCTGCTGGCAGCGCCACAACCGGTGTGGGTTGATGGACGCAGTTACCGTCGGCGTTGCGGTAGTCGTGGTCAGCGCAGGTCGTGGCCAGTTCGGGCGGTGGTAGAACGGCTGCCGGCGCGGGCGAAGCCGCTGGTGGGACCGCAGACGGCGGATCGATGGTCGTTGGTCGCGTCGGCGCTGCTGCTGGGTCTGATGACGCGGAGCCGGCCGGCGGATTGGCCAGTCCGGTGATCACCGGAGTATTGCATCCGGCGAGAGTCGCGCTGCCCAGCAGGAAGGCACCCACGGCGCCGCCGACGACGAGCCGCCGGCGGCGGGTGCTGCGAACGAGGGCTGGCCGCACGCATCCGACAGTGCTTCTCAGTCGTGAACAGTAGAAGTCCAGCGGCCGACCAGGGGATTGCGGCAATCCTCACAGGGGACAGCTTTGCGGCGCGATGGCCGCCAACGCCGAGTGCACGACCGTCGGCGCCGCTTTTCAGGAGCCGGCGCCGCGCCGCGCCGCAGGTGCTTTGGCGATGCCCGTAGTGTCGGTTTCATGAATCACCGGCTCATCCCCACGTCGGGCCCCCAGGGCGAGGACGACTTCCAGCTGGCTGCCCGCGCCGTCGCTGTGGTGCGGCGGGGTTGGTTGATCCCGCTGCTGGGCCTGGTGCTGCTCGCCGCAGGGTGTACCAGCACCTCCTCCCCCGCGGGCCACGGACCGCCGGGCGTCCAGGGCCAGCAAGGCCTGCCGGCTGGCTGCACCCACACCGTCACCCGGTCCGATGAGGCGCAGGCAGCGCTGGACGCCGCCGCTGCGGGCGACACGGTGTGCTTCTCCGGTGGTGACCTCACCGACACCAACATGGCGATGACCCGATCGGGGACCGCCGACGCGCCGATCACCCTCGCGGCCGACGGGGCCACTGTGCACGAGGTGCAGATCAAGGCCGATCACGTCGTCCTGCAGGGTTTCACCGTCGCGGGCGGTGGTGGGGTGCTGCTGGAGGGCGCCGGGATCACCGCGCGCAACAACACCGTCCACGACACCGAACAGGGCGGGATCACCTGCGATCCCTGTACCGACTCGACCATTGAGTCCAACACCATGACCCATGTCGCCACCAACGGCATCGAAATCACCGGCCAGCGGATCACCGTGCACGCCAACACCATCAGCGACACGGTGGTCGGCCGGCATGGGGGTGACGCCGATGGGATGCGGTTTTACGGCAGCGGACATCGGATCTCCGACAACACCATCTCCGACATCTCCGCTGAGGGTTATCGCAGCCCGCCGCACCCGGACTGCTTCCAAACCCTCGACAACAGCAAACCGCCCACCTTTGACGTGGTGATCTCCGGTAACACCTGCCGCAACGTGGATGCGCAGTGTCTGATCGCCACCGGCGACCAGGACGCCAACAGCGGTGCCCCGACCGGGGTGACGTCGATCACGTTCACCGGAAACATGTGTGCGAACAACGGCGCCCAGGCGGTCAATGTGCGGCGCTGGCCCAATGTCGTGGTAAGTCAGAACACCTTCGCCGGCCCGAATCTGACGCGGGCGGTGTTGATCAGTGAGGGCTCGACTGGTTGCACGGTGATCGGCAACATCACCACCGGGAACCGACCCACCGCGGAAGTCGACGGCTCATCCCGGCCAGGATCACACGCGGACAACAACACGCCGGCGTGACGGTCGCGAGTCCTGGGGCTATTCGGCGGACCGTCGGACAGTGTCCCTGAGTACGTCGATCAGGTGACGGCGGGTCTGTCCACCTAAGCCGGTGAGCACGGCCCGTAGGCGTTTGGCGGTGTCCGGGTCGGTGTCGCCGATGATCGGTTCGGCATCGGCGGTGAGCGTCAGCTGGACGCGCCGGCGGTCTTGGGGATCTGGCGTGCTTTCCACCAGTCCGGCGTGGGTCAGCCGTTCGACCATCGCGGACGTCGCCGGCGGTCTGGTACCCAGGGATTGGGCAAGGTCTGTGAGGGTGACCGGTGCCAGCGCGCCGATGAGGTGCAGCGCGGTCAGCTGGACCAGCGTCATCCCGCGGCCCGCCCAGACCGCGGGGCCAGCGGCGACCACCGCCCGCAGGTGGGCAACGAGCCAGTCGACGTCCTCTGCCGTCACCACGCCGCTGCGGCGACCGGACGCGCGGTGACTGCCTAACCGGGCATGCAGACGGCCGTCGTCACCCACCCTAGAGATTCAACCACCGACGAAGGCCGAGGCGTTACTGACATCGCGGCAAGTGGGCGCCCACCGATCAGTCCAAATAGTCGCGCAGAACCTGGGTACGGGAGGGGTGCCGCAGCTTGGCCATCGTCTTGGATTCGATCTGCCTGATGCGTTCCCGGGTGACCCCGTGAATGTGCCCGATCTCATCGAGGGTGCGCGGGCGACCGTCGGTGAACCCGAATCGCAGCCGGACGATGCTGGCTTCCCGCTCGGACAGCGTGGCCAGCACGGACAGCAGGTCGTCCTGCAGCAACGTGAATGAGACTGCGTCGATCGGGACCACGGCCTCGGAGTCCTCGATGAAGTCGCCGAGCTGGGAGTCGCCCTCCTCGCCGATGGTCTGATCCAGCGAGATGGGTTCCCGGGCGTACTGCCGGAGCTCCAGCACCTTCTCCGGGGTGATGTCCATCTCCCTGGCCAGCTCATCCGGGGTAGGCTCGCGGCCGAGATTCTGTCGCAGATCACGTTGGATGCCGCCCAGCTTGTTGATCACCTCGGTCAGGTGTACCGGGATCCGGATGGTGCGGGCCTGATCGGCCATCGATCGGGTGATGGCTTGGCGGATCCACCAGGTGGCGTAGGTGGAGAACTTGAATCCCTTGGTGTAGTCGAACTTCTCCACCGCACGGATCAAACCGACGTTTCCCTCCTGGATCACATCCAGGAATGGCATGCCACGCCCGGTGTAGCGCTTGGCCACCGAGACGACCAGGCGAAGGTTGGCCTCGAGCAGGTGATTCTTGGCGCGCTCGCCATCACGAACGATCCAGGCCAGATCCCGGCGCAGCTGAGGTAACAGCTCCTCAGCCGGGTCCTGGCCCTGGAGAATCCGCTCGGCGGCATAGAACCCGGCCTCGATGCGCTTGGCGAGGTCTACCTCCTTCTCGGCGTTGAGCAGGGCGACCCTGCCGATCTTCTTGAGATACGCGCGTACCGAGTCGGCGGAGGCGGTCGCTTCGGCGTCCTTGCGAGCCTGGCGCAGCGCCTCGGATTCCTCCTCGTCCCACACGAAGTCCTCCGAGGCCGGATCAGCGTCCCTGGCGGAATCAGCCGCTTTCAGGGTGAGGTCAGCCGAGCCGTGCGAATCGAGGTGGCGCGTGTTGGCGGTGCGAGCCGACGGCATGTCGGCGTTCCCGTCCCGGCATGAACGAGAGCCGTGTCATGGTGAAACCGAGAACGACGCCGGCTATGATGCCGCGCGCACGAAGAGTAGGCGGTCACTACGACGGTACCGTCAATCGGTTCAGGAGTCACATTCAAGGCCATTTCCGGCCGATTTGACAAGCTCCCCAGGCTGAACATCGCGCCCTGACTCCCGAGCGGCGAGTCTCCGGCGCCGTGACCGCCGAGCGCGTCGTCCCGAAGCATGGTCTGATCTGCACAAAGACAGCTATTCACCCAAACGTACGATACGCTGGCGATCGTGTCGATGCCGGCCGAGCAGGGCAACGCTCCGGCCACCGATGACTACGGTGCCGTGCGCCGCCAGGACAGCGGTGAGATCGGTCCATTCGACCTCGTCATGCCGGCGCTTCCACGGTCGCTGAGGGACATCCGGGTTGCGATGCGCGGCTGGCTGTCGGAGGTCGGGGCCACCCCCCGTGCGGTCGCTGACCTGCTCGTCGCTGTCGGTGAAGCCTGCACCAATGCCGTGGAGCACGCCTACGGACCTGCCGGCGGCACTGTGACGGTGCATATGGAGCTCCAGTTGCCGGACGTGCTCGCCACTGTCCAGGATGCGGGCCGTTGGCGCCCGCCCGGTGGTGAGAACCGAGGACCTGACAACCGAGGACGCGGGACCCAGTTCATGCGGAACTGCAGCGACGGTCTGCATATCGATCATGGCCCTACCGGAACCAACGTGGCCATCCGTCGCCGCCTCGCCGAGTAGGCACCTCGATGACATGCCTACCGTCGAGCGCCGCGCCCTGTCAGGGTGAGTTCTTCAGGGCATCCGGCACGCTGTCGGCGAAGGTGAAGTAGCCTCGCAGCCCAGCGGCCTCCAGCGCCAGGTTGGCGATCTGGGAGTTGTACACCAAACACAGGGCGCGGTCCTCTCGGGCAGCGAGTTCGTTGGCCTCCAACAGCACCATCACCCCGGCAGATGCCAGGAACTGCACACCGTGAAGGTCCACCACTACCACCTGTGCAACGGCCAGCTGCGCGGTCAGAAAGGCGGCCAGTTCCGGCGCGGTCGACGCGTCGATCTCGCCCACAACGGTGACCACACGACTGTCGGGATCATGCCCGACCACCCGCAGTTCCAGGATGTCAGCGGGGAAATTGCTGCTCACACTCCGACGATAGGGCAGGTCACAGACAGACGCGACACGGCCGGCTCCGGGTTGCTGATCAGCGTCACCCAGCCTCTCTTTCAACGTCACCACATCGTCAACGACGCTGATGACCTCGACCGCCATCATCCCGGTAGCCGGCCCACGGCGGGCACAAAGCGGCCGGCCTGGGCGGCATAACGCTGGTAGGCCTGGCCGTGGACCTGGCGTAGGTGGGGTTCTTCGATCAGCCGGGTTTGGATCTGGAGTGCGGCCAGACAGGTCAGGACTCCGGCGGCGGCGAGCACGGTCGGGACGAGCAGCCCGATGGCGAGCGAGCACGCGAGCAGGCTGGTGTAGGTGGGGTTGCGGACCAGCCGGAACGGTCCGCTGGTGATCAACGAGGTGGGATGCTGCGGATCAATCCCGGTCCGCCAAGCCTCTCCCATCACCCATTGGGAGATCACGGCCAGGGCCAGGCTCGCAATGAACACCACGCTGGCGGTGAGGGTCACAGTGATGTGCTGGCCAGGCAGCACCACGGGGTGCATCACCCCGGCGAGAACGAGGGCCGGATTAGTCAGATCGAGGCCGCAGCCAAGGAGGAACAGCAGGTTCGCGGTCTGTTCCCAGCGGGTGGCGCCCAGGCTGGCCAGCCATGCGGAACGGCCGGTATGGCGGCGGAGCAGGACTGGTTGCACGAGGAACACGACCAGCAGGTAGAAGAGTCCTAGGCTCAAGGCCAGCGCCGCCACGTCGGACAGCCTAGGAGCGCGGGTCTTGGGACGGTTCTCAGCAGGCGAAGTATCCGCTGCTGACCTGGATAGCGAGGTCCGCAACCACCTCCAACCCACCCTATACCCGCTACCCCATAGGGGTATAAATGGATGGGTGAGCGGCCGTCAGAGCGGCGGGTCACGGACCTGATGGCTGATGTGGGTGGCTCCCAGGCCAACATCTCCGGACACCTGGCCTGCCTGAAGGGGTGCGGCCTGGTTGTCGACCGGCCGCAGGGACGGTCGTCGTACTACCGGATCGCGCAGCCAGAGGTTCGCCGGCTGCTGGAGGCAGCCGAGGCCCTGCTGGCCGCCGTCGGGCACGACGTCAGCCTGTGCGACCACTACACCGGGCCGGTCGACATCACCGCACCCGCCTGCTGCTCGGGAGGGGCACCGTGAGAAAACCGGAGCCCCAGCTCGGCGCCGTCGCGCCGATCCCCGAACCGGGCAGGTTGCCGCTGGCCATGGTCGTTGAGGGTGAATGCGGCAGCTGTTCCCTTGCGGCGGAGGGAGTGCTCCGCCCGGGGAGCCCCGAGTGGGTGGTGCTGGCTCGCCGGGCCCGGCTGCTGAGCTGGATCAGCCTCGGCTGGCTGGGCATCGAGGGCGGCATCGCGATCCTGGCCGCACTGCTCGCCGGGTCGGTGGCGTTGTTGGGCTTCGGGATCGACTCCGCCATCGAGGCCTTGGCCAGCGTCATCGTCGTCTGGCGGTTCACCGGTGACCGCACTTTGTCCGGCACCGCCGAGGCGAGGGCGCAGAAGGCCGTCGCGGTGTCGTTTTTCCTGCTCGCCCCCTACATCGCGGCGGAGTCGGTGCGGGCCCTGGTCGTGGAGCGCCACGCTGAGACGACGTGGCTCGGCGTGGCCCTGGCCGCCGTGAGCCTGCTGTGGTGCCCGGCGCTGGGGGTGATGAAGAAGCGGCTCGGGGTCCGACTCGGTTCGCCGGCCACCACCGGGGAAGGCCGGCAGAATCTGCTGTGCGCCTACCTTGCCGTCGCCGTGCTCCTCGGCCTGCTGGCCAACAACCTGTTCGGCATCTGGTGGCTCGACCCCACGGTCGGATTGCTGATCGCGGCGCTGGCAGTCAAAGAAGGGCGAGCGGCCTGGCGGGGCGAGGGTTGCTCTTGCTGCTAAATGGCCTGCACTGCGGGTCGCACACTTACCCGGCCGAGTTGAGCGGCATCTTCGACTGGTGCGCGAAGCCCGTGAAGCGCAGGTCCGCAGACGACTCGGAGTGTCGGTAACAACGGCGTCATGAGCCGCCCACGCGGCTGTTGCTGCTGGTCACAGCACTGATCGTGTGCGCCGCCGGGCTCTGTCTGTGCCTCGCAGTAGGATCTGGGCCTGCTTATCACCCGGGGTCTGCGGTCGAGGGCCTGGCGCCGTTGGGGTCGCCGGTGGGGTCTGGGTAGGGCGGTGCGGTGTCGGTGTGCAGCGCCGCGAGTTGGGCCTCGGCCTGTTGGACGTGGTCGAGCAGCGCGACCTGGGAACGCAGCGCGCCCAATGCGGCGTGGGCGTGTTGGGTTCGTTCGGCGAAGCGGCGTTCGGCGGCCTGGAGCCGGTCGAAGCGCTGTTCGGTCTCTACTCGCAGGGCCTCCCAGCGCTCCCGGGCGGTGTCCTCCAGCTGTTGGGCGCGGCGGTCGGCGTCGGCGAGGCGCTCGCGGGCCGCGTCGGCGTCGGCTTGGGCCACCTCGCGTAGCGCCTGGGTCTGGCGGGTGAGTGCGGTGGCGGCGTCCTCGGCCTGGG
>QHBZ01000003.1 GCA_003244055.1 Pseudonocardiales bacterium | reverse complement strand
TGCTGCTGGGTCAGAGCCGGGTCATGGGCCTCGCGCTTCGGTGCCGTGCCGGTTAGATCAGCTGGAGCAGGGCCTGCATTTCGCTGATCTGAGATTGCTGCGTACTGAGGATTTGTTGGGCGAGGTTGCGGGTGGTGGGGTTGCTGCCTTATGCCAGCTCGGTCTGAGACATGTCCACTGCCCCCTGGTGATGGGCGATCATCACCTGGAGAAACATTCGGTCGAACCCAGCGCCGCTCACCGTCCCGGGCATCTGACCGTTCCCTGTGCCGCCGATGGCGCTGGTGGTGGCCGGGGCCGGTACCCCCCACTCGGTGAGCAGGGCGCTCATTTGCTGGGTCTGCGGGCTTTGTTCGGCCTCGATCCGGGTGGCGAGATCCTTTACCTGCGGTGAGATCGCTTGGTTGCGGGCGCACTGCGACATTGTGATGGCCCGGGTGTGGTTGAGGATCATGTTCTGAAGGAATACGACGTCGGCTTGGTTGTGCGGCTGCTGGGTGGTGGCCGGTGCGCTCCTCGCGGCCGGCGGTGGTGGGGCCACGGGATTGGTCTTGCCGCCGCAGCCGGCGAGTAGCCCTCCGGCGGCGGCCGCCGCGGCGAGCACCGGCCGTCTCTTGCCATCCCATGGGATGGTGGTAAGATGTCTGTAGGATGGTAGTGAGAGGGTGCATGGCTGGAGGCGCGAAGAACGGTCGAGCTGCGCGTCTACGGGCTGGCGACCGTTGCGGACGATGTCAGCCCGAGCTCGCATTGGCGACGATCGCTTCGGTCAAGGCCGCCCTCGCCTTCCGTCGCACCACCACCTGAGCTGCTGCACGGCGCTGACCGACCGGTCGACGCCGACGTCAATCCCGAAGGAACTCCCATGGACGACCATCGCATCGCGGGCATGTCCGAAGCACTGAGGCTCACCCGCGCGGGGCAGCTGACGGAAGCGTGCGCGGTCCTGCAGCGCACGCTCGGCGCTGCACCTCCCGTCCCGCCCGCCGGCCCGGGAAGCTGCGGGCTGCTCGGCAACCTCCGGGCCGCGCTGACCTCGAAGTCTGACGCGGGGCTGCCTGGTGGACTCGCCCACCTGCTGGGTGAGTTGCCCACCACCAGCCCCAGGGCCGCGCAGCCCAGTGCGGCCGCCGCGGCGGCCGCACCCGGCGGTGAGATCCGCCACCTCAGCCACACCGAGCCGGCCGGGACCCGCAGCTACGATCTCTACATCCCGACCGGCTACACCGGTGTGCCGGTGCCGCTGGTAGTCATGCTGCACGGCGGCAAGCAAAACGCCACCGACTTCGCCGCCGGCACCCGGATGAACGACCTCGCCGAGCAGCACACCTTCGTCGTCGCCTACCCGCAACAGTCCACCACGGCCAACAACGGCGGCTACTGGAACTGGTTTTCCCCCGCTGACCAGCTCGCCGGCGCCGGCGAGCCGGCGATCATCGCCGGCATCACCCGCCAGATCATGACCGACCACGCGATTGACCCCGCCCAGGTATATGTCGCCGGGCTCTCAGCCGGCGGCGCGATGGCAGCGGTGATGGCGGCGACGCACCCGGAGCTCTACGCCGGGGTCGGGGTGCATTCCGGGATCGCTTATGGCGCGGCACACGACGTCGGATCGGCGTTTTCGGCCATGCGCACCGGCGGCTCACCCGCGGCGGCCGGCGCCGTGCCCCTGATCGTCTTCCACGGCGACCGCGACGCAATCGTCGCGCCGGTCAACGCCGAAAACCTCATCACCGCCCGGCTGGCCACCACCGACACCTCGGTGTCAGATACCACGCACATCGACGGACAGGTAGGCCATGCCTGCACCCGGACCGTGCACACCGACGCCGACGGCGCGGTCCTCGCCGAGTCCTGGATCGTCCACGGCGGCGGACACGCCTGGTACGGCGGCAGCCCGGTCGGGTCCTACACCGACCCGAACGGTCCCGACGCCTCCGCCGAAATGGTCCGGTTCTTCCTCGCGCACAGCCGCTGATCCTCAGCGCCGCGGCAGGATGGGGCGGAGAGCCCACAAACGGCCCCCGCCCCACTCCCGGCGCTTACCTGCTCGATGTGCACGACGCCAGGGTCAGCCGTCGTCCCGCACGCGGAGGGGGCGTGACAGCTCCCCCGAGCCGTCCAGGCGGAGGCTGGCGGCGGTGCTGCGCACCAGACCGATGATCGCCAGCCCCAGCACCAGATTGACCGTCGCGGTGGCCAGCCGGGCCGCCGGGTCCTGGGCCAGCGCCAGCGGGAGCAACACCGCGATGGCCGTGCCGACCCCACCGAGCCAGCCGAAGAACCACCTCGGCCGTGGAGTGGTCAACAGCAGGAAACGCATCGCGGCGGTGGCCAGCAGCGCCACCAGCGCCGCAGCGCCGGCGTAGCCAAACATGCTCGCGTACACCACCGCGCCACCTCCCCGGAAACCGAGGAGAGGGTAGTTCAGCATACGGGCGAGGAGAAACGCGGCGATCGTCAGACCGAATACGATCACCGCCGTGACCACGCCGCCCGTCCACAACTTGCGCCCCTCGACGACACCGCCGGACCGGTCGCTGCTGGACCGCGCGTAACCGAATCGCGCGTGAAAGGGCACTCGGTAGGTAAACATGGGCCGTATGATGCCGACAAAACCCGCCACGGAAGCATAGGCTCGCCGGAGACATTTCCATAGTTGTTCGATCGGGACGCCCGGGAGGCCACGATCCGGGCGGCGGCTGGTACCCCAATCGGACGTGATCGGCGCGATCATGAACCCCGACCGAGATCGCTAGGCCGTTCTGGCGGGCATCAACCACCCGTCCCTGATCACCAACGACATGGACGCCACCGCGCCGCTCTGGCACGGACATGCTCGGGCGCGGATCGTCGCGCACCTGGGCATGAGTCCTTCCGACACTCCTTCGTGGCTTTGGATGACGAACAGACCGTGGCGCGCTCCATTTACCACGCTATGCCCGGATAACCTGTCATAACCGGCTTAGCCTGCTGTGTTTAGCAATTCACAATGGTAGTCAGCGGCGGTGATTGAGCCGGGCAGGTTTAGGGTGTCAACACTCTCGGACGCAGTTCGAGAGAAACATGGGCAGCCCGCCGCGAACCGACTGTCCGCACCGTGACCGTCGAGAATCAAATGCCTCCCGGGTGGCTCAGCGGCCGGTGAGCGCCGCGCAGGCATCAGTGCTGGAGCCGTCCGGTTGTTGCACGCGCTGGTCGAGGCGCGCCCATGGGTACGGTGCACCCCTCGATGGCTGTCGCTATCTCGGCATGAAGATCAAACACTTGGTCGAGTCCGGTGGCCTGTAGTGAGTGCGTGACCGCATGGTTGTCGTTGACGACGAGGGCCAAGTGGCGACCGGCAGCTTCTTGCGCGGCGAGGATCTCGACAAGGACGTTCAGTCCGATCGATGCTAGGAACTGAACAGCGGACAGGTCGATGACAAGGTGGGCGGGGACGGCGTTGATCGCACCTGTCAGCTTCTCCCGGAGGGTGGGTCCGGTGAGCAAGTCGATCAGGACACCGCACTGGGCAGACCCCGCCCCGTCGCGGGCCACGTGGTGGTCGTCGGGCTGGGCGCCGTCGGCACCCTGGTGGTGGCGCAGTTGCATGACCTGGGCGTTCCCGTGGTGTGTGTGGACAGCGACGAGCACGCCCGTGGTGTGTCGCTGGCGAGGAAATCGGCGGGCCGATCGTGTTCGGTGACGTCAGCGCAGAGGTCACCCTGCGCGCCGCGTCCCTGGATACCTGCCGCGCCTTGGTCGCCGTGACCAACAACGACCTCACCAACCTTGAAGCCGCTGCCGGGCTGATCCTCCAGGCCTGCCTTCCGATCGGTGCGACCGCGGCGGTGCTGTTCTGGCTGATGATGCCGGGGTTCTTGTGGCTGCCGTTCGCGGCCGGCTGGGGTGGCGGGTATCTCGCTTATGACCTGCTGCACGCATATCTGCATGTGGGCCGACCGAGGACAGCTCTCCGCGCTGGCTGCGTGCACGGCATCTGCGCCACCACTTCGCGGACGCTCGAGGAGACTTCGGCGTGAGCGCGCCGTACTGAATATACGTTTTCGGCACCTCGCTGGCCCACCCACCACGCCGCGAGCCCAGCCGGGGAGGCGGTCCGGGCGGCCAAGCCGCGGACTCAGCCGCCCAGATATTCTGATTCGAGCACGAGGTCGGTGATCAGCGACTGGTATTCCAGGTGTGTCTTATGCTCTGTCGTGCGCCAGCTCTTGCCTTCCTGCTGCCTCAGGTACGCCCGATACTGCGGCGCGCCCGGGAACTTCACGTTGTCGGCCACCACGACAGATCCAGGGTGCAGCCAGTTCTGGTTCAGGATGCGATGAAGGTCTGGCAGGTAGGCAGATTTGTCGTGGTCGACGAATACGAAATCAAGTCCGCCGTTGGTGAAGCCGTGCTCGGCACGCAGTTGCTCGAGCGTCGACCCACCATCGCCCAGATGACCGACGACGACCGTCACGCGGTC
>QHBZ01000002.1 GCA_003244055.1 Pseudonocardiales bacterium | reverse complement strand
CACGAAGTAAGTGTGTCACGTGCATAGGGTCGGAAAGACCACCCTGCTCGCTGCGCTGCTGGGCTGCGTGCCCGCCGGTGAGCGGATCGTGTGTGTCGAGGAAGCCCCCGAGCTGGCGCCGCAGCACCCGCATGTCGTCCGGTTGACCACCCGGGCACCCAACGTCGAAGGCGCCGGTGAGGTGACGCTGCGCGACCTGGTGCGCCAGGCGCTGCGGATGCGCCCGGACCGGCTCGTGGTCGGTGAAGTGCGCGGGGCGGAGGTGTGTGAATTGCTTGCCGCGCTCAACACCGGGCATCAGGGAGGTGCCGGCACGCTGCACGCGAACTCACCCGCCGAGGTGCCCGCCCGGCTGGAGGCGCTGGCCGCGTTGGGTGGCATGGCGCGCCACGCGTTGCACAGCCAACTCGCCGCTGCCGTGCAGGTGGTGCTGCATGTGGTGCGGCGCGACGGCGTGCGGGGACTGGCCGCGGTGGGAGTGCTGCAGCGCGATGGAGATCTGGTTCGGGTCCTCCCGGCCTGGCAGGACGGTTGCTGGGGACCTGGGCGTCAGCGCCTGCTTGACCTGCTCGACGGTGCACATCGTGTCGGCTCGGCCGACGGCGACGGCGACGGCGACGGCGACGGTGTGGCGTGCTGAGCGTGGCGGTGGCCGCGCTGGCGGCCGGGGTGCTGTGCTGGCCGGCGGGGGTGGGTCGCAGCCGGCTCACCGGGTTGCGCCGCCGTGAGGCTCCCGCACCGGTAGCCGTGGCACGCAGCGGCTGGGCCACCCGGCGTTGCGGCCTGCTGCTGGTGGCCCTGGCCGCGGCGGTCGGTGCGTCGCTGGCTGGCCCAGGCGGCGGCCTGGCCGCCACCATGGTGGGCGGCACCGGGGTCGCGCGCATCCGGGCTCGCCGGGATTGCCGGACCGGGACCACGGCGGCCACCGGGCTCTCCGATGCGCTCGGGGTCCTGGTCGCAGAACTGCGGGCCGGCGCCCATCCCGGTGACGCGATCACGGCGGCCGCCGACACCCACTGCGGCGGATCTCCGAACGCGGGTACCGACGTGGGCCGGGCACTGTCCGTGGTGGCCGCGGTAGCCAGACTTGGCGGAGACGTCCCAGCGGTGCTGCGCAGCGCCGGTCCAGCGCCGTTGCGCGGATGGCTGGGCCGGCTCGCCGATGCGTGGTCGCTGGCCGAACGCTACGGGATCCCGCTGGCGGATCTGCTCGACGCGGTGCGGTCGGACACCGAGCATAGGGTGCGATTCGCCGCCGACGTGCAGGCCCGGCTCGCGGGACCCCGGGCGACCGCTGCGGTGCTGGCCGGGCTGCCGCTACTCGGGCTGGCGCTTGGCCAGGCCGTGGGCGCTTCCCCATTGCACGTGCTGTGCGAGACCGTGGTGGGCCAGGTGCTTCTGGTGATCGGCACAGCTGTGGCCTGCGCCGGCGTGCAGTGGAGTGCGCGGTTGGTCTCCGGGGCGGTGCCGGCATGACGCCACAGGCGCTGGCCACGCTGCTGGTAGCCACGGCACTGCTGATGGCGCCCGGTCCGGCTGGTCCCCGATCGAGATTGCCGTCGAGGTCGCGACAACTGGCCACCGCCGGTGCCGCGTCGGGCTGGGTAACCAGGTGGGCGCGACGCAGGGCGGACACTGGCGTGGAGCCGTTGGCGTTGGCTGGAGCGTGGGAGTTGCTGGCTGCTTGCCTGCGAGCCGGAGTGCCGGTCCCGATGGCCGTGCGGGCGGTCGCCGTGGGGCTGGGCGAGCCGGCTGGGGCGGCGCTGCTCCGGACCGCGGAACTGCTGGCCCTGGGTGCTGATGGCACGCAGGCCTGGTTACCCGCGCTGAAATGCACCGCGACGGCGCGGCTGGCCAAGGCCGCCCGGCGCAGTGGTCGCAGCGGCACTGCACTCGCCGAGTCCCTGACCCGGTTGGCGACCGAGGTGCGAGCCGACGCCAGGGAGCAAGCCGAATCGCGAGCGCAGCGCGCCGGAGTGCTCATCGCCGCTCCACTCGGGCTGTGCTTCCTGCCCGCCTTCCTCGTGATCGGCGTCGTTCCGGTGCTGATCGGACTAGCCGGCGGCCTGATGCGGCAGTGGTGAGACAGATGTTAGGCGACAGACACCCACAGACACCCACACGGACAGGAGCTGATCCGATGATAATCCAACGCAGCGACGTGACCAGACGGCGGTGGCGGCGGCTGGTGATCGCCCGGCTGGCCGGCGCGGTCGACGGCGAGGCCGGCATGAGCACAGTCGAATACGCGATCGGGACGGTCGCCGCGGCAGCCTTCGCCGCGGTTCTCTACAAGGTGGTGACCGGCGACATGATCGTCGGCGCGCTCAACGACCTGGTGCAGCGGGCACTGTCGGTGACGTTCTAATGCGTGCCGGCGACCGGGGCTCGGTCACCGTGGAGGCGGCGCTGGCCCTGTGCTCGCTGGTTGTGGTACTCGCCCTGGTCCTGGCCGCAGTGTCGGCGGTGGCGGCGCAACTTCGTTGCATCGACGCCGCCCGAGAGGCGGCCCGGCTCACGGCTCGCGGTGAGCCGGACCGCGCCGAGGACATCGCCCGGCGGATCGCTCCGCACGGCGCAGTAGTGGCGGTCGTCGTCCGCGGTGACGAGATCACCGCGCGGGTCTCGGCGAATCCGGCCGCTGGGTTGTTGCCGGGGGTTGAAGTCGGGGCCGAGGCAGCGGCGGTACTCGAACCGGGGCCCATCCCATGATCGGAGACGTCGATGATGATCGTGGGATGGCCACGGTGTGGGCGGCCGGGGCCATCGCGGTGCTGGTCAGCATGACAGTGTTCGGGTTGCACCTGGGCGAGGCGATGGTGGTCCGCCACCAGGTCGAGTCGGCGGCTGATCTGGCCGCGCTGGCCGGTGCCGCGACGGTCGTCGCCGGTGAGCAGTACGCCTGCACCCAAGCCCGCCAGGTGACCGACCGGATGCGGGTACAGCTGACATCGTGCCGAATCCGTGGCTGGACCGTCCTGGTGGAGGCAACCGCCCAACCCCCCGGCTGGCTAGCCGCCCTCGCCACCCCCACCGCCCAAGCCCGCGCCGGCCCAGCCGTGGGGGTCAGCCGTCGTGAACTCGACAGTACCGACGTTCTGCTCGACAAAAAGGTCCGTGCTGTCGAGTTCACGACCCGCCGCTCGCGCCGGTAAGGAGGACAGGACTGTGTCTAGCACCACGATGGCGCCGGGCTTGTCCAGCGGGTCGTTGCCGTTGCCGCATTTGGGCGACTGCACGCACGACGGGCAGCCCGAAGGGCACTCGCAGGCGGCGATGGCATCTCGGGTTGCGGTCAACCACGTGGTCAGCGCAGCGTGTCCACGGTCGGCGAAACCAGCGCCGCCGGGGTGCCCGTCATGAACGAAGATCGTCGGTTCTCCGGTGTCGGCGTGTCGGGCGGTGGAGACGCCACCGATGTCCCACCGATCGCAGGTGGCGACCAGCGGGAGCAGGCCGATCGCGGCGTGCTCGGCGGCGTGCAGGGCGCCGGGCCATGCGGCCAACGGAAGCCCGGCGGCCTCGAGCAGCTCCTCGGAGACCGTGAACCAGACCGCCCTGGTTCGCAGTGTCGAGGGCGGCAGCTCCAACGGCACAGCATCCAGTACCTGACCCGACGGCAGCCGTCGCAGGTAACCCACCACCTGCGAGGTCACCTCCACCTCGCCCAGCGTCACCGAAACCCCGCCGCAGCGCCGCTGGTCCAGCGTCGATACCACGCAGATGTCCGTCGTCGAGCGAGCCGAGGTGTGCCACTCCGGCTCCTCGGGATGCACCAGGGCGATGCCGGAGTCCAGGTCCAGCTCATCGACTACGAAGGAGTCACCCCGATGCAGGTACACCGCGCCCGGGTGCACCGTCGTGCAGGCCGATCCGGGATCGACGGTGCCGAGCAGGCGACCGGTGTCAGCCTCCACGACCGCCACCGGGTGCCCACCCGAGCCGCGGATGTCCACTGCGGGATGCGGGCGCTGGCGCGCAGCGGCCCAGAACCATCCCCCGGACCGGCGCCGCAGCATCCCTTCGGCAACCAGCTCGGCGACCACGGACCGGGCGACGTCCCCGCCCAACGAATCGACGCAGGCGTCGGTCAGCGGCAGTTCGGCAGCCGCGCAGGCCAGCTGCGGGCGCAGCACGTAGGGGTTCGTCGGGTCCAGCACGGTGGTCTCGACCGCCGTACCGAGCAGGGCCTCGCTGTGATGCACAAGGTAGGTATCCAGCGGATCATCCCGGGCGACGAACACCACCAGCGCTCCCGCCCCGGCCCGGCCTGCCCGCCCGGCCTGCTGCCAGAACGACGCCCGGGTGCCGGGGTAGCCGGCCAGCACCACCGCGTCGAGCCCGGTGATGTCCACGCCCAGCTCCAGCGCGTTGGTCGAGGCGACCCCGAGCAGCTCCCCGGAGTCCAGCGCGGCCTCCAGTGCCCGGCGCTCCTCGGGAAGATAGCCCGCGCGGTAGGCCGCAACGCGGGGAGCGAGTTCTTCCGCCGCGGCGGCGGACAGCGCCCGCTGGGCGCCCAGCGCGGTCAGCTCCGCGCCCCGCCGGGAGCGGACGAACACCAGGGTGCGGGCCCCCTCGATCACCAGGTCGGCCAGCAGCCGAGCAGCCTCCGCGCCTGCCGAGCGGCGCACCGGCGCCCCGTTCTCACCGGTCAGCTCGGCCAGCAGTGGCGGTTCCCACAGCGCGATTGTGCGCTCACCGCACGGCGAGCCGTCCTCGGTGACGGCAACGGTGTCCAGGCCGGTGAGCCGCGACGCCGAGACGCCCGGGTCGGCGACCGTCGCCGACGCGAGCACGAACACCGGATGCGCGCCGTAGCGGGCCGCGACCCGCCGCAACCGGCGCAGCAGCAGGGCGACGTGTGAGCCGAACACTCCGCGGTAGGCGTGGCACTCGTCGATCACCACGAAGCGCAGCCGCCGCAGCAGCCGCGCCCAGCGGTCGTGCCGGGCGAGCAGGCCGTGGTGCAGCATGTCCGGGTTGGTGAACACCCACCGGGCGTGCGAACGTGCCCAGTCCCGCTGCGCCATCGCGGTGTCACCGTCGTAGCTGGCCGGCCGTACCCCGGGCAGGTCCAGCGCGGTCACCCCCCGGATCTGGTCGGCGCCCAACGCCTTGGTGGGAGCGAGATACAGCGCGGTGGCCTGCTGATCGGCCAGCAGGTGGGCCAGCACCGGCAGCTGGTATGCCAGCGACTTGCCCGAGGCGGTGCCGGTGGCGACCACGACGTGGCGATCCGCCCGAGCCAGTTCCGCGACGGCGACCTGGTGCGCCCACGGCGCCGCCACACCCACCGCGGCGAGCGACTCGCGCAGCCGGTCGGGCACCCAGCACGGCCACTCCACCGCCGTCGCCGCGCGGCTGGGAATCGTCGTGACGTGCCGCAGCGGTGATTCGCCCGCAGGGCCAGCAGCGCCCGCAAGGCCAGCATCGCCCGCAGAGCCGGCGAGCAACCGCTGGAGCAGCGCCTGCCCGTATTCACCTCCACGCGCCACCGCCGCCGCCCTCACGTTCGAAGACGCTAACGTTCTACGCTCGGCGGCGCTGCCGCGTGGGTGCACTGCTGTCGCCGAGTTCGACAGGAAAGCTCTCAGCCCGTCCCTGGACAACCCTCCTGTCGAACTTGGCGGACAGGGAGCTGTCGAACTCGGATGGGGGTGTCGAGGCCCGGAGGCGGGGTGAGCGACACCGGGGGACGTGGGCGGCGGCGGCATGCCTAGACTGATCGGCCGTGGCGCCGTCTTGCGGGGCGGCCCAGTCGGCGTACTGCACGGAAACCATGGAGGACCGATGTCCCGGTTTGTCCTCGCCCAGGGCGGGGGTCTCGACTTGAGCGGGGGTGACTACACCGTCGTCGGTGTGGTCGCCGTTGTCGCTCTCGCCGCGCTGGCCGTCGGTGGCGTATTGATGCGAGAGGTATTGGCCGCCGGCGAGGGCACCGCGCGGATGCAGGATATCGGTCGAGCGGTCCAGGAAGGCGCCTCGGCTTACCTCAATCGCCAGTTCAAGACGCTCTCCGGGTTCGCAGTGGTCGTCTTTCTGCTGCTGTTCGCGTTGCCCGCAGAGGATCTCGGCGAACGGATCGGTCGCTCGATCTTCTTCCTCGCCGGAGCGCTGTTCTCGGCATCGATCGGCTATCTCGGCATGTGGCTTTCGACCCGAGCCAACATCCGGGTGGCGGCGGCCTCGAATGAGGCAGGTGGCCGGGAGACGGCGATGCGGATCGCGTTTCGCACCGGCGGCGTGGTCGGCATGGCCACCGTGGGTCTCGGCCTGTTCGGGGCGTCGCTGGTAGTGCTGGTCTTCGCCGGACACGCCCCCCGGGTGCTGGAGGGCTTCGGTTTCGGCGCCGCGCTGCTCGCGATGTTCATGCGGGTCGGCGGTGGCATCTTCACCAAAGCCGCCGACGTGGGTGGTGACCTGGTCGGCAAGGTCGAGGCGGGGATACCCGAGGACGACCCGCGCAACGCCGCCACCATCGCCGACAACGTCGGCGACAATGTCGGTGACTGCGCCGGCATGGCCGCGGACCTGTTCGAATCCTATGCGGTGACGCTGGTCGCGGCGCTGATCCTGGGCACCGCGGCGTTCGGTCTCAAAGGCCTGCTGTTCCCGCTGATCGTGCCGGCGATCGGGGTGGTCACCGCGGTGATCGGCGTGTACGTCACCAAGGGCCGGGTCGGCGAGCCGGGGCTGCGCGCGATCAACCGTTCCTTCTACATCGCCGCGACGATCTCGGCGGTGGCCTGCACGGCGGCCGCCTTCCTCTACCTGCCCAGCAACTTCGGCGGGCTCGCCGGGATCAGCCAGATCGACGGTCAGCCGCTCGGTCAGATAGCCGGCAGCCCGGCAGTGATCGCAGCGGTCGCCGTGCTCATCGGCATCGTGCTGGCCGGGATCATCCTGTGGCTCACCGGCTACTTCACCGGCACCGAACACCGGCCGGTCCGCGACGTCGGTAACAGTTCTTTGACCGGTGCCGCCACGGTGATCCTGGCCGGTCTTTCGATCGGTTTCGAGTCGGCGGTGTACACGGCCCTGGTCATCGCCGGCGCGGTTTACGCGGCATTCTTGCTGTCCGGATCGGTCACCGTCTCGCTGTTCGCCATCGCGCTGGCCGGGACCGGCCTGCTCACCACCGTCGGTGTGATCGTCGCGATGGACACCTTCGGTCCGGTCAGCGACAACGCCCAGGGCATCGCCGAGATGTCCGGCGACGTCAAGGGCGAAGGCGTAGCCACCCTCACCGAGCTCGACGCGGTGGGCAACACCACCAAGGCGATCACCAAGGGCATCGCGATCGCCACCGCGGTGCTCGCCGCCACGGCACTGTTCGGCTCCTACCGCGACGCCATCCGGTCGGCAACCGCGAACATCGATCTCAACGCGGTGTTCAACGTTTCGGTCCCCAACGTCCTGGTCGGCCTGACCATCGGTGCGGCCGTGGTGTTCATGTTCTCCGGGCTGCTGATCAACGCCGTGTCCCGGGCCGCGGGGGCTGTGGTCTACGAGGTGCGTCGGCAGTTCCGGGACAATCCCGGGATCATGGACGGGTCGGTGCGGCCCGAGTACGGGCGGGTGGTCGACATCTGCACCAAGGACTCGTTGCGCGAGCTGACCACCCCGGGCCTACTTGCGGTGCTGTCGCCGATCGCGGTGGGTTTCGGCCTCGGTGTCGGCCCGCTGGCGGGTTTCCTGGCCGGGGCGATCATCACCGGCACCCTGATGGCGGTCTTCCTCGCCAACTCCGGCGGGGCGTGGGACAACGCCAAGAAGCTGGTCGAGGACGGCAACCATGGTGGCAAGGGCTCCGCTGCGCACGCCGCCACAGTGATCGGTGACACCGTCGGTGACCCGTTCAAGGACACCGCGGGTCCGGCGATCAACCCGTTGCTCAAGGTGATGAACCTGGTTTCGGTGCTGGTCGCGCCGGCGATCGTCACCATCGCGGCGCTACCGAATGGTGGCCCGGTTCGATTGGGTATCGCCCTGCTCGCCGCCGCAGTGGTGGTGATCTCGGTCGTGGTATCCAAGCGCCGGTCCACCTCGCTGGTCGACTCATCGCCCGCCCAAGTCAGAGCGTGACCCCATTCACCATGCCCCGGATCGCGACACCTGGACAGCAAGGGAGTTCCCGTGCCCACATCACGCCGCGGTAGGGGTGTAGCCGCTGGCCGAGCCGGCAACTGGGCAGTTGCCGTGACAGCCCTGGGCCTGGCGCTCACGGGCTGCGGTGGCTCCGCCAACGTCGCGCCGAAGCCGCCGGCTGCCCCGCCGAGTTCTGATCCGGTGGCCTGGGCGGGCACGTTCTGTGGTGGTCTGGGCGAGGTGATCAGTGGAGTGTCCGCGATCGCCAAGGCGCAGCCGACCCCGCAGGGCCAGAAGGACGGGTTGTTGGAGTTCTCCGATATCGCCCAGCGGGCGTTCGCCAACACGGCCCAGAAGCTCCAGCAGCTGGGCCCGCCGCGGATCACCGACGGCAAGCAGGTCCAGGACACCGCGGTGGGGTTCTTCAACAACGCGTCTCAGACAGTCGGCGCCCAGCGCACGAAACTCGCCGAGTTGGACGCGAACGATCCGGACTTCGTGAACAAGGCCAGTCACCTCGCCGGCCCCGATCTCGGTGCGGCCAGCACCCAGATGCACGAGCTGACCAGCAACAAGGAACTGGCCCCCGGGTTTCGGACAGCGCCCCAGTGCCAGCAACTGAGCGCTACCGCAGGTCATCGATAGAGGTGTCAAATGCGCTGAGATGACCCGCGTGGCGTAGGGCTGGATTGTTGGCCGTTCGCGGTGGGTTGTGCGACGCTGGCTGCCCCGCGAAGTTGCAAACCCATGGGGTGGCGAAAGTTGTGCACACTGGGGCGCGGGGGTCGGGGCATAAGGGAGTCGTACACCAAGGTGGGTTGAGCGTGGCACGTTCGAAAACGGCGCAGGATCCGGGCGGCACGTCCGGCGGTGGTGCGCGCCGCCGTACCGCGGCTGGCCGGTCCAGTGCACCAGCTAACGGTGCACCGGCTAACGGTGCAGGGTCCCACGGAGGCCAGGCCAACGATGGCCAGGCCAACGGTGGCCAGTCCAACGGTGTTGGCCGCCGTCTGGTGATCGTGGAATCGCCCGCGAAAGCTCGCAAGATCGCCTCCTATCTCGGACCGGGCTACGTGGTGGAGTCCTCGCGGGGGCACATCAGGGACCTGCCCCGAGGTGCCGCCGATGTGCCCGCCAAGTACAAGGGCGAGTCCTGGGCGCGGCTGGGAGTGGACGTCGATCACTCCTTCGAGCCGCTATACGTGATCACCCCGGAGAAGAAGTCCACAGTCACCGAGCTGCGCAATGCGCTCAAGGGCGTCGACGAGCTCTACCTCGCAACCGATGGTGACCGCGAGGGCGAGGCCATCGCGTGGCACCTGATGGAGACCCTCAAGCCGACCGTTCCGGTGCGCCGGATGGTCTTTCACGAGATCACCGGTCCGGCCATCCGCGCGGCGGCGGAGAACCCGCGTGACCTGGACAAAGACCTGGTCGACGCGCAGGAAACCCGGCGCATCCTCGACCGGCTCTACGGGTACGAGGTATCCCCGGTGCTGTGGCGCAAGGTGATGCCGAAGCTGTCCGCCGGGCGGGTGCAGTCGGTGGCCACCCGCATCATCGTCCGGCGCGAACGCGAGCGGATGGCGTTCGTGGCGGCGTCGTACTGGGACCTGGCCGCAACGCTAGATGCCGGCGCGGACGCGGCTCCTCGGACGTTCGGGGCTCGGCTGGTCGACGTGGACGGCCACCGGGTGGCCACTGGGCGGGACTTCGGTCCCGATGGTCAGCCCAAGCGCGCCGACAACGACCTGCTGATCGTCGACGAGGCGTACGCCGGACGGCTTGCCGAAGCGCTGGCCGGCTCACCGCTGACCGTCTCCAGTGTCGAGGAGAAGCCCTACACCCGGCGGCCCTACGCACCGTTCATGACTTCCACCTTGCAACAGGAGGCCGGCCGGAAGTTGCGGTTCTCGGCGGAGCGGACGATGCGCACCGCGCAGCGGCTCTACGAGAACGGCTACATCACCTATATGCGTACCGACTCCACAACGCTGTCGGAGACGGCGATCGCGGCGGCCCGGGCTCAGGCCGCCGAGCTCTACGGCGAGCGCTACGTCCACGACGGGCCGCGGCAGTACACCCGAAAGGTCAAAAACGCCCAGGAGGCGCACGAGGCGATCCGCCCGGCCGGGGAGACTTTCGCCACACCAGGTCAGCTGGCCGGCGCGCTGGACGCCGACGAGTTCCGGCTTTACGAGCTCGTTTGGCAACGGACCGTCGCCTCCCAGATGGCCGACGCTCGCGGTACCACCATGAGTGTGCGGATCACCGGCACATCCGACGGCCGGATTGCCGGCTCAGCCGGCGACACGGGTGCGGAATGCACGTTCGCGGCGTCCGGTCGCACCATCACCTTCGCCGGGTTCCTCAAGGCCTATGTCGAGACTGTGGACGACGAGGCCGGCGGGGAGGCCGACGACGCCGAGCGCAGGCTCCCGCGGCTGACCGAGGGCCAGCCGGTCACCGCCACCGAGTTGGTACCTGAGGGACACACCACCACCGCGCCGCCGCGCTACACCGAGGCGAGCCTGGTCAAGGCCCTCGAAGAGCTCGGCATCGGCCGCCCGTCGACCTACGCCTCGATCATCAACACCATCCAGGATCGCGGGTATGTGTGGAAGCGCGGTTCGGCGCTGGTGCCCTCCTGGATCGCCTTCGCCGTGATCGGACTCCTGGAGCAGCATTTCGGCTGCCTGGTCGACTACGACTTCACCGCGGCCATGGAAGATGAGCTGGACTCCATCGCATCCGGCGCCCAGCACCGCACCGACTGGCTGACTGGTTTCTACTTCGGTTCGGAGCAGGGCGGCGTCATGTCGGTGGCCCACCTGGGTGGCCTGAAGAAGCTGGTCGGGGTGAACCTGGAGGAGATCGACGCCCGGGAGGTCAACTCCATCCCGCTGTTCACCGACGACGCCGGGCGTGACGTCGTGGTCCGGGTGGGGCGCTACGGCCCGTACCTGGAACGGGTCGTCGGCGAAGAGCAGCAGCGGGCGAACCTGCCTGACGACCTGCCGCCCGACGAGCTGACCGCCGAGATCGCCGAGAAGCTCTTCGCCACCCCGGTGGAGGGGCGATCGCTGGGCACTGATCCGGCAACTGGGCACGAGATCGTCGCCAAGGAAGGCCGCTACGGGCCCTACGTCACCGAAGTACTGCCCGAGGCTGGGGTACTTCCCGAGGATGGGCCTGGAGGAGATGCTCCAAAAAAGGGTACGAAACGCGACGCTGCCAAGGCAGCCGTCAAGAAGCCGAAGCCGCGAACCGGCTCGCTGTTGAAGTCGATGAACCTGGAGACGGTGAACCTCAGCGATGCGCTGCGGCTGCTGTCGCTACCGCGGGTGGTCGGCACCGACCCGGGGACCGACCAGGAGATCACCGCGCAGAACGGGCGCTACGGTCCCTACCTCAAACGGGGAACGGACTCACGGTCCCTGGCTGACGAGGAACAACTCTTCACGATCACCCTCGCCGATGCATTGAAGATCTATGCCGAGCCCAAGCGTCGGGGCCGCCAAGCCGACGCCAAGCCGCCGCTGCGCGAGTTGGGCGCGGATCCGGTCACGGCAAAACCCATGGTCGTCAAGGAGGGCCGCTTCGGGCCGTATGTCACCGACGGCGAGGGGGTGAACGCATCACTGCGTAAGGGCGACAGCGTGGAGACGCTCACCGACGAGCGAGCCGCTGAACTGCTGGCCGAGAAGCGGGCCAAGGGTCCCGCTACCCCGCGCAGTGGCGCTCGACGGGTCCGCGCCTGAGCAGGAACGGTATTAGGACACTGTTTTCCCTCTCACGAAGTGCTCCAGCGCGTGGCACCATGGTGGGGTGAGCGAGCACTCGGGCGACGGCCTGTTCGGGGGGCCCGACGGCACCGGGTTGCCCGGGCCGCTGCCGGATCCCTCGGGCCGCGATGGTTGGCGCGATGCGCCTGAACTACCGCCGTTCGCCCTGCCCCCGCTGCCGAATACCCGCCTGATGCGGGAAGCGATCGCCGCTGCACTCGGCGAAGACCCCACCGGCCTGGTAGATCAGGATCCTGGTGCCAAACCACGTCCTGCCGTCCCGTTCAACGTCGCCCCGCCCACCGTTTCCCAGCCCACTGTCGTCGCGCCCAACGTTGCGCCGACGAATCTCACGACGCCGCTTCCTCGGCCGGCTCCGCAGGTGGGAGGATCTTCACGCGCGTCGGGCCGCAATGTGCGACCGATCGTCCCCGCGCCGGTCCCGTCCGATGCGCCACCGCCGCGCACACTCGGCGGGCTGCGTGCGCGTTACCGTCCGCCGCTGGCAGCCGGGTCCCGCACACCCGTGCAGCTCGGTGACCTCCGCCGTCGAGTCAGCCTCCAACGCCCGGGCTTGCCCTTGCCGCTACAGAGCCATTCCAACGGCGGCGCGGGTGTCTTCTTCGCCATCTCGTCAGCTCTCTTCGTGTTGCTGGCATACGGCGTTGTCACCGGAATCGTGGATGCGATAGCCAGGCTGCTGCCCTGACCGTCGCCGGTGGGCTTGCGCAGGGAGCATGGCAGACTCCGCGCGGTATCCACCGGCGCTCGGGGAAGCAGTGATGTTATGCGTGCCGTCTTGGTAGTGTTGCCGTTAGCCGCTGTGCTGGCCAGTTGCTCGACGGGTGGCGGGCAGTCCGATGCTGGCGCCGGGGCAGCGCCTGACTCAGGGCTTTCCGCGGCATCGGGAACCAGGGCGGCGGACGATCCCATCCCGCCGGTGCGCAATCCCAAGAACCTGACCGCCATCCCACCGTGTCTGTTGGTCACCCCGGCGCAACTCGACGCCAAGGGGATCGACCAGCCCGGCCAGCCCAAGGACGCCCTCGGCAGCGGTGGTTGCGAGTGGACCGACAAAGCGCACACCCGCGAATTCGCGGTGTTCGTCGACATCGGCAACGATGTGCTGCGCAATGTGTACAGCCAGCGCGACTCGATACCGGTTTTCGAAGTCACCCAGGTGGCCGGGCAGCCCGCGATCCGTACCAAGGACGACGCGAAAAGCACCAGTTGTTACTTCCGAGTCGCCGCGGCCGAAGCCCAGACGCTGATCGTCCGGTACACCTCGCTGGGGTCGGGCCGCGAGGATCCCTGTGTCCCCGCGAAGGCGTTCGCCGAGACCATCATCGGCAACCTTCCCCCGCTGACGGGCTGACGCGCGGCTCACCCCCTCGGTGGTGCCGGAATCAAGGGGACGCTGCGGTGATCACCGTCCGTGTGCCGTAGACGACCTGCGATGTCGCGCACGGCACATAAATCGTGATCATGGGCCGTGGGGCGCTGCTGCAGGTGAGCGTTGTGGCAGACTCTGCGCGGCGGTGCTGCCGGTGGGCGAGGAGGAACGTCACGATGAGTGAGCAAGGTGGGTTCGGTGCGCCCACGCCCTCCGGCGGGATGACCGAGAACCTCGACGGGCTGCTGCATCCGCCGACCGGTGGTCCTGCGCCGGCGCAGGACCTGGCCTCCATCCTGGGCGATCCCACCCAACACTTCCGGCTCGACATGGACCAGGCCCCCCAGACAATCGCCGCGTTCCGGCAGGTCGCCCAGGGAATGCGAGACCTGATGTACGACGCTCTTCGACTGTCCAACGTCCCGGCACCTGGTCTGGACGCCGTGAGTATCAACGCGGCGAAGGAGATCGGGCAGTGGGCTGCCAGCCAGGAGCCGGGTTCACTGAGGTGGGCGCTGGAGTCCGGCGCAGTCCAACTGGAGAAGGCAGCGAAGGCTCTGGAACAGTCCCTGGCCACCCACTGCAACACCGATGAGGTCAATGCCGCCCAGCTGAGGCGGACCGAGCTGTGATGCGCTGCGTCCCGGTGGTGCTGGCGCTGGCCGGGGCGCTGGCCGGCTGCTCGGTGGGTGGCCCGCAGCCCAGCGCCCCGGGCGCGGTGCCGGCATCGTCGGCCAGCGCACCGGCGGACCCGATCCCCCCGGTGAGGGATCCGAAGAACCTGGCGGGCACGCCGCCGTGCCAGCTGCTTGCCCCAGCGCAGTTGGCGGCCAACCGGATGGACTTGCCCGCCCAGTCCAAGAATGTGCTGGACGCTCCCGGGTGCCAGTGGAGCGACAAGGCCCACACCCGCGAGATCCGGATCTACGTGGACACCACCAACGACGTCCTGCACAACGTCTATGCCCAGCGGGCGACCTTCCCGGTGTTCGAGGTCACCCAGGTCGTCGGGCATCCAGCAATCCAGACCAAGAACAACGCGGCAGGCACGAGCTGTTTTTTCAATGTCGCTGCTGCTGAGAGGCAGACATTTGTCCTCGGGTTCACCTCCCTCGGAGATGGAATGGAGGAGCCGTGTGGGCCGGCTCGGGCGCTGGCGGAGGACGTCGTGGCCAATCTGCCGCCGCTGAAGGGTTGAGGGAGGGGGGACCGCAGTGGGTACGAGCATCGACTACGGCACCGTGTCGCACGAGATGATGTATCAGCACATCACGGGGGGCGCGGGCCACGCGGGGATGATGGAAAACAGTCGGGGCTGGCAGAGCGTCGCGACGCAGATGCAGCAGTTCCGCGGTGCTGTGGAGCGGGCGGTGCGGGGGATTGGTGTGGCGCAGCAGGGGGCGGCGGCTGATGCGGCTACTCACGCGACGTCGGCACTGATGCCGTGGCTCGATGAGAGTGTCACCGCGGCTAACGGGGTCGCTGCCCGGGTATCCGAGCAGGCCGACTTCTTCGCTCACACCCGGGACAGCATGCCCCCACCGCGAGCGGTTCCCGAGGTGTCGTTTCGGCAGGATCCGGCGACCTGGACGGCGGATCACGCCATTGAATGGTTGCCCGGGATCCAGACTCAGCACGAGGCAGCTCAGGTGGCGGCCCAGCAGGATGAGCAGCGAGCTCGGGAGCTGATGGACGGCTATCAGGGCACCTCGAATGGCAATCTGGCGGTCAGTGAGCACTTCGTCGCGGCCCCGACGGTGGTCGCCGAGGTAGCCGATCCGTCCCCGGGCGGTGTCGGCGTCGGCGTCGGATCCGGTGGCGGTTCTGGTGGTGGGGGCGGGCACTCGGCGCCGGGTGGGGTGTCTCCGGCGGTGGCGCACGCGGCTCCGCTCTCCGGTGGGCACGGTGTTCCTGCGCATGCCGCGCCGGCGGCCACCGCGGCACAACTGGCGCCCGCGGCGGTGGCCACCACGCCGCAGCTCGCGGGGGGTTACTCCAGCCCCGCGGGCCCGTCGATGGCCGGATCAGGCTCGGTTCAGCCGGCGGGAGTGGACCCGTTCGGGGCGTCTTCGGTCCTTGCTGGGTCCAGCGGCGCGGACCGGGTTCGGGGCGGATCGCGCTATTCCGCTGGTGGTGGTGTTGCTCGGGCGGGCAGCTTCGGGCCACGCCCCACCGCGTTCAGTGCTGGTAGGTCGCAGGTCAGCGAACCGCGGTTGAGCAACCCTGCTGGATACGGCAGCGGCGAGCCGGCCGGCGCGGGGCGAGCCACCCGCGAAGGCGGCGGCTTCGGAGGCGCCCCGCTCGGTGGTGCCGCCGGTTCCGGTCGCGACGGTGACAGCCGGGAGCACCGGCGGCCTAGTTACCTCCTCGAGCAGGACACCAACGCCATCGTCGGCGAACTACCCCGCACCGCCCCACCCGTCATCGGAGCCGATGAGGACTACCGATGACGTCGGTGTTGCGCGGCGGCGTGCTGGAGCTCACCACCGAGCAGTATCTGCTGGTGTGGGACCGTCTCCAGCTCGGGCTGGCGCACTGGAACCTCCAACCACCCAACCGGGTCGAGCAGGCGCGCACGATCGAGGAGAGCAGGGCTGCCCAGCAACAGACCTGGGACGCGCTTCGGACCCGCGGGCTGGCCGGCGCCCGGCAGCTCGCCCCGGAACTCGAGGATGCGCTGCACCTCATCGCCCGACCGGCGGCGGAGCTCAACGCCCAGCTCGACTGGCCCGAGGGCAAACGCACCGTGGTGGGAGGCGCGCGAGGCGAGCACGCCGCCATCGCCGAGGTCGGTGCGTTCGGGATGCGCATCCGGACCACCCGCGCCTCGGCGCTGCCGATCGCGATGGCCGAGGTCATCCCGGACCGGCCGATGCCCAGCGGGACGGCGGCGTCCGTGCCTGCCGGACTCCTCAACGACCACCAGCACGGGCTGACCAGCGCCGAACTGGAGCGGACCCTGCTGCGCGGCGGAGCGCGGCCGGACGACGTGCAACGCTTTCGCATCATGCTGCAGGGGCCCAAGCTCGGTGGGGGGAAGTTCGGTGCGGCCTGGCGCGATCGCCAGGGCAGCAGACGCGCCGCGAAGTTCGTGGTCTCCTACTATGAGACTGAGCGCGGCGGCTACACCATCGAGCAGAAACGTGGCGTCGACGGCAGCCCCTGGTACACCTTGGCCCCGGCGGCACGCCCTCAACTCGCGCAACGGCTGGCCCACCTGCTTGACTCCATCCGCATCTGACGGTAAATCGTCATCCCAGCCGACCACGTGGAGCAAGCAGCATGGACCCCCCAGCCGAGCCGGACCTGGCGGGGTCGACTGCGCAGCGGGTGCGCGGGGTGCTGGCCATTCCCGCGTTTCGCCGGCTGTGGGGCGTCACGGCGATCACCGCAGTCGCGGAGTGGCAGTCCCTGCT
>QHBZ01000001.1 GCA_003244055.1 Pseudonocardiales bacterium | reverse complement strand
TGAGAGGCGTACTCGTTGAGGTCGTAGGTCGAGCAGCCTGCGCCGCCGTAGCCGATGTAGTTGCCGTGGGCGTCGCGCCGGCCGCCGGCGGTCACGGCGCCGATGCCGTGGTGGGCGATCATGCTGCGGATCCCGGCGGTGATGTTAGCCACCGGATCGGTGATCGAGCTATCAGCCAGGCTGGGCAGCACGCAGGCTCGGAAGGTGCTGGGGATGGTCTGCATGAGGCCTCGCGAGGGGTTGCCTGCCGCGGCGTTGCTGTCCCAGTTGTTGATCGCGTTGGGGTTCCCGCCGGATTCGTGCATGATGATCGACTTGACCCCGGGAGCGAGGGCTTGGGGCAGTCCCATGAGTCCGAGAGCCTTGGCGATCCAACCGTCGAGGCTGTGGCTGTTGCCGGCTTGGTACGGCTGCCCGAGGCGGTTCCGGAGGGCCTCCTGGTAAGCCGTCGCCCGGTCCGCCCGCTCGACGGCGCGGCGCAACGCTGACACTCCGCTTGGACTCTCGCTGCGAGCGCTGAGCTGCAGAACCTCGGGTTCCAAGGATGGGCTGGTTACCGCGGCCTGGGCGACGTCGGCGACCTGTTCAGATGCCACGGCTGTGGCGGCATGCATCGAATGACCTGCGACGGCAAGAGCACCTGCGGCGACCGCAGCCGTCACCGCGCGTCCCCGCAGCGCCGGACCTGGCCGGGGAACGCGATGCGTGCCGTGAGGTTTGGAATGGGGCGTGGAGGGAACTACGAACGCAGGATGTTGCCGACAGCCACGTGGGGAGCTGTGACGCGCCAACTGGAAGTCCCTTCCGCGCCCGGGGACCTGGTTCGCGTGCCGATTCAGCAGCCGCCTCGGTTCGGGGACACCGGGACGACACCTGCTCGCGACCAGATCGTGATCTGCGACCGACGGAAAGTAACGGTAGGGCCACGGCGGCGGCAAACGCCGCACCTGCGCCGGAGTGTCGCTTGCGCCCGGTGTAGGAACCGGCGCGACGAGCGGTCGGAAACCGACGTGCCGAGCGGTGGGAGCCGGCGCCCGGCCGGCGACGAACGGCACGCGGGCCGCGCAAACGGCGGCTGGCGTTGCTCCGTTATCGCAACGCCGGTTAGTCGTGTTACTGGCCGCGTCTAGCCGCGGCGCGGCGGTAGACGAGCACTGCCCACAGGACCAGTGGAATCTGTAGCGGCAACCGTCCGTAGGCCAGCGCGCGCATCCAGGCCGGCCGGTCGGACCAGTCGATCGCCATCTTTACGTTGGCCGGGAACACCGCGACGAACAGCAGCGCCGCGAGCAGCCCACCGAGCCGGCGAGTTCGGGGAAGCGCGATCAGCACCGCGACCAGCAGCTCGGCCACCCCGGAGAGGTGGGTCCAGGTGCGAGCCGCGCCGGGTAGCTGCTCGGGGACGATCCCATCGAACGATGCGGGCGCCACGAAGTGCAACACCCCGGTGCTGGTGAGCAGGACGGCCAAGCCGGCGGCTGCCGTCGGTCGGCGGGCACTTGAGTTGGACGTCATCGCTACCAGCCTACGGCCGCATCAACGGATCAGCCTGGTGCATCCGGCGTGACGAAGGCGTCTGCCAGCCCTCCGAGTCCGCTGAGCGCGGCGGTCAGGACGAGGCTGAGGATGTGTTCGCCGAACCCCTCAGTGAAGCGCCCTGCACCGCACGCACGGATGTATAGATGGCAAGCGTGACCTTAGAGGCTTTGACCGACGAGAGCGTCGAGCGTGCACTGGTCGTTGTTGCGCATCCTGATGACGCTGACTTCTGGGCAGGTGGCACCCTGGCCCGATGGTCCGCAGCGGGGATCGCGGTGACCTACCTGATTCTGACTGATGGGGACGCCGGTGGTTTCGACCCGGCGACGCCCCGCGAGGACATCCCGCGGATCCGACGCTCCGAACAGAAAGCGGCCGCGCGCATCCTCGGCGTCCACGATGTCAGGTTTTTGGGGCTCGCCGAGGGCACTATCGTCCAAGGCGCCGAACTTCGCCGCCAGATCGTGCGGGTGATCCGTCTGGTACGACCCCGAAGACTGTTGACGTGGAGTCCGCAATGGAACTGGTCCCGGTTTCGCACGAGCTGCCATGTCGACCACCGGGCGACGGGCGAAGTCACATTGACGGCTGCGTACCCCGACGCAGGGAACGCTTTCGCCCACCCCGACCTCATCGATTCCGAGTCACTGGACCCATGGGAGGTGGAGGAGATCTGGATGCTCAATGCGAGACAACCCAACCACTACGTTGACGTCACCGAGACCTTCAACTCGAAAATCGAGGCCCTTCGTGCGCACCGCAGCCAGACCGGTCACCGGTACCGGCTCGCGGACGAGATGCGGGAGCGACTCGAGCCGAACAGTGCGGCGGCCGGCTTGGCGGTAGGCCGTCCGTCACCGGCAGCCCAAGCGCTCGGGCGCGCTCTACGACGTCGCCGGTGCCACCACGACCGTCGGCGGGTTGCCCATCCCACACTGCCATCATCAACTCCGCTGTGGACAGCACGTGTTCGCTGACGGCCAGGTAGGAATCGCGATTCGAGGTCTCGAACGGCAATGTGCGCACCCGTCACCGCCCGGCCGACAGCACAGCCCGAGCGAAGAGCTGGTCGGCGACCCGGGCCAGGCAGCTGACACCAACGAGGCCGTCGCTGGCATGTGCGGCCACCTCGGCGCGCAGCGCGTCGGCCACCAATGGAGCGGACTCGACAGTGAGATTCGAGTGTCCGGTGATGCCGATGCACACCACAGCACTCCCTTCTCTTGCTGCTGCTATCTTCGCCGGGGTAATGGCACGATCAGCACGTCCATCAGCGGTGCGTCTGGCCAAGTTGGACGCAGGTGGCCGACTGGGCGCCACCCCCATCGGGTGTACGTCCGATAGGCCGTGGTGTTCTCGGGCCGGACGAGCAGCGTTGCACGAGTCTCGCGGCGACGCTGCAGCAGTTCGTCATGGCGCGCATGGGCGACACCTTGTCCGGTCCAAGATTGCCGGACCATGAGTTCCGACAGAGCGAAAGTCCGGTGCCCATCCTCGACGGTGAACCCGGGCTCTGGTTCGCTGGTGAGGTCGTCCCACCACGCGGTGGTAGGGCTCAGTGCCCATCCCCAGGTTTGTCCGATCGGTTCGTTGCCCCGGTAGGCGATGACGAGATCGAACTCCGAGCGCGACATGTAGGCGTCGAAGCGCTGCATGAACGCGCTGTCGCTGGCGAAAGCGTCACGGCTGGCATTGTCGGCGGCGTAGGCTCGTGGTCTCCAGCCTGTACGAAGGTTCCGGCCAGTAGCGCCCGGTAGTACGCCAGGTCGCGGGGGGAGCGGGCGGTGTCGTCGAGGACCTCGGAATAGAGGCGGGTTGCCTGGTCAGGCGCGCCAAGCCGGGCCCTCCCCATCGCCTCGTAGCCGGTGATCTCCGAATGACTGACGAACGTCGTCCATGTCGGGTCTGACTCGTGGGCACCGCGGTCCAGTTCACGGCGGCGGCGGCTTGTGTGCCGACGGTGACACCCACTGTCGTCGTAGGCAGACAAACCGTGATCATCTTGCCCAGGCGGCGGCGTTGAGCGCGGCGGCGATACGGTCCGTGCTGGTGCACGAGCTCAGGCGGTGCGGCGGCGCCGCAGGAACGGGTTGGTTAGTGCCGGTGGCAGGTAGCCGGCGTCGGAACGCGACAGTGTGACGCCGGGCGGGACGATCTCGTCGATGCGGTCCAGCACGTCGGTGGACAGCGTGACGTCGACGGCGCCGAGCTGCGACTCGAGGTGTTGCATCGTGCGTGGGCCGATGATCGGTGCCGTCACCGCGGGATGCTGGCTCACGAAGGCGAGCGCCAGGTGGATCAAGGAGATCCCGGCCTCTTCGGCGAGCACGGCCAAGGCGTCGGCGGCGTCGAACTTGCGCTGGTTGTCGGGGTTGGACAGGTCGTAGCGGGTGGGCATGCGTTGGGAACGCGACGACGTCGGTATGTCCTGGCCCTTGCGGTAGCGGCCGGTAAGCCACCCGCCAGCCAGCGGGCTCCACGGCAACACTCCCATGCCGTAGCGCTGCGCGACGGGCAGCACGTCGGCCTCGACGCCGCGGACGAGCAGGGAGTACGGCGGCTGCTCGGTCACGAACCGGCCCAGCGCCCGCTGCTGCGACGTCCACTGCGCCTCGACGACCTGGTGCGCCGGGAAGGTCGACGAACCGAAGGCGCGGATCTTGCCCTGACGCTGCAGGTCGGTGAGCGCGGACAGGGTCTCCTCGACGTCGGTGTCGGGATCTGGGCGGTGCACCTGGTAGAGGTCGATCCAGTCCGTGCCCAGGCGCCGGAGGCTGTTGTCGACCTCCTGAACGATCCAGCGGCGGGAGTTACCGCGTTTGTTCGAGTCGCCGCCGGTCCACCCGACGGCAGCGTCCACCGCCACGCCCATCTGGAAATGGAACTTGGTAGCGAGGATCACGCCATCGCGACGGCCGCCGGCCAGCGCCTTGCCGACGATGACCTCCGACTCGCCTTGGGAGTAGACGTCGGCGGTGTCGATGAAGTTGATGCCGGCGTCCAGCGCGCGGTGGATGATCCCGATCGAGGTCTGGTGGTCGGGTTCCCCCCACGCGCCGAACATCATCGCCCCCAGACACAGGGGACTGACCTGCATGCCGGTGCGCCCGAGGCTGCGGTAGTCCATCTGGCCAGCCTACGAGGCTTTCGGCAACCGGGGCTCGATCAGCTGCGCGATCCGCAACGCCTCCGGGCACGCATCGATCGGATGACCATCCGGGCTCAACGTTGACGCGACATGCACCACCAGCGATACCGAGCCGCCATCAATCAACTGCTCGCAGTCGGTGCCGCCGTCACGGTCCACCGCGAACGTCAGCCCAGCGCGGCCGTTGACCTCATTCTCGGCGAAGCTGATGAATGCCGGACCACGCTGACGCGACCGGTACGAAGCGACGGTCTCCTTGTCCCGTTCCAGGCTCAATCTGAGGGGTTTGCCGACCCACTCGCAGCCGACCGAGCCGAACTGATCCAGCGTCTCGCGGGTGTCCGGCCGGACACCGAGTTGGTTGAGCTCGGCGTCGGTCAGAATGGTGCACATGTCGACGGTTCTCGCGTCGGCCACCGCGCCCTGTGGTGCGCAGGCAACCCCAAGCACCCCCACCGCAGCCACCACCAAAGCTCCACGCATCATTCCGCCCGGACCCCCACGCTCTCAGTCTCCCGAACTCAACCGTAGGGCTGTTGGGGCGACCTTGGACAGCGCTGCTGTTGAGTTCGGGAGCCGGAGGGCGGCTCACACGACCGGACAGCTGAGGCTGAGTGTGCGCGGCCGGGGCATCGGTGCGATCATCGTCGGACCAGGGGCGCCGACCAGGTGAGGTGCAGGGGATGAACGGGCCGGGGAATCCGCGAGACGGCGACCAGCACCGCCCGCCGGTGAGCGACGGCCAGAACCGACCCGGGTTTGGCCGGGGTCCCGGTTATGGAGCCACCGCCGCGCCACCCCGCAACGGTTTCGGGATCACCGCATTGGTCCTGGGCCTGCTCGCGCTCCTGCTGTTCTGGACGGTTGTCGGCGGCCTCGTCTTCGGCATCCTCGCGGTGATCTTCGGGCTGCTCGGACGGGCCCGAGCCAAGCGGGGCGAAGCAACCAACGGTGGCCTGTCAGTCGCCGGAGTCGTGCTCGGCGTCATCGGGCTGCTCGCGGCCATCGGGCTGGTTGCGTTGTTCGCGTCGCTGTTGAACTCGCCAGCCGGGCAGAACTACCAGCAGTGCAACCAGCAGTCGGGCGGGGATCCGGCGAAGCTCCAGCAGTGTTTCTCGGACTTCGGCAACCAGGTCGGGAGCCACCGCGGTCGGTGAGCGCGCATGCCCGAACTACTCAGGAGGCGCAGCTGCCGGTGGAGACCTCAGTATTCCGGTTCGGTGCGGCCGCGACCTGGCTGGAGATCTCGTCATCGGCGAGCACGAACCCGGTCTCGTCGTTGTCGACGGCGGCTCCGAACACCAGGCCGAGTACTTCGCCGGCGCTGTCGAGCAGCGGGCCACCGGAGTTGCCGCTGCGTACTACGGCGCGGACGGTGTAGACATTGCGGACCACGGTTGACGCGTTGTAAATGTCCGGGCCGCGCAGGTGGATGCGGTCCCGAACCCGGGCAGCAGAGGCCGTGTAGGGCCCATCGAGCGGGTATCCGAGTACCAACCCGCTCAACCCCGAGATGGCCGGCTTCGGGGCCAGTGGCAGCACCGGCGCCCGCAACCCAGGTACCTTCAGGATCGCGACGTCGACCTCCGGGTCGTAGCTGACCACCGTGGCGTCCAGCGCGTTGTTCGGGGATATCTCCACCTGGACCTGGTCGGTACCGGCGACGACGTGCGCATTGGTGATCACCCGCTGGGGTGCCACTACGAACCCGCTGCCCTCCAGCGCCCGGGAGCAGGAGCGCGCCCGGCCGCGGACCTTCAGCACGCTGGCCTTGGCCTGCCGTACTATCGGGCTGTTGAGCAGCACCGGATCCGCCGGCCCGACATCAGTGATCGGGGTGGGTGAGAACGGCGCGAGCACGTCGGGGAACCCGGAGACATCTAACAGGCTGGTCAGCTCGGTGGGCAGTTGGCGCAGCACGTTCGGCATGACGGTGTCCACGATCCGCAGCACCGACGAGTCCCGCACCGCCCCGGTCAGCCCTGAGTAGACCGACGATTTCGACAGCGGCAGGGCGACCAGCCAGGCGACCACCAGAGCCGCGATACCCTGCACCACCGCACCCAGGAAGCTGTCCACCTGGCGCAGCGCCTCAGCGTCGATCCGGCGCTGCACCGCCCGACCCAGCAACACACCGAGCGTTTCGCCGATCGCGATGAGCACGATCACGATCGACACTCCGAGCGCGACCCGGGCCTCTGGGCTCTGGTAGCTCTCGATCAGTGAGGGCGCGATGCGCACCCCGATCACTGCGCCGGCCAGCACGCCGATGAACGACGCCGCCGCGGTGACCATCCCCTGCCGGGCGCCGGAGACTCCGGCGAGCAGGGCCAGCACCAGCACCAGCACGTCCACCCAGTTCACCGGATCACCTCGGTCCGCTCGGCCAGCCGCCTTGCGGCGTCCAGGTCGTATTCAGCCGCCGGCTCCCAGGGCCGTGCCCAGCCGCCCATTGTCAACAGTGCGGCCAGCAACCCGCCGGTGAACCCCCAGACGAGCATCCCAGGTACCACGAACGCGGGGTACGGGTACCCGCTGGGCCCGCGCACGATCAGCCGGTTCGACGGCTCCGCAAGTACCCGCAGCAGCACCCGGGCGACCGCAACGGTCTCCCGGTAATCCACCGGGGCGACCGCTCCGGGCCGCTCCCAGTAACCCAGCACAGGTGTGACGACGAAATCCGACGGCGGCAGGTACTGCTGCGGCAGCACCGCGATGGGCCGCACATCGTCGGCGCGGATCCCGACCTCCTCGACGGCCTCCCGCAGCGCCGTCGCAACCGGACCGTCGTCACCATCTTCGGCCGCACCACCGGGAAAGCAGACCTGGCCGGGGTGCGCGGACAGGTCCTGCGAGCGCATCTGCAGCAGCACATCCGGCTCACCGGTGCGCGAGTCCTCGGCGAGGAGCACCAACACCGCGGCGGGTCGGCCGCCCACCCGTGGCACCGGGATCCGACCGAGATCACCGGGACCAATCTCGGCGGTCCGGCGTACCAGCAAATCGAGCCATCCGGGCAGCGATCTGGGATCGACCAGCGGTCCCGTTTCCAGCGGCGCCGGCCTGGCGGCACCCGTTGGGATCGGTCCGGTCATCTGGCGGCTCCGGGGCCGAGATACCGCTCCACGACAGCGCGCACCTGCTGCGGGCTACGCAGTACCTCTGGTGGGTTGAGCTGGCTGACCTGGCCGTCGGCGGAGACCAGGTAGGTCAGCGGAAGTACCGGCGGGGCGCTTAGCGCGGCGCGCAGCCTGCCGTCGGGATCGCTGACCGATGGGTAGTGCACGTTCAGTGCGCGTAGCAGATCAAGTGCTCCTTCGGGCAGCCCCTGGACCTCGACACCGAGCACGGTAACCGCGCCAGGCTCGGCGGCGTAGGCGGCCAGCGCCGGCAGTTCCTGGGCGCACGGTTGGCACAGCGGCCCCCACAGGTTGAGCAACGCCGGCCGCCCGGCCAATGCGGCCCCCACGTCGACCGCCCCTTCTTGGCCGAGGCAGGGCAACACCAGGCCGGATAGCGGCCCCCGGGCAGCGCCTGGGTGCGCGGCCGGACACGGCTGCAGAACCGCCCGGGACCTCAACTGCTCGATACTGGGCGGCGCCTCGGCGGCGGCCTGGGCTGGTTGACTGATTTGAGCGGCTGCCGTGCGGCTCGACTGGAACCCGGACGCCCGAGGCCCGGACGTTCCTGGCCCGGACGTTCCTGGCCCGGACGTTCGAGGCCCGGACGTTAGAGGCAACAGTGCGACAACGAGCGCTGACGCGAGCAACGCCGTCACCAGCACCCAGCGCAGCGCAGGCTTCACCGAGTCGACCCGGGGGCCGCGACACCGACTTCTGACCCGGGATCGGCTGCCAGGTCGGGGGGCAATCCGGCCATCGCCAGCAGGTGCGGCGCCTCGGGCCCGCGCAGCAGGGCGGCGGCGATCCCAGGCTCGGTAGGGCCGAGACCATACGAGGGGCAGTCCGCGGCCAGCGGGCATACCCCGCACGCCGGTCGGCGAGCGTGGCACACCCGGCGTCCGTGGAAGATCACCCGGTGAGACAGGATCGTCCAGTCCCGTTTCGGCACGAGCTCGCCGATCGCGTGCTCAACCTTCACCGGATCGTCGTGCTCGGTCCACCCCCACCGGCGCACCAGCCGCCCGACGTGGGTGTCGACGGTGATGCCGGGCACTCCGAAGGCGTTGCCGAGGATCACGTTGGCGGTCTTGCGCCCGATTCCCGGCAGCGTGACCAGTTCAGCGATCTTGCCGGGCACCTCGCCGTCGAAGCGCTCGACCAGCACCGCACCGAGCCCGATCAGCGCCGCCGCCTTGTTCCGGTAGAACCCGGTCGACCGGATCAGCTGCTCCAGCTCATCCCGATCAGCAGCGGCGTAGTCCCTGGCACTGGAGTACTTGGCGAACAGCGCAGGCGTGGTTTGGTTGATCATCTTGTCGGTGCTCTGCGCCGACAAGATGGTGGCGACGGCGAGCTGCAGCGGCGTCTGGAAGTCCAGTTCGCAGTGTGCATCCGGGTAGGCGACGGCCAGTACGCGATCCATCCGGCGGGCTCGTCGAACCAGCGCAAGATGGCTCTCTGCAGCGAAGGACCGGCGCGACCGAGCTGGCACTCCCACAGGGTACGGACGCGGCGGCGGTCCGCCTCGCCCAGCCTCACGCCGGCGGGCCAGGTCGGTTCGCCCGACACGCCCGACACGCGACCCCGCGCACACATCTGGTCGGGGGATACGGCAGGATCCTCCGCACCATGACCGTCTGGTTCGTAGCCGCAGTCCCCGTGTTGCTCATGTTCTTTGCGCTCGGGATGGAGCGGCTGGAGAGCCGTCTGCGCCACCTCACAGTGCAAGAGAACGACGTCGAGGAGTTCTTGCAAGCCGCTCGACCTGACGAGGTGCGGGCGCTGTTCCGCAGTGGGATCGGTCGCGCGCTGGAACTGTTCAAGTTGCGTCGGCTACCCGACACGGCCCTGCCCAACCGCGGCTCACGCAGCTTCGGTCACGTCACGTCACGCCGCGCCCGCCAACGGCTTTAGACTCCACCCAACGTGAGCGGTGGCATTGGAGCAGCTGGAGGAACGCGGTGACCGATCCCCTGGCCACAGCCGGCATCTTCCAGGGTGTGGATCCGTCGGCAGTTGAGGCGCTGAGAACTGCCTTGGAACCGGTCAGCTTCCCGCGAGCCCACATCATCTTCGCCGAAGGCGAACTGGGCGACCGCCTGTACATCATTCAGTCAGGAAAGGTCAAGATCGGGCGGAAGTCAGCTGACGGCCGGGAGAACCTGCTCGCGGTATTCGGGCCTTCGGACATGTTCGGCGAGCTTTCGATCTTCGATCCAGGACCACGGACGTCGACGGCTACCACGGTGACGGAGGTCAAAGCCGTCAGCATGGACCGCCCCGCGTTGCGAGAGTGGATCACCAAGCGACCGGAGATCGCCGAGCAGCTGCTGCGGGTGATCGCTCGCCGGCTGCGCCGAACCAACAACATGCTCGCCGACCTGATCTTCACCGATGTACCCGGACGGGTGGCCAAGGCGCTGCTGCAGCTCGCGCATGACTTCGGCACCCAAGAGGCCGGCATGCTTCGAGTGACCCATGACCTCACCCAGGAGGAGATCGCTCAGCTGGTCGGTGCCTCCCGGGAAACGGTGAACAAGGCGCTCGCCGACTTCGCTGCGCGAGGATGGTTGCGCCTGGAAGGCAAAAGCGTGCTCATCCTCGAGCCCCAACGTCTAGCCCGCCGGGCCCGCTAACCTGCCCGTGCGCATCGCGATGCACTGAGGCCTAGGCAGGCCACCTTGATCATAGTTTGTGTGCCAGGGACGACACGACATGTCGCGCAACGCACCTGAACCACGATCATGCGCTGGAGGCGGGCTGCAGCTCAGGAAACCTCGACGACCAGCTCGACTTCGACTGGGGCTCCCAGCGGTAGCTCGGCGACCCCGACCGCGGACCGGGCGTGCGCGCCTGCCTCGCCGAATACCTCACCGAGCAGCTCGGAAGCCCCGTTGATCACGGCAGGCTGCGCGGTGAACCCGGGTGCCGAGGCGACGAACCCCACCACCTTCACCACCCGGACCACCGCGTCGAGCCCGATCAATGCGTCCACCGCGGCCAGGGCGTTGAGCATGCAGATTCGAGCCAGCGCGTGACCCCGCTCGGTGTCGATCTCGGCACCGAGCTTGCCGGTGGCCGCGAGCACCCCGTCGACCAGCGGCAACTGGCCGGCGGTGAACACCAGAGATCCGCTGCGCACCGCAGGCAGGTACACCCCGGCCGGCGCGGCTACCGGCGGCGACACCAGCCCGAGCTCGATCAGCCGGCCCGACCAGTTCATTGTTTGGGGCGCTTGAGATAGGCCACCAGCTGCTCCCCCGTCGGCCCAGGCGTAACAGTGACCAGTTCCCAGCCGTCGGCTCCCCATTGGTCGAGGATCTGCTTGGTGGCATGGGTCAACAGCGGCACGGTCGCGTACTCCCAGGTCGTCATGGGCGAGCACGTTAGCGAATGCCGCTGCACCGCTCGTCAGTGGCATTCGGGTGTCCGCATCCCAATGGTCACATCCGTCCCACCCTGCCCTGGTCCTTCCCACAAGGTAACTGACAGTTACTGCTTCGACGGTGCGCTGAAGCGCGAGGCACGGCCGCCTAGGCTCACGGTATGTGGTCTGATGAGCTGGTCCGGGCTCGCCTGCATGTCGTCACCGGCAAGGGCGGGACGGGCAAGACGACGGTAGCCGCTGCGCTGGCGGTGGCCCTGGCCAGCGGGGGCGGCCGAACGCTGCTGGTGGAAGTCGAGGGACGGCAAGGCATCGCGCACCTGTTCGACATCCCACCGTTGCCCTACCAGGAGCGGCGCATCGCAGTCGCTCCCGGCGGCGGCGAGGTCCGGGCGCTGGCGGTGGACGCCGAGGAAGCCCTGCTGGACTACTTCACGATGTTCTACAACCTGGGCTTCGCGGCGCGGACACTGCGCCGGATGGGCGCGATCGAATTCGCTACCACGCTGGCACCGGGGCTGCGTGACGTGCTGCTCACCGGCAAGGTCAAGGAAGCGACCACCCGGGCGACCAACGGCATCCGCACCTACGACGCAGTGGTGCTCGACGCCCCACCGACCGGGCGGGTGGTGAGGTTTCTCGACGTCACCAGGGCAATGGCCGACCTGGCCAAGGTCGGCCCGATCCACAATCAGAGCAAGGGGGTGGTACGGCTGCTGCACTCCGCGGACACCGCGGTACACGTGGTCACCCTGCTGGAGGACATGCCGGTAGCCGAAACCCTGGACACCGTCGGGGAGCTGGACCTGGCGGACCTGCGTCCGGGCGCCGTGCTGGTCAACCGGGCGCGGCCATCGCGGCTGCCCGATCAGTCGGTGACCGCCGCGGCCAACGGGCAGATCCAGGCCGATCGGATCCGGGCCGGGTTGCTCGCCGCCCGCCTGGATCTGGACCCGGCCGTGCTGGACGGCCTGGTCGCCGAGACCGTAGAACATGCGATGCGGGTGGAGGCCGAGCGCCATGCCCGCGCCAGACTCGCCGACGCCGGCATGCCTTTGATCGAGCTTCCGGAGCTGACCGAACCCGGCGGAGACGGAGTGGATCTCGGCGGGGTCTACGAGCTCGCCGAAGCGCTGCGCAGGCAGGGGGTGCGATGAGTTCGCCGACTCCGCTCGATATCGACGCGCTGCTGGACAACAGCGCCACTCGGGTCGTGGTGTGCTGCGGCGCGGGCGGTGTGGGTAAGACGACGACGGCTGCGGCGCTCGCGTTGCGAGCGGCAGAGCGAGGCCGATCGGTGGTGGTACTCACGATCGACCCGGCTCGACGCCTCGCTCAGGCGCTGGGGCTACCGGAGCTGACCAACAACCCTCGCCTGGTGGCCCCCACCGCGGAGATCCAGGCGGCCGGCGGGCAGCTCCACGCGATGATGCTGGACATGCGGCGCACCTTCGATGAGATGGTGCAGGCCCACGCCAGCCCGGAGCGGGCCGCCATCATCATCGCCAACCCCTTCTACCAGGCCATCTCCTCATCGTTCTCCGGAACCCAGGAGTACATGGCGATGGAGAAGCTGGGACAGCTGGTGGCGGCACGCCAGTGGGAGCTCGTCGTGGTCGATACGCCACCGTCGCGTTCGGCCCTGGATTTCCTGGACGCTCCACAGCGGTTGTCGTCGTTCCTCGACGGGCGGATGATCCGGCTACTGTCCGCGCCGGCGCGGGCCGGCGGCCGCGGCGTGCGCCGGCTGGTGGGTGCCAGCTTCGGGTTGTTCACCAGGGCGATCTCGACGATCCTGGGCGGCCAGATGTTGGCTGACGCGTCGGCGTTCGTGCAGGCTTTCGACACCATGTTCGGCGGGTTCCGGGAGCGGGCCACCGCGACCTACGAGTTGCTCCGCGCTCCGGGCACTGAGTTTGTGGTGATTGCCACTCCGGAAGCCGACGCGGTGCGCGAGGCGGCCTACTTCGTGGACCGGTTGGCCACCGAGTCGATGCCGCTGGCGGGCCTGGTGCTCAACCGGACACATCCGGTGCTCGCGCAGCTCCCGGCCGCACGCGCCGAGACGGTGGCTGAGTCGCTGGAACGAGCGGGCCCAGCCGCCAACTCCGCTGGGTCGCTGGCTGCGGCGGTGCTGCGGTTACACGCCGACCGGGTCGCCCTGGCCCAGCGGGAACGCCGGCTGCTGGCCCGGTTCCGCCGGGCGCATCCGGCGGTCCCGGTGATCGCGGTGCCGGCGTTGGCCGTCGACGTACACGATCTGCCGGAACTGCGCGGCATCGGCCGGCTACTCGCCGGAGAGCAGCCAACCGTGCGCGATCCCACGCCGGCGCCGCTGCGCGACCACTCAGCGAACTGAGTCGAGCATGTGATAGAGCAACAGCAGCTGGGTGATCGCCAGCGGCTCGCTGCGGGTGCCGTCACCGATGTGGCCCAGCGTGACAGGTAGCTCCGACTCGGTGTCGAGCTCTGCCCAGATCGCCTTCTCCAGCAGCCGGCTCTCCTCGCGGGGCACGTACCCGTGCACATGCAGGCCCTCCACCGGCCTGCCGTCCTCGTCACGCTTGAGCTTGAGGTGCATGGCGCGCCGGTCGGACTCGCGGAAGACCCCGCTGAGATCCGGGTGGCGGATTGTCGGGCGCAGCGTCAGCTCAGCCGACAGCGGCGTGTCCGGTGGGTCCTGGCGCCCCTCGATAGGACCGAACCGGACCACGATGTCGGCGGCGGACCGTTGCGGGCGGATGAATTCCTCGGACTCGGGCTCGCGCTTGTCGAGTTCAGCTAGCACCTGTGCGGGGGTGTACCCCCGCTTGCTGGTGTCGCGCTTGACCTTCCAGTCGCGACGGATGTGCTCTGGCGGGTCGAGGTAGACGGTGATGTCGAAGCACGCCTGGGCCAACCTGGTGTGCAGCGGCAGCAGGCCCTCCACGATCACGAACTCGGTGGGCTCGATGAGTACCGGCCGGGTGAGCTGGCCCGTGTCGTGGTCGTAGACCGGCTTGAGCACCGGCTGCCCGGTTGCCAGCAGCTGCAGGTGCTGTTCCATGATCTGCAGGTAATTGCAGTCCGGGTGCAGCGCGGTGAACGGGTACCCCTTGCGTTCCTGGCGGTCGTAGCGGTGGTAGTCGTCCACACACAGGGAGGTGATTCGATCGGCGCCCAGTGCGTCGACCAACCCCTGGGTCAGCGTGGTTTTCCCGGCAGCGCTGTCGCCGGCAATCGCGAGCATCACCGGCCGCGAGGTACTGGATCCAGCGAGCTCCATCCGTAACAATTTGTCGGGCACGACACACACCCTTTCTTCCGCAAGGCCTCACGAGGGCGCTGTTCCGCAAGACCTCACGAGCCGCTGTCTCTGCATCCCCCGCAAAACCACCCAAGCCGCGATAGGCCGTGCTGGACTGTAAGCAAGGTGGCTGCGGCCCGGCGTCCCCTTCTGGAGGGAGAGGCGAGGGGATCCGGCCCAACCGTGTCGCCACCGAGTCACCTACAAGGGCTAGCAGGCCGATTACACTCAGCACATGGCAGGCCAGCCGCTACGTGTGGTGCTGGTCGATGACCATGAGATGGTGCGCACTGGTCTCAAGGCAATGCTCAGTCGCTTCGCTGGGCGGGTCCGGGTGGTCGGTGAGGCCGCGGATGCGGCGACCGCCCGGCGGGTGGTAGCTGGGCTGAACCCCGACATCGTCCTCGCCGACGTGCGATTGGGCGGGGACAGCGGGTTGGATCTGTGCCGCGAACTCATCGCGGACTCCCCCGGCCGCCGGGTCGTCCTGCTGACCGTCTACGACGACGAGCAGTACCTGTTCCAAGCCATCCAGGCCGGTGCGGCCGGTTACCTTCTCAAGCGCATCGACGGCCCGGAGCTCGTCGAACAATTGCACCGGGTGCACGACGGTGGCGTGGTCGTCGACGCGGGGCTCAGTGCCCGAGCCGGAGCGTCCGCCGCCCGCCTGCGGGCCGGCGAGTTCTGGCCCGGCGCGCATCTGGGCCTCACCCACCGGGAAAGTGAGGTGCTTTCCCTGATGGTCAGCGGCTCGTCCAACCGGGCTATCGCGACCGAGCTACTGGTCGGTGAGGAGACGGTCAAGAGCCACGTGCGGGGCATCTACCGGAAACTGGCGGTGACCGATAGGGCAGCGGCGGTGGCTACCGCGTTACGCGAGGGTCTCTTCCGTTAAGCGTCAGGCCACGGCGGCCGAGTTGGGTTGCACCCGGTCGGCCAGCGCCTGCTGGCCCGCCGAGACGAGGGCCGGATCTCCGTGCCACGCCTTCAGCGCCGGGTCGACCAACGCTCGACCGAAGGAGAAGGTCAGTGGCCACGGTGTCTCGTGCTTCTGCATCGCGGCCAGGTTCGCAGTCGCCACTTCAGGCGACTGGCCACCGGAGAGGAAGGCCACCCCGGCCAGGGAGTCGGGCAGCACCGAGCGCAGCGTGGCCACGGTCGCCTCGGCGACCTCCTCGGGACTGGCCTGCTGACCTGACGTCGTGCCGGGTACCACCATGTTTGGCTTGAGTACCGTGCCGGCGAGATCCACCCCGGCCTCGTCCAGCGCCGCCAGTAGCTGTTCCAGGGCCGCGCGGGTCACTTCGGCGCATCGCTCGATGGTGTGGTCACCGTCCATCAGCACCTCAGGCTCGACGATCGGCACCACGAGGGACTCCTGGCACAGCGCCGCATAGCGCGCCAGCGCGTGCGCGTTCGCCCGCATCGCGCGCTCGGTCGGCTTGCCCTCACCGATCGTGATCACCGCACGCCATTTCGCGAACCGGGCGCCGCGCGAGACGTAGTCCCGGAGCCTTTCGCGCAGCCCGTCGAGGCCCTCGGTGATCTTCTCTCCGGGTGACAAGGCCAGGTCTTTCGCACCGGTGTCGACCTTGATTCCGGGCAGGATGTTCAGGGCGTGCAGGGCCAGCGGGAAGTTGTTCCCGTCACTGAGTTTCTGGTTGAAGGTCTCGTCGGACAGGATCACCCCGCTGATTCCCTCATGCAGCTCAGGGGTGGTCACCAACATCTCGCGGTAGTCCCGCCGGTTGTCCGCGGTCGCCGCAACCCCGACCTTCTCCAGCCGGGAGGACATGGTGCCGATGCTCTCGTCGGCCGCGAGAATGCCGCGCGGCCGGCTCACCATCGCTCGAGCGGTTCCGTGCAGCGCCTCGATCATGGCCCTCCCTCCACGGCGACGGGCCAGTCCACGCCGCCACCACCGAGCCTAGGCCCGGACCGCCGTGGCGCACGTCCCCCAGTGGGTGGATCCGTCGGGGGGCCGGTTACCGGTGGTCGCCAGCCGGACGCGTGCAGGTGCCTGACGAACAGTGCCGTCGACGCGCCCGAGTACGCACCGGTGACCGCATGCCACGGCCGAAGCAGCGGGGTGCCCGGAGTGGGCACCGTGACCAGCCGCCCGTCGGACAGCAGCTCGGCGACGGCGTCCCGGGAGACCAGCGCGCAACCGAGCTCGGCCACCGCGCCGGCCACCACCGCCCCGTTGGAACCCAGCACCAGGCGAGGAGCTGCGACGTGCTGGGACCTCAGGTAGCTTTCCACTCTGGTCCGGGTGGCTGAGCCCTGCTCGCGCAACAACCAGGGCGTGCTGGCCCAGTCGAACGCTTCGGCGACCGAGGGCGCCGCTGCGACCACGAGCTCGTTGGGCTTGGTGGCGACCACTTCAGCTTCTACTCCCGACGGCGGGCGTCCGGCGATGACCAGGTCGACCTCGTGTGCGCTGACCAGGTCCCACACCTGCACGCTGGGGGCCACCTCCAGCGCCAGCGCCACTCTGGGGTGACGCCTGCGGAACTCGGCGAGCAGGGCGGGCAGCAGATGCTCTCCTGCGGTGGTGACCGCGGCGAGCCGCAGCCGGCCCTGTTCCGGGTCGAGCTCCTGGACCGCGGCCGCGGCGCCCTCGTCGAGCAGTCCCAGCACCCGCCGCGCGTACCGGGCGTAGACGGCGCCGGACGCGGTGAGCCGGATTCCGCGGCCCACCGGCTCTACGAGAGGTACGCCGAGCTCGCGGGCCAGCGCTCCGATCGAGGCCGACACTGCGGACTCGGTGACGGTCAGGCGGCTGGCGGCGGCGCGCACCGACCCGGTGGCGGCCAGCGCCACCAACGTGCGCAACCGGGACTCAGTCATGAGCAAACATTACACAGTCGTACCCGAAGACTTGATAGACAAGCTGAGTATTTACCGCCACGCTTAAACCAGACCAGAGGAGGCAAGCGTGGCTGACACCGAAGTCAATGGATCCAAACAGGGAACCAAGAAGAAGAAGGCAGATCGCTGGTCGGCAGGGGTCATCCCCTATGCCGAGATGGGCTACTGGGAACCGGACTACCAGCCCAAGGACTCCGACATCCTGTGCGCGTTCCGGATCACCCCGCAACCCGGCGTGCCACCGGAGGAGGCCGGCGCCGCAGTCGCCGGCGAGTCCTCCACGGCGACCTGGACGGTGGTATGGACCGACCGGCTCACCGCCCACGAGCACTACCAGGCCAAGTGCTATCGGGTGGACGCCGTCCCCAATACCGAGGGCCAGTACATCGCCTACATCGCCTATGACATCGACCTGTTCGAGGAAGGCTCGATCGCGAACCTGACCTCGTCGATCATCGGCAACGTCTTCGGGTTCAAGGCCCTGAAGGCGCTGCGGCTGGAGGACATGCGGATCCCGCTGCATTACGTCAAGACCTTCCAGGGTCCGGCGCACGGGATCATCATGGAGCGCGAGTACCTGGACAAGTTCGGCCGCCCACTGCTGGGTGCCACCACCAAGCCGAAGCTGGGCCTGTCGGCCCGCAACTACGGCCGGGTGGTCTATGAGGCACTGCGCGGCGGGCTGGACTTCACCAAAGACGACGAGAACATCAACTCCCAGCCGTTCATGCGCTGGCGTGACCGGTACCTGTACTCGATGGAAGGCGTGAACCGCGCTATCGCCGCGACCGGCGAGGTCAAGGGCCACTACCTCAACGTCACCGCGGGCACCATGGAGGACATGTACGAGCGGGCCACCTTCGCCAAAGAGGTCGGCACCGTGATCATCATGATTGACCTCACCATCGGTTACACCGCTATCCAATCGATGGCCAAGTTTGCCCGGGCCAACAGCCTGATCCTGCACCTGCACCGCGCCGGGCACGGTACCTACACCCGGCAGAAGAACCACGGCGTGAACTTCCGGGTGATCGCCAAGTGGATGCGCCTAGCCGGGGTGGACCACATCCACGCGGGCACCGTTGTCGGCAAGCTGGAGGGTGACCCGAACGCCACCGCCGGCTACTACGACACCTGTCGCGAGATGAAGCAGCCGATCAACCCGGTCAAGGGCATCTTCTTCGACCAGGACTGGGGCTCTATGCCGGGCATGATGCCGGTGGCTTCGGGCGGGATCCACGCCGGGCAGATGGGTGACCTTCTGCACTACCTCGGCGAGGACGTGGTGCTGCAGTTCGGTGGCGGAACGATCGGCCACCCGATGGGCATCGCCGCGGGCGCTGAAGCCAACCGGGTCGCACTAGAGGCGATGATCAAGGCTCGCAATGAGGGCCGGGACTACCGCAAGGAGGCCCAGGACATCCTCAAGGCGGCTGCGAAGAAGTGCTCTGCTCTGGACGTCGCGCTGTCCACTTGGGGGGACATCTCCTTCAACTACGAGTCGACCGACATGCCCGACGTGGTCGAGACTCCGACCTCGACCTGAGTCGGATCTAGGGAGCCGATAATGCGAATCACCCAAGGAACCTTCTCCTTCCTACCGGACCTCACCGACGACGAGATCACCGCACAGATCCAGTACGCGCTGGACAACAAATGGCCCTGCTCGGTGGAGTTCACCGATGACCCACACCCCCGCAACGTCTACTGGGACATGTGGGGGCTGCCGATGTTCGACCTGACCGACGCGGCAGGAGTGCTCGCCGAGGTCAACGCCTGCCGCAAGGCAAAGCCTGAGCACTACATCAGGCTCAACGCCTACAACGCGAATTACGGCAAGCAGACCGTCGCGCTGTCCTTTATCGTGCAGCGGCCGTCTGATGAGCCCGGCTTCCGACTGGACCGCCAAGACGCTCACGACCGCACCATCCATTACACACTGCATCCCTACGCCGCCGACGCGCCGCCCGGCCGCCGGTACAACGGTCAGCAATGAGCGAGGCACCCACCACTCGCATCAGGTTCGGAATGTCCTCTCCCGGCCAGAAATCGGCCGGGGAGGGGGCATCCGAGGAAGAGCCCGCCAGCGAGGAACAGACGCTACCGCCGGATGCCCGGGTCGATCTCGCCAAGGAACGCGAATCCACCGGAATCGACGAGGTCTTCGAGTCCCTGGACGCCGACCTGGTCGGTCTCACCCCGGTCAAGACCAGGATCCGTGAGGTCGCCGCATTGCTGCTGGTCGACCGGGCCCGCGCCCAGTTCGGCGTGTCCACCTCCACGCCCAACCTGCACATGAGCTTCACCGGCAGTCCAGGCACCGGGAAGACCACCGTAGCGATGCGGATGGCCGACATGTTGCATCGGCTGGGCTACCTGCGTCGAGGGCACCTGGTCTCGGTGACCCGCGACGACCTGGTCGGCCAGTACGTGGGACACACCGCGCCCAAGACCAAGGAAGTCCTCAAGCGGGCGATGGGGGGCGTGCTGTTCATCGACGAGGCCTACTACCTGTACCGCGAGGACAACGAGCGCGACTACGGGCAGGAGTCCATCGAAATCCTGCTGCAGGTGATGGAGAACCACCGGGAGGATATCGTGGTGATTCTCGCCGGCTACAAGGACCGGATGGATGCGTTCTTCGCATCCAACCCCGGGATGAGTTCCCGCATCGCCCACCACATCGATTTTCCGGACTACACCCTGGACGAGCTGGACGATATCGGGAAGCTCCTGCTCCGTGCGGAGGGTTACTCCCTCACCCCTGAGGGCGAGCAGACCTTCCGCAAGTACCTCGAGAACCGCAAGACGCAGCCGCGGTTCGCCAACGCTCGTAGCGTGCGCAATGCAATCGAGCGAGCCCGGCTGCGGCACGCGAGCCGGATGATGACGACCGACGAAGCCGTCGGTCGGGACGAACTCACCACACTGATGCCGGAGGATTTCCTGGGCAGCCGGGTCTTCACCGAGGCCAACGGCGAAAAGTCGAACTCTGATCCCGCCTGACCGCTGGAGCAGTCGCTTTGCCGCTCCGACGCACCACGGGGCCGCAGTCCCCGTCCGGTGCATCATCGAAATCCACGATCACTGGCGCGTGGTCGCTGGGGGCGGTGCCCTTGCGAGCTTGGCGGTCCACCCACGCGGCGCAGGTCCGAGGCGCGACGTCCGCACCGGCCAGGATCAGATCGATTCGCATCCCTCGGTCCTGGTGGAACATGCCTGCGCGGTAGTCCCAGTAGGTGAAGATCCGCTCGGTGGGCCAGCGTTCCCGCATCAAGTCGTGCAGGCCCAGGGCACGCAGGGCGTCGCGTTCAGGGGGCGTGACATGGGTCGAGGCGACGAAGGCTGCCGCGTCGTATACATCCTCGTCGGTGGGCGCCACGTTCATGTCGCCGCAGACCACACTCACCGCGGGAGTTCCGGCGGCCACGGTGGCGCGCAGCGCGGCCAGCCAGTCCAACTTGTATTGGTAGTGCGGGTCCTCGGGGGTGCGGCCGTTGGGAACGTACACCGAGATCACCCGCAATCCTGCGCAGGTCGCGGACACCGCACGGGCCTCGGGGCCCGGAAGCTGTCCTACCGGATTGACCGGCTCGTCGAGCAATCCGGCGACGACATCGTCCAAACCGACTCGGGAGGCGATCGCCACCCCGTTCCACCGGCCGTCGCCGTGGTGGGCGACGGCGTACCCGCGCTCGGCCAGCGCAGGGCGAACCAGCTCGTCGAAGACCTCCGCGGGCAGCTTGGTCTCCTGCAGGCACACCACGTCCGGCGCCCGCGCGTCGAGCCACGGCAACAACCGGGGCATCCGCGAACGCACCGAGTTCACATTCCACGTCGCCAACCGCACCCGCCCACGCTATCGCCCGGCGGACCGGTCACAGTTCGCACCCACGGACTGGACCCAGACCCGCTGGGGACTCTTGGGCGATCAGAACGGCGGCGGCAGTTCAGTTCTGATATCCGAAATATCGGCTTCTGGCGGCCGAGGTGGTTCGGGTCGGTAGTCGTGGGGGTGGCTGGTGTAGGTGTGTCCGGTGGGGGTGGTCCAGGTGATCCGGTCGTCGGGATACTGCTCGACCCGCCAGCCCTGGACGTGGGTTTTGAGTCGGTGGTGGTGTCGGCACCTGCCCGAAGGAAACGGCTCGGCTGCGCGGGCCGGGCAGCCGCTCGCAATCAGGGCTGCTGAGGCAGACGCGGTTCGAGGCGCCGATTGTCGGATCGGCCGGTGGCACCGGAGACCGTTGGAGTTATTCGCTCAGTCGACGCGTCGCAGGACCTTGGTCATGCGTATGAGCTGGTAACCACCGCCGGAGGTCCGATGATCTTCGGTGTAGCCGTGTCGCTTGTAAAGGCGCTGATTCGCGAGGCTGTGTTCACCTGTGAACAACCGCATCAGCTGGACGCACTCGGGCACCTGTACCTCTGCCTGACGCAGCAGGCGGCTGCCCAGACCCTGCCCTTGCCGGTCGGGCGCGACAACAAGACGGCCCAGCTCGGCGGCTTCATCTTCTATGCGGACGCGGACTGCCGCCACCAGGCGCGCGCCCTCCCGCAACCCCAGTGCCAACACCCGAGGGTGGGTCAACTCCGCCGCCAGCTCGGCGCGTGACTGCACCAAGGGCGGCAGGGCGAGGTCGCCATGGGCTTGAGCTTCGGTGACGTACGCCGCGCGCTGAAGCGTGAGCACCTCTCCGACGTCAACTGCAGACAGCCGCACCAATACGACCGGCGAGTCGGTGACTGACCAGTCCACGACGCGAGGGTAGTTCGCCACCGGCGATCGTGCCGTAGGAGGATCCGCTCATGAGACACGCTCCGGACAGAGGACCGGATCTGAGGCGGAAGCTGGCTCGGCGCGCAAGACTGGCCACATGGTATGCATCGGCGTCATCGGCGACTACGAACCCAGGAACGAGACCCATCTCGCCACGGCCGCTGCGGTGGAGCACGCAAGCACCTACCAGGGTGTGTCCGCCGAGGTCACTTGGATCTCGACCGGCCGGGTTGCAGACGGCGGAGAGGACGCGCTCACCGGGCTCGACGGCCTCATCATCGCTCCGGGGAGCCCCTACCGCAGCATGCTTGGCGCGCAGACGCCCAGCATGCTGAGTACGACCCCTACGCTTCTACGCTGTTCATCACCTCGTTGGCCTGCTCCCTCGCCGGCCAGAGCATGACCGTGCAGCTCAAGGAGGGAACCTGGTCCGCAGCCGCCTACCGGAACACGACGGCGACCGAGCGTTACTACTGCAACTTCGGGCTCAACCTGGCCTACCTCGGCACGCTCGTACAGGCGGGACTTGTGGTCAGCGGGACCGACCAGGATGGCGAGCCTCGGATCCTTGAGCTGCCTGACCACCGCTTCTTCGTGGCCACTCTTTTCGTGCCGCAGGCGTCAAGCACGCCGGCTTACCCTCACCCCCTGGTAGTGGGGCTGGTCTCGGCATCAGTTGGCGACGCGGTGCCCTCTGCATAGGCCACCAGCTGCCCTGCACAAGTGTCGCGGTCGGCGATCGGGCAGAGTCTCGCGTCTCCGATGGGCGATCCGCTTGCCGGCAGACCTTCACCCACCGCGTTAGCGATGGGCCACGCGGGTACGGCGGCGGTGCAGGACAACCTCGCGGAACTGGTGGAGCACCGCAGCGGTAGGGGCAGGCAACCACCCGCCGTGCAGCGGCAGCCGGATCACCGAGCTCTCCGACTCCGAGCTCGCCACGAACACCGGCTCGACGTCGAGATCGGTGAACGGGACAGCGAGCACGTCATCGGCTCGGGCCTGCTGGAGCCGCTGGCTCAAGCGGAGGTGGTCACCGTGCTCGCCGGCCCACAGCACCACCGGCGTGATCACGAGTCTGTTGTCGATGGCGTGATCGTCGAGCAGCCCGAGCACTGACTCAGGTGGCAGGCGCATCCCGAGGTTCTCGGCGAGCTGACGGCGGGCCGCGCCGGAGGCCGACTCCCAGCGATCAGCCCGTCCACCGGGGAGCGCCCACTGCCCTGCGTGCAAATGCAACGAGTCACCGCGTCGAGTGAGCAGCACCGCCGGGCCGTCGGCGCCGGTGACGATGGTGACGGCCATCGCGGCCCGGCTGGAGCCCCATCGCCTGATGCCGCGTCGGCGCAAGCACCTCAACGCATACCCGATCTCCTCAGGAGTGCCCATCCACGACCTCCATACCGGTGAGCGGCGCGAGGCCGGCGAACAGCCCGTCCCGCAGATCCACCTGGCTGCGGTGGGCGCGCGGCGACCTTGCTGTCCAGGTAGACCCGCCCGTCCAGCACCGCGGTGATCTCCTCATCGGGCAGCGAGCTGGGCACCACCTCCATGGAAGACAGCACCCCAGCGTCCACCGCATCCTGGATCAACTTGCGCGACAACGTCATCCAGTAGACCTTCGCCACCTGCCACGGCGCGCCGAGCTCCGGCGCGAAGCCCGTACCGCCTCGTCGAGGTCGGCACCGGCGAAGGCCGCCGGGTCGTCGCCGGCGTACGCGTAGCCAGCCACGGTCGCGCCGGTCATGGACGACTCATCGTCCGGGTGGGCATGCACCAACATCAGCCGACGGTCATCCATCCGACCACGCATCCTTTCCCGGCAGCTGCTGCTGCTCCGGCGACTCCGGTGACAACGATTGTGCACCCGGATGGGCGACGCGGGAGGACCTCACCCCTGGGGCCGTTCGAGGAGCCCCGACTCCGGCCGCAACGGGTAGCAACGTCGTCGTGACCTTCGCCGACGCCACAGATGCACGGCACATTCAGTACATATTCCCGACCGGAAGTGTTTAGATACGCTTGAGTGCTGCGGCTTCATTCCAGCGGCTGCACAGCGTGACGATTTGTCAACCTCGCCGGAGGCGTAGTCAATCCCGCTGCGCCGGCCAGACCGTTGGCCAGAAGTGATAACGGCCTGGTAACCCGCTGAGGTAACCTGAGGGTAACCGCAGATGGGTGCACGTCGTCCCGATGCGTGTGTCAAACCCAATCGAGACGACGGGAGGTGCTTGTGACCGCTACCTACCTGCCTGCAGGGTCGAATCCTGGACCGCGTCGAGGTCGCGCGGCAGCCGGCCTTTACGACCCCGCCTATGAGCATGACGCCTGCGGCGTGGCCTTCGTGGCGGACCTCGCGGGCCACCGCGATCACGGTATCGTGCAGAAGGCTCTCACTGCGCTGCGCAACCTCGAACACCGGGGCGCCCGTGGCGGGGAGCCCGACACCGGCGACGGCGCCGGCATCCTGATCCAGGTGCCGGACGGCTTCTTCCGCCAGGTCGTCGACTTCGATCTGCCGCCACCGGGTCGCTACGCCGTCGGCACCGCCTTCCTCCCTGTCGACGACGCGGCGGAGGCCACCGTGATGGCTGCCGTCGAGGACATCGCGGTGCAGGAGGGTATGCGGGTGCTGGGTTGGCGGGAGCTGCCGGTCAACCCGGACGGGATCGGCCCGACCGCCCGCTCGGCGATGCCCCGCTTCCGGCAACTGTTCCTGACCAGCGGTGGCCCTGCCAGCGAGGACAGCGCCGCCGACGGTGAGACTGGGCTGGAGCTGGAGCGTCGGGTGTACTGCGTGCGCAAGCGCGCTGAGCGCGACCAAGACGTCTACTTTCCGAGCCTGTCCGGGCGCACGATCGTCTACAAGGGGATGCTCACCGAGGAACAACTGGTGAGCTTCTACCCGGATCTGTCCGATGAGCGGGTCACCAGCTCACTGGGGCTGGTGCACTCCCGGTTCTCCACCAACACCTTCCCGTCCTGGCCGCTGGCGCACCCGTACCGCTTCGTCGCGCACAACGGCGAGATCAACACGCTGCGCGGCAACCGGAACTGGATGCACGCCCGGGAGAGCCGGCTTGCCACCGACCTCATCCCCGGTGATCTGGATCGGCTGTATCCGATCGCCACCCCGGATGCCAGCGACTCCGCGTCCTTCGATGAGGTGCTCGAACTGCTGCACCTGGGCGGGCGCTCCATGCCGCACGCGGTGCTGATGATGATCCCGGAGGCCTGGGAGAACCACACCGAGATGGACCCGGCCCGCCGGGCGTTCTATGAGTTCCACTCCACGATGATGGAGCCGTGGGACGGCCCCGCGCTGGTGGCGTTCACCGACGGCAC